>NZ_CP059200.1:40285-384656 GCF_014251755.1 Blattabacterium cuenoti | reverse complement strand
TAATCCAATAAAATCAAAAAAAAATAAATGTTAGATTTTTTAACAACTATATTCGAAAATAATAAAAATAAAAAGATTATTCCTAATAAAAATAAATCTGAAATTTTTGTGAAAAAATTATTTCATACTTTATTTACTCCTAATCAGAATATTTTGAATGATGTAGTTTTTTTTAAAAAAGAATACGAAAAATTACAAATACTTTTGTATGAAATTTTTATTGAATTGAATATAAATAAAAAAAATTCTAATACTCTTACTCGAGTTTTTTTTCAAGAAATTCCTAATATTTATCAAACGTTGATAATAGATGCTAATGCAATATTAAAATCTGATCCTGCCGCAACAGTTATAGAAGAAATTTTTCTTTCTTATCCCGGTTTTTTTGCTACTGCATTATATAGGATTGCACATCAATTATGGATTCAAAAAATTCCAATTATTCCCAGATTGATTACAGAATATGCACACAGTAAAACGGGAGTGGATATCCATGCATCTGCAACAATAGGAAAGGCTTTCGCTATTGATCATGGAACAGGAATTGTTATAGGTTCTAGTACGAAAATAGGAGATAAAGTTAAAATCTATCAAGGTGTAACTTTAGGAGCTATTTATGTAGATAAAAAATTAGCAAATACAAAACGTCATCCTACAATAGAAGATAAAGTCACAATCTATGCTGGGGCCACTGTTTTAGGAGGAAAAACTATAATAGGTCATGATAGTGTACTTGGAGGGAATGTTTGGTTGACAAAAAGTATACCTCCTTTTTCTATAGTATATCAAAAAAACGAAATAAAAATGAGAAATAACAGTCCTTTTCCTGATCCCATTAATTTTATGATATAAAAGAAATGAAAGTTGATAGCATTTTAAAAACTATCGGAAATACGCCTCATATACGTATTAAAAGATTATTTCCTAATCATCAGGTATGGATAAAATTGGAAAAAAATAATCCTGGAGGAAGCATAAAAGATAGAATAGCTTTATCTATGATAGAAGATGCAGAAAAAAAAGGAAAAATTCACAAAGGAGATATTATTATAGAACCAACTTCTGGAAATACAGGAATAGGATTAGCTATGGTTTGTTCTGTAAAAGGATATCGTTTAATTTTAGTTATGCCAGAATCTATGAGTATTGAAAGAAGGAAATTATTTTCTATTTTTGGAGCAAAATTTGTTTTAACTTCAAAAGAACAGGGAATGAGAGGAGCAATTCAAAAAGCAGAAGAATTAATTAACACTATTCCAAATTCTTGGATGCCTAAACAATTTGATAATATTTCGAATCCAAATATACATAAAAATACAACGGCAAAAGAAATAATAAACGCTTTTCCTAAAGGAATAGATTATTTCATTACAGGAGTGGGAACTGGAGGTCATATTACCGGAATAGGAGAAGTATTGAAAAATAAGTTTCCGGATATAAAAATATTCTCTGTGGAACCTATAGAATCACCAGTTATATTTGGAGGAGAACCAAATTCTCATGCTTTACAAGGACTAGGTGCAGGTTTTATTCCGTCTATTTTGAATGTCAAAATATTAGATGGTTCTTTTTTAGTCTCTAAAGAAGATGCCTTTCATTATGTTAGAAAAATGGCCAAAAAAGAAGGAATTCTTGTTGGAATATCTACTGGAGCTTCATTGTCTGCTATAGAGAAACAATTATCTAATTTTTCAAAAAAATCCACAATTTTAACAGTAAATTATGATACTGGAGAAAGATATTTATCAGTTGATAATCTTTTTTAAGAAAAAAAAATGAATCATTTTATTTTCTGTTTTTTTAGTTTATTGATTAAAAATGGTAAAATTGTAGTTTTTTCGGTTTTTTTGAATAAAAAAGTTATTCTAAAAATATTATGAACAATTTTATAGTATTAAAAAAAAATTCAAATGTTATCTGAATCAAATAATAAAATATTTTTTAAATTAATAGAAGAATCCTCTCAAGAAGAAATGATATGGATGTGTGGCTATATATCCGGATTATTATTTTATAAAAAAAAAGATTCTAAAGAAATCAAAAAAGAGGAAAAAAAAATTACGTTGGTTTATGGTACAGAAACAGGTAATGCTAAAAACTTAGCTTTTGATATTTATGAAAAAGCTAAAAAAGAAAAAATTCCAATAAAATTAATTAGTTTAGATCAATATTGTTTAAAAAATTTAGAAAAAGAAGATTATTTTTTTATTGTAATGAGTACACATGGGGAAGGAAAACCTCCTTCTTCTGCAAAATCTTTTTTTGATTTTATTCATCATAATAAAAATTTGTTTTTAAAAAATCTGAAATATAGCGTATTAGCATTGGGGGACAAATCCTATACTTATTTTTGTAAAGCAGGAGAAGATGTAGATAAACGTTTGTATGATATAGGAGCAATAAGAATTATTCCATTATACAAATGTGACGTAGATTATGAAAATCAATCAAATAAATGGGGAAACGAAATTTTAAATTTTTTTAAAAAAAAAAAAAATGAAATTTATACGAAAAAAAAAAATCAAAAAATATGTGGAAAAATTTTAAAAAATATAATTTTAAATAATCAAGAAAAAAGTTCGAATAAAGAAATTCATCATATTGAAATTTTCGTTTCAAATAAAATTGAATATTCTCCTGGAGACTCTATAGGTATATTTCCTGAAAATCCTTCTAGAGAAAGAGATCATATTATAGAATATGTAAAAAAAAATAGAAAAAAAGAATTTGAAGAATATAAATATGAAGAAAAAAATAAAATATTTTATCTTTTGAAAAAAAAATTCAATATTCTTTTTTTATCTGAAAACTTTTTAAAGAAATATTCTTTTTTATCAGAAAAAAAAAATATTTCTTTAAAAAAAAAATGGAAACTTATTGATCTTTTAATAAAATTTCCTATGAAAAATGAATTTTCTTTAAAAGATTTAATAAAAATTATAGAGCCTATAAAACCTAGATTATATTCTATTTCTTCATCTCCTAAAGCTCATAAAAATGTTATTCATATTACTGTATCTCGTCATCGTTTTCAATTAAATGGAAAAACGGTATATGGTCATTGTTCTGATTTTTTATCTAAACTTAAAATAGGAGATGAATTATATTTTTTCATTTATAAAAATGAAATATTTAAATTACCTGATTTTGATAAAAATATAATTCTTATTGGACCTGGAACTGGAATTGCTCCTTTTCGTTCTTTTTTATATGAAAGAGAAGCGATAAAAGCTACGGGTAAGAATTGGTTGTTTTTTGGAGATCAACATTTTGATACAGATTTTTTATACAAAAAAGAAATTATAAATTGGAAAAAAAAAGGAATTCTTTATCGTATTATTTTATCTTTTTCTAGAGATCAGGAAAGAAAAATTTATGTGCAAGATAAAATATGGATAAATAGAATAGAATTTTTTTCATGGATCAAAAATGGAGCCTATGTTTATATTTGTGGTAATAAAACTCCTATGAGTGTAGATGTAGAAAAAATGATATCTCGTGTTATAGAAGAAGTAGGGAAATGTAATTCTACATTTTTTTTGAAAAAAATGAAACAAGAAGGAAGATACTTAAAAGATGTATATTAAGAGTCAAAAAAACAAAAAAATTTAATTTTTATAATAATTACAAAATCATGTTTTATGAAGTTTTTGATTTAAAAAAATAATTTTTTCCACAATTTGTCTATCCATTTTAAATTTTGATTCTTTAGTCCATCCTGCAATATGTGGTGTAAATAAGACTTTATTAGAATGAATAAGATAGAAAAAACTTTTATGAAATTTTTGATTTAAAAAAATATTACTATAAGAAAAATTTTCATATTCTAATACATCTAAACATGCTCCATATATTTTTCCATTTTTTAATGCTTTTGCTAAATGACTTGTAATTAAACATCTTCCACGAGAAGTATTTATCAAATAAAAAGGTTTAGAAAATTTTTTTATAAAATTATAGTTTATCATTCCCTTTGTCTTTTTTGTATAAGGAACATGTAAACTTATTACATCTGATTTTTTAAAAATAGTACTTATGTTTACTTGTTTTGCGTAAATATCTCCTACTTCAGGCAAAATGTCATAACAGAATATTTTAGCCTCAAAATTTGATAGTTTTTTTGCAAAAGCTTTTCCTGTGTTTCCATATCCAATAATCCCTATTGTTTTTCCCATAATTTCTATTCCTCTATTGGTCTCTCTGCTCCATTTTCCTGTAATGATTTGTTGATGTGAATGAATTATATGATTCATCATGCATAAAAGCATTCCTATAGCATGTTCTGCTACTGCATCTTTATTTCCTTCTGGAGAAGAAATTAAAGTGATTCCTTTTTTTATAACATAATCTTTATCTATATTTTCTGTTCCAGATCCAATACGAGCTATAAATTTTAAGTTTGTAGCTTTTTCAATAAATTTCTTATCTATTTTTAATCTACTTCTTAAAATGACACCATCATATGTAGATAAATTAATTTGATCTGTTGTATCGTTGTAATTTTCATCGCAAATAAATCCTTTTTTTTTTAATTTATATATAATAAAAGGATGATTTTTATCCAATATTAATATTTTTTTGATCATATATTACTTATTTATCATAATATTTTCAATTTTCTAAATTCAATTTTTTATCAAAATCTATAATTTCTTTTAAAGATTTTTTTTCCTCTTCTTTTTCTTCTTCATTAATCACGTTTTCTTCTTTAATATGATGATGGATTTCATCATTGCAATGATCCCAATAAGATTGATAATTTTTAGGTTTGTGAAACAATAATTTATCATGATAAATCAAATTCATATCTTTATACAAACTTTTCATATAATAAGCCCATATAGGTAAAGCCATATTTGCTCCTTGTCCTAATTTAATGCTATCAAAATGAGAAAATCTATCTTCCCAACCTACCCAAACTCCAGTAGTTAAATTAGGAATCATTCCTATAAACCATCCATCTGAGTTTTCATTTGTTGTTCCTGTTTTTCCAGCTATTTCTCCTATAAGATTGTAAGATTGTAATCTTTTTGCTGTTCCATATTTAACTACTCCTTGCATTAATTTTAACATAATATATCCTACTTCTTCGCTAAAAACTTGTCTTCTACTAATATCTATATGCTCTTTAATTAAATTTCCATTTTCATTCTCTATTTTTACTAAAATAGAGGGTTTTATATAATTTCCATAATTTGTAAATGTATTAAATGCTCCTGTCATTTCATATAAAGTCAAATCAGCAGAACCAAGTGCAATAGATGGATGTTTAGGAATTATAGAAATAATACCCATTTTTTTCGCTAAGCTAATTACTGGACCTGGAGTAATTTTTGAAATTAAACGAGCTGAAATAGTATTCACAGAAAAAGCTAATCCATCTTTTAAAGTGATAAAACCTCCGTATTTTCCATTAGAATTTCTAGGACTCCATTTTCCTAAATGAAATTTTTCATTTGAAATTTTTGTACAAGGATTATAATGTAATTCATTAATAGCTGTAGCATATAAAATAGGTTTAAAAACAGAACCAACTTGACGTTGTGTTTGTGCTACATGATCATATTGAAAATACTTAAAATCTATTCCTCCTACCCATGCTTTAATAAATCCGGTAGATGACTCTACTGATAACATTCCTGCTTGTATAATACTTTTTTGATAACGAATAAAATTCCATGGAGACATAAATACTTTTTTGGATCCTTTCCAAGTAAATAATTTGATTAATTGTGGTTTTTTAAAAATTTCTATAATTTCTTCTTCTTTGAATCCTTTTTGTTTTAAATCTTGATAAAGAGAAGTTCTATGCATAGCAGATATAAGAATCTGTTTTGTTTTTTTTTTAGAAATATTTAAAAATGGAGCATTTTTATTTTTTTTTTGAAAACGATTAAATAAAATTTGTAATTGACTAAGATGTCTTTTTACGGCTTTTTCTGCATAATTTTGCATTTTAGCATCAATTGATGTATATATTTTTAATCCACTAGAATATAGATTAAGTTTTTTTCCAGTTTTTTCTTCATATTCATCTAAAGCTTCTTGAATTTCTTTTTTTAAAAATTCTCCATAATAAGTAAGTAATTCGAAATTTTTTTTTTGTATTTTAAAATTTATTTTTACAGGTTTTTCCAATTCTTTTTTATATCTATGTATATTTAAAAAATTGTATTTTTTCATTTGATGTAAAACCAAATTTCTTTGTTTTTTTGTTCTATCAGGATAATTTCTAGGATTATACAAAGAAGGATTTTCTAGCATCCCCACTAAAATAGCACATTCTCCTAAATTGAGTTCAGAAACTTTTTTATTGAAATAAGTATGAGCTGCTGTTTCTATTCCTTTTGCATTATACAAAAAATCAAATTTATTATAATACATAGTAACAATTTCTTCTTTTGTATAACGTTTTTCTAATTCAATAGCCATTACCCATTCCAAAAGTTTTTGATGGATTCTTTGGATTTTATTTTTTGCAGATGGTCCTGTGAAAAGAAGTTTAGCCAACTGTTGTGATATAGTACTTCCTCCTCCTTTTTTTCCCAAAGAAAGAATGGCTCTAAGAAAAGATTTAATATCAATTCCAGAATGATATTTAAAACGAATGTCTTCTTTTGCAAGAAGGGCATTGACGAGATTTTTTGGAAGTTGTTTATAAGTAACTAAAGTTCTATTTTCGGAAAAAAATTTTCCTAATAGAATTCCATTAGAGTCATATACCTCTGATCCTACTTTCATCGCAGGATTTTCTATATCCTGAGTACTAGGTAAGTCTCCTAAATAACCTTTAAAAGCTGCATAAAAAATAATAATAATAATACTTATTCCTATAATAAATAAAAACCAAAAATAAAAAATAAGTTTATAAAAGAAAGAATTTATTTTTGTACTTTTTTTATACACGAAAAAATTATTTTATTTATGAATAAATGTTTTTGTTATATAGATAGATCTTTAAATGTTAATTCTGTTTTTTGAATAGTATTGATAGTTGATAATTTTTCCAAAGAAGGTGCTATTTTATTTTTTTCTAAAATTTCTTTAATTTTTTTTACTTCTATTTTAAACCAAGTATTGGGATTTTTAATATAAGAAAACCACATTTTTTGTTTAAAAACATCAATTTTCATACATTGAGCTACTCCTTTTTTTGTGTAAATTTTTCTATTGAAATCTGGAAAATTTTTTATAGCATCTAAGTAAGCATCTAATTCATAATTCAAACAACATTTTAATTTACTACATTGTCCGGTTAATTTTTGAATATTTATAGAGAGTTGTTGATATCTTGCTGAATTGGTTGTTACACTTTTAAATTTTTTTAGCCAAGTGGAACAACAAAG
Organism: Blattabacterium cuenoti; assembly: GCF_014251755.1. Lineage (NCBI taxonomy): Bacteria > Pseudomonadati > Bacteroidota > Flavobacteriia > Flavobacteriales > Blattabacteriaceae > Blattabacterium > Blattabacterium cuenoti. The sequence continues at coordinate 377,310 of NZ_CP059200.1, read as the reverse complement.
TTCACGACCACAAGAACCGATTCCACCAATTTTTGCAGCCTCTTGTCTAGATCCTATTTGACGCATTTCTATACGCGTATGAAAATGAAAAGATAATTTTTTAATTAACTCTCTAAAGTCAATTCTATTTTCAGCTGTATAATAAAAAATAGCCTTTACTCCATCTCCTTGATATTCAACATCACAAATTTTCATAATAAGATTTAGATTTTTTGCAATTTTTTTAGCTTTAAAAAGAATTGTAATTTCTTTTTTTTTTAAATATTTCCAAATATTTACTTCTTTATATGTTGATTTTCTGTATATTTTTTTAAAAGTATTTGAATTAATAGTTTGATTTTTTATTTGTAATCTTACCAATTCTCCAGTTAAATAAACTACTCCTACATCATATCCTATACCGGATTTAGTTTCTACAGTTACAATATCACCCTGATCAAGAGATATGTTTTCTTGATTAAGAAAAAATTCTTTTCTATTATTTTTAAATTGTATTTCTACAATATTATATTTTTTGTCTTCAAAAGGAGATTGAATATTAGATAACCAATCCAATATATTAAGTTCATAACATTTTTTTTTTAAAAAATTTTCTTTTTTTACACATTTATTTAAACAATGATAGCATGATTTGTTCATTATTTATTTTAATAATATTCTAATTTAGAAGAAAAAATAAATGATTTTTTCCAAAAAAAAATTTATATATAAATATATTTCTAAAAAATGAATAAAAAAATAGCAGTATTTCCTGGATCTTTTGATCCTATTACTTTAGGACATTATGATATTATTATTAGGAGTTTAAATTTGTTTGACAAAATTGTTATAGCTATAGGAAAAAATTTTGAAAAAAAAAATATGTTTCCTCTTAAAAAAAGAAAACAGTGGATACAAAAAACTTTTTTAAGTTTATCACAGAAAATAGAGATCGATTCATTCAACGGATTAACAATTTCTTTTTGCATAAAAAGAAAAGCTAAATTTTTATTAAGAGGAATACGAAATCAATTGGATTTTGAATTTGAAAAAAATATATTTTTGATAAATAAAGAATTATACAAAAAACATATTATTGAAACAGTTTTTCTTTTTTCTTCTTATAATAAATCTCATATAAGTTCTTATTTTGTGAGAGATGTGATAAAAAATGGAGGAGATTATACAATATTCGTTCCTTCTTCTGTTAGAATATAACAGTAATGAATTTATGTATTTATTATATATAATCAATCCAATCAAGAATTATTTGTTTTTTTTCTAGATTGACATTCATAAGTTTTACTTTTACTTTATCTCCTAAATAATAAGTTTTTCTTTTTGTTTTTCCAATTATACTATAATTATTCGGATTTAAAATATAAGAATCTTCTTTAATATCACGTAATCTTACCATTCCTTCAGTTTGAAACAATAATAAATCAATATAAACACTCCAATCAGTAAATCCTGTAATAATACCATAAAATTCTTTTCCTATAAATTTTATTATATATTTTACTTGTATGAATTTTAGAAATTCTCTTTCTATATCTATAGCTAAACGTTCTTTATAACTACAATGTAAGGTTTGTTTTTCATAACATTCCATCGTTTTAAGTTTGTATTTTTCATTTGTATTCCTTGTTTTATTTAAATAATAATATAATAAACGATGAGCAATTATATCTGAATATCTTCTTATGGGAGAAGTAAAATGCGTATAATATATGAAAGATAAACCATAATGTCCTATATTTTTTGTAGAATATTTAGCTTTACTCATGGAACGAAGAATTAAATTTTCAATCATATTTTGTTCTGGTTTTCCTTTGATTTGTTTCAGTAAATGATTTATAGCAGTTTTTAAATTTTTTAAATCTAAAAAATAACCTAAAGGTTCTATAATTTTTTTAAGAGATAGAATCTTCTGAAAATCCGGTTTATCATGTACCCTGTAAATGTATAGTTTATTAGAAGGTATTCCATTCAAATTTAAGCTAACAAATTCTGAAATTTTTCGATTAGTTAATAACATAAATTCTTCAATTAAACGATGAGCATCATTGTTTTTTTCCAAATGTAAAGATATTGGATTGTTTTTTTCATCTAGATGAAACTTTACTTCCACTTTTTCCAGATAAATTCCTCCATTTTTTAATCGATTTTGAATTAATATTTTAGAAAATGAAAATAATGTGTAAATATCTTCATAATAATCTCCTTCTTTTTGATCTATAATACATTGAACTTCTTCATATGTGAACTTTCGATCAGATCGTATTATGGTTTTTCCAAACCAATTTTTCAATATTTCTCCTTTACTATTTATATTAAAAATATAAGAAAAACTTAATTTATCTTTTTTTGGTTGTAAAGAACAAAGATCATTAGATAATATTTTTGGAAACATAGGAACAACTTTTCCTACAAAGTAAATTGATGTAGCACGTGAATATGCTTCTTGATCTAATAAACTACCTTCTTTTATATAATGAGAAACATCAGAGATATGTACTCCTATTTCCCAAATATCAGTATTCAATTTTCTAATAGAAAGAGCATCATCAAAATCTTTTGCATTTAAAGGATCTATAGTAAAAGTATTTACGTTTCGCATATCTCTTCTAAATCTTAGATCTGTAATTTGTTCGGAAAAAATTTTTTTAGCTTCATTTTCTATTTTTTTTGAAAAATTATAGGATATTTTATATTCTTCTAATAAAGAATAAATTTCTGTCTTGTATTCTCCAGAAGATCCGAATACTTTTATGATTTTTCCCAAAGGATTTTTCAATTTTTTAGGCCATGATATGATTTGAACTAAAACCTTATCATTGTGATGATACTTCTCCAATTTTTTCATGGAAACTAAAATATCTACATGAATATTATTATTATGTACAATTCCATATTGATCATCAAATTTGATATTTGATTTTTTTAAAATTCCAATAAATTGTTTAGTTTTTCTTTTTATGATTTTTAATACTTCTCCTTCCATTTTCACTCCTTTTCGATTATAATAAAATCTAATTTTTACTAAATCACCTTCTAATGCTTTATGGGTTTTATTTTTTGGAATAAAAACATCTTTTTGTAATTTCTTTATGTGAACAAATGCATATCCATGATTAGTAATTTTAATAAATCCTGTAGATAAATTATTGTAATATTTCTTTTTTATTTTTTTTTTCATGACAAAAACATATCTATCTATAAAAAGTTAAAATCTATAATCTAAAAATTTTTAATAAAAAAATCACTGTTTTATTTTTGTTATTAAACTTAGGATATTATTTATTATATTTGCAATGATCCGATTTTTTACTATATATATAAAAAAATAAAAAATAACTCTTAAGATGACAGGTAAACGTATATTATATGTTTCTTCGGATTTATTTCCTTTTTCTTCAGAGAATCCGATATCCTTATCGGTATTAAAAGCCACTAAGTTTATGCAATCAATAGGAAACGATGTACGTATATTTATGCCTCGTTTTGGAGTCATAAATGAAAGAAGACATCAATTACATGAAGTTATTCGTTTATCAGGCATGAATTTAGTGATTAATGATATTGATCAACCTTTATTAATAAAAGTAGCATCTATTCCTGATGCTAGATTACAAGTTTATTTTATAGATAACGAAGAATATTTCAAAAGAAAAGCAATAGATGAAGATGAAAATGAAGTTTTTTTTATAGACAATGATGAAAGAGCTTTATTTTTTACAAAAGGAGTTTTAGAAACTGTAAAAAGACTAAATTGGAAACCTGATATTATTCATATATATGGATGGATAAGTTCTTTGATTCCTTTATATATTAAAAATTTTTATAAAAATGATCCTGTATATAAAAATGTAAAAATTATCGTATCTATTTATAATAAACCTTTTAAGGGTTTTTTGAATAAAGATATTATTCAAAAAATAAAATTTGATGGTATAACATCCAGAAAATTAAAATTGTTGGAAAATCCAAATTATTTTAATTTAATCAAATTATGTATGTATTTCTCAGATGCAATTATAAAAGGAGATCTTTTTTTTACAGAAGAAATAGAAAGTTTTATAAAATTGAATAAACTATTAGTATTAAAATATTATCCTGTAGAAGAAATAGAAAATGTTTATCAACAATTTTATAAAGAAACTATTTTAGAACAAATAAATTAATTAAATAATAGATATTTTTATCTAAAATGTGTGGTATAATTGGTTATTTGGGTTATAGAGAAGCTTATCCTATTCTTATTAGTGGATTAAAAAAATTGGAATATAGAGGATATGATAGTTCTGGTATTGCTGTTTTTTTTGAAAATGGATATAATTTATATAAGAGAAAGGGAAGAGTTCATGAATTGGAACGAAAAATTTCTTCATATAGAATTAAAATAAAAGGAACAATGGGAATTGGGCATACAAGATGGGCTACTCATGGAATCCCAGATAATATTAACGCTCATCCCCATGTTTCTAATTCTAATGAATTGATTATGATTCATAATGGAATTATAGAAAATTATTATGCTATTAAAATTATTCTGTTGAAAAATGGATTTACTTTTAAGAGTAAAACAGATACAGAGGTTCTTGTTAATTTGATTGAATATATTAAAGAAGAAAATAAATTATCTTTAAAAGAAGCGGTAAGAATTTCATTAAATGAAATTGTTGGTGCATATTCTATTGCTATAGTGGAAAAATCTCATCCCGAAACAATTATTATTGCAAAATTGGGAAGTCCTTTGTCTTTGGGAATTAATGAAAAAGAATTTTTTGTTTCATCTGATCCCATTTCTTTTATAGATTATACAAAAAATGTTCTTTATTTAAAAGATGGAGAAATGGCAATCCTTAAAAAAGGAGAGGAATTAGATCTTAGAAAGATTATAGATAACCATAGATTAAATCCAATTATTAAACAACTTCAAATCAACTTAAAAGAAATTGAGAAAGGAAAATATAAATCTTTCATGTTGAAAGAAATATATGAACAACCTAAAACAATTTTAGATACTTTACGAGGTAGATTATTAATTCCAGAAAAAATTATTTGCATTGATGGAATTGAATCTAACAAAAATATTTTTATAAATGCTAAATGTATAACCATAATAGCATGTGGGACCTCATGGCATGCCAGTTTAATAGGAGAATATTTATTAGAAGAATTGGCACGTATTCGTGTAGAAGTAGAGTATGCTTCTGAATTTCGCTATAGAAACCCTATTGTAGAAAAAAAAGATATCGTCATTGTAATTTCTCAATCAGGAGAAACAGCTGATACTTTAGCCGCTTTGAAATTAGCAAAAAAAAAAGGAGCTTTTGTGTTTGGTATTTGCAATGTAGTAGGATCATCCATCGCACGAAATGTAGATGCAGGAGCTTATACACATGCAGGTCCTGAAATCAGTGTAGCTTCTACGAAAGCTTTTACAGCACAAATTACAGTTCTTGTTTTATTGGCTTTAATTATAGGAAAATATAGATCTACGATTAATGATAATCGTTATAAATTTTTATGTGAAGAACTTGGATCTATTCCAGAAAAAGTTGATTATGCATTAAAAACGGATGATATTATAAAAAAAATATCTCAAGTATATCATAGTGTAAATAATTTTCTTTATTTAGGTAGAGGGATTAATTTTCCGGTAGCTTTAGAAGGGGCTTTAAAATTAAAAGAGATATCCTACCTTCATGCGGAAGGCTATCCTGCAGCAGAAATGAAACATGGTCCGATAGCTTTAGTTGATGAAACTATGCCAGTATTTGTTATTGCGACAAAAAATGAGTGTTACAATAAAATTATAGGAAATATTCAAGAAATAAAAGCTAGAAAAGGAAAAATTATAGCGATTGTTAATGACGATGATATTCAAGTTAATATGTTAGCAGATCATGTGATAAAAATACCGAATATTTCTGAAATACTTAGTCCGTTAATAACGGTTATTCCTCTTCAATTATTTGCTTATCAAATTGCCTATATTCGTGGAAAAAATGTAGATCAACCAAGAAATTTGGCAAAATCAGTAACAGTAGAATAAAATAAATACTGATTCTGAAATTTGAATGTAATTGATTTGTAAAAAACTTTTAATTAGATTCTAACTTATTTTAGTTTTTTATAATATATTTTTCTAAAGCCATAGCCATAGAAGGAAATTCGGGTGTTGGTACTTTTATATCAATTTGTAATCCTGCTTTATAAGCAGCATCTAATGTGTTTTTTCCAAATGTAGCAATTTTGATATTGTTTTGATCAAAATTAGGAAAATTATCAAATAAAGATTTGATTTCTGCTGGACTAAAAAAAACTAAAATATCATAATATATATGTTTTAAATCAGATAAATCGCTAGAAGTTGTTTTATATAAAACAGCTCTTTTCCAAAAAATATTTTGTTGATTTAATATATCAGGAATTTCTGGTTTTAGTATATCCGAAGAAGGTAGAAGGAATTTTTCTTGGGAATGTTTTTGAATATAAGGGAGTATATCTTTGAATGATTTATTTCCAATATGAATTTTTCTTTTTCGAAAAACAATATATTTTTGTAAATAATAAGCTATATTTTTTGTTTGACAAATATATCTCATAGAAACAGGAACTTTAAAACGCATTGATCCTGCCAATCTAAAATAATGATCTACAGATTTTTTACTAATAAAAAAAACTACGGTAAAATCAGAAAAGTTTATTTTCTGTTTTCTTACATCACTGGATGATGCTCCTTTTACTTCTATAAAAGATCGAAAATCAATATTTATATTTCTATTTTTACTAAGTTTTATATATGGGGCATTAGAAGCTCCACTAAGAGGTTGTGAAATCAGAATATTATTTATTTTCATCCTTTTTTATACAATAAAGTTAATTTATTGATTTTTAAAAAAATTTAAATGTATACGGAAAAGTTTAAAAAGGCACAGAGCGGAATCGAACCGCTATGAAAGGTTTTGCAGACCCATGCCTTTCCATTCGGCCACAGTGCCATAAATAAATAAACAATAATCAATCATCTAAAATAATGCATACTCTATCTACATTTCCTTGTAACGGAGGATTTTCCTTACAAATTTTTATTTTTGTATTTTTTATTAAAGATTTTTTATATTCTTTTATTTTTTGAATTATTCTTTGTGCTAAATGTTCAATTAATTTAGAATTAATATTCATTTCTTTTTTGACAATGGAATACAAATCTACATAATTAATAGTTTTAGATAAATCATCATTAGTAGATGCTTGATGAAAATCAAATTCAATTTCCAGATAAATCGTATAATGAGATCCAACATATTTCTCTTCTGGCATACATCCGTGAAATCCAAATAATTTAATATTTTCTAATATAATTTTTCCCACGAAAAAAAATATTATTTATTTTTTGTTTTTTTGTAATTTTCTTCCACTTTTATCCAATTCACTATTTTCCAAAAAGAATAGATATAATCTGAACGACGATTTTGATATTGCAAATAATAAGCGTGTTCCCAAATATCCAATCCTAATATTGGAATTCCTTCACAACCCATTCCATACATAAGAGGGTTATCTTGATTTTTTGTAGAACAAATTGTTAATTTGTCATCTTTTACACATAACCAAGTCCATCCAGAACCAAAATGCTTAGCTGAAATATTGGAAAAATTGTCTTTAAAAGAATCAAAAGAATCAAAGTTTTTTTGAATAATTTCATTGAATTCTCTACTTGGATGAGTATATTTTGTATGAGGAATTAATATTTTCCAAAAAAGATTATGATTATAAAAACCTCCTCCATTATTCCGTATTATTGGAGATTCCATATGAGCTTTTTTTAAAATTTCTATTATGGATAAATTCATCATACTTGTATTTGAAATAGCTTTATTTAAGTTATTTGTGTAAGTAGCATGATGTTTATTATAATGAATATCCATCGTTTTTTTGTCTATATAAGGTTCAAAATCTTTATATGAATAAGGTAATTTTGGAAGTTTAAATGACATAGTTATTTTTTTAATTATGTTTGAAAACAAATATAATCAAAAACCTTGGTATTTATTTTTATATTATTGCATTTATTCCGGGAAGTGTTTTATTTTTTTTTAAACAATCTAACATAGATCCTCCTCCAGTAGATAAATAACTTATTTTTTTATCACAATTTTCCATTTTTAATGAAGCGATAGAATCTCCTCCTCCTACTAAAGAAAATGCACCTTTTTCAGTTACATTTGCAATTGATCTTGCTATGGATCTAGTTCCTAAAGAAAAATTTGAAAATTCGAAAACACCTACAGGTCCATTCCATAAAATGGTTTTGGATTTTTCTATAATGTTGCAAAAATTTTTTATAGAAATAGGACCTATATCTAAACCCATCCATCCATTTGGAATAGAATGAATAGGAACAATTTTAGTATTGGCTTCATTTTTGAATGAATCAGCTATTACTACATCTTTTGGAAGATGTATAATATTAATTTTATTCTGGTATTTCTGAAAAAATTTTTTTAATGTTTTTTCAATTGTTTTATCCTCTTCAATCGTAGAATTTCCTATTTTTCCTCCCTTGATTTTGATAAAAGGATAAGACATTCCCCCACCTATTAGAATAAAATCTGCAAAATCAATAAAATTTTCAATAATTTCTATTTTAGAAGATATTTTTGATCCTCCTAATAAAATAGTAATGGGTTTTTTTCCTTTTCCATATAAAAATTGATCTAAATATTGAATTTCTTTTTTCATAAGGAGACCAATACATTTTTTATTTCCAAAAAATCTTGGAAGAACAGTTATGGAAGTATGAAACCGATGAACTACTCCAAAAGCATCGTTAACATAGATATCTCCTAATTTTGATAATTCATAAGCAAAATTTATATCTTCTTTCTCTTCTTCTTTATAAAAACGTAGATTTTCCAATAACAAAATTTCACCATGTTTTAATTCATGAACTTTGTTTATTACAGCTTCTCCTATACAATCTTCGAAAAAAATTACATTTATTTTTAGTTGTTTGGATAAATGATCAGCTAAAAATTTTAAAGAATAAGTTTTAGAAGGTTTTCCTTTTGGCCTTCCAAAATGAGAAATAAGAACAATTTTTCCTTTTTCGGAAATTATTTTTTGAATAGTAGGAATACTATATTGAATACGTGTATCATCTATGATTTTTTTAAATTTGTTTATGGGAACGTTAAAATCTACTCTTATCAGAGCTGTTTGATTCTCGAAATTGAAATCATAAACAGTTTTTATTTTTTTCATCTAAAAAGACATTATTAAGTACTCTATTTTTAATGATATAATGATATCTACTGTAATGGATAATATATTAAAAGTAATGAAATTTTTCAAATTTTTGATGTATATTTATTTTGTTTTTTTTGCGAAAAAATGTAATGTTAATAGCAATAGGATCTGATCACACGGGGGTACATTATAAATATGCAATCAACAATTTTTTAATGGAACAAGGCCACAAAATCAAAGATTTTGGTTTTTCAGAATATGGAAAACAAGTTGATTATCCTGACTTTATTCATCCTACAGCGGAATTTGTAAATCAAGGAAAAGCTAATTTTGGAATCATTATATGTGGAAGTGGAAATGGAGCAGCTATGACGGCTAATAAATATAAAAAAATTCGTGCCGCTTTAGTATGGAAAAAAGAAATTGCTATTTTAGCAAGAAAACATAATAATGCTAATATTATTAGTTTTCCATCACGTTTTATAGATCAGAATGAAATTATAGAAATTGTAGAAATATTTTTGAAAACAAATTTTGAAGGTGGAAGGCATAAAATAAGGATCGAAAAAATTCCTATAAAATTTATAAATCCTCAGTAGCTCAGTTGGTTAGAGCACCTGACTGTTAATCAGGGTGTCGCTGGTTCGAATCCAGCCTGAGGAGTCATCGGGGTGTAGCTCAATTAGTTATAATATACGTCTGGGGGGGCGTGTGTTTACTGGTTTAAATCCAGTCACCCCGATTTTTATTTTCCATAAATAAAATTGGAAACAATCTGGATCACCTTTTTTTTTGTTTGATATAAATCAATATTGAATAAAACAAAATCAAATAATTTTGCATAACTGTTTTCTTTTATAGCCTTATCTAAACGGATATTTATGTTTGTTTTATTGATTTTTTCATAACAAGATCTTGCAAATAATCTTGTTTTTAAAATTTTTATAGAATTTACCATTATAAATATGGATAAGGAATTATTGGGATATTGTTTTTTTAAATTTAATCCTCCTTTTACATCTATATCGAACAAAATATGTTGATTTAATTTCCAAATTTTGAACATTTCGTTTTTCAACGTTCCATAAAATAATTTAGGATAAACCTCTTCCCATTCTGCGAATTGATGTGTTTTTATTTTGGAAATAAAAGAATTTACAGATAAAAAATAATAATCTTTTCCATGTTTTTCATTGTTCCGAATGGTTCGTGTAGTACATGAAACAGAAAATTTTAATTCCGGAAATTTTGAAAGTAAACAATGTGAAATAGTAGTTTTTCCAGATCCAGAAGGACCTGATAAAATAATCATTTTTCCTTTTTTCATTATTTTATCTAACTTTGTTCCATACATGACATGGAAAATTATGTTTTTGTAAAAAAATTCGTATAAAATGAAATTAGGAATAATTGGAGTAACAGGGATGGTAGGTCGTATAATGATTGATCTTTTAGAAAAAAGAAATTTTCCATTAAAAAAATTGTATTTGTCCGCTTCTAATAAATCTATTGGTAAAAAAATTTTTTTTAAAAAAAAAATATATAAAGTCATCAGTATATATGATTTATTTTTGAAAAAACCTGATATTGTTTTATTTTCAGCAGGATCTGATATATCAAAAAAATGGTCTCAAAAATTTTCAGATATAGGATCTATTGTTATAGATAACTCTTCTGCATGGAGAATGGATTCAGAAAAAAAGTTAATTGTTCCTGAAATTAATGCTTCTTGTTTGTGTAAAAAAGACAAAATAATTGCAAATCCAAATTGTTCTACAATACAATTAGTTATGGTTTTATTTCCTTTACACGTGAAATATGAAATTAGTAGAATTATTGTTTCAACTTACCAATCAGTAACAGGAACTGGAAAACAGGCTTTAAATCAGTTATATCAAGAACAAAAAGGAAATTTTTCTTATAAAGTATATCCGTATCCTATTTATCAAAATGTTTTACCTCATTGTGATCATTTTACAGAAAATAGATATACAATAGAAGAGATGAAATTGATAAATGAAACAAAAAAAATAATGAATGATTATGATATAGGAATAACAGCAACTTCCGTTCGTGTTCCTGTTATAGGAGGGCACTCAGAAAGTGTTAATATTACATTTAAAAAAAAACCGAATATAGATTGTATCTATACAATTCTATTAAAAACAAAAGGAATAATAGTTCAGGATAATCCAAAAGAAAATATTTATCCAATGCCATTATATGCTCATGAAAAAGATGAAGTTTTTGTAGGTAGAATTCGAAAAGACTTTTCGTTTAAAAATTCTATAAATCTTTGGATAGTGGCAGATAATCTCCATAAAGGAGCAGCGACTAATGCAATTCAAATTGCAGAATTTTTGATGAAAAATAAATATATTTAATTTTTTTTCAAAAATTTTTCAATAATGATAGTATATTCTCCTAATATTTTTTTTATACTTTCATAATATAAAATCATTTTTTCTATGTTTCCTCTTGAAATATTTTGGAAATATTTAGATATTTCTTTGCATATAGCAATATTTCTTTTTGATCCAAAAAAATATTTTATATCATTTAATGTTTGTAATAATCTATGAGGAGATTCATATAATATAACAGTTCTATTTTCTTTAGACAAGTTTTCTAGTTTAATTTTTCTTTTTTTTTTGGGTAAAAATCCTATAAAAGTAAATTCATTAGTAGATATACCTGAACAAACTAATGCTGGAACAAAAGCTGTAGATCCAGGTAAACATTCTATAGAGATAGAATCTTTAATACAAGATCTAATAAGTAAAAAACCTGGATCAGATATACTTGGAGTTCCTGCATTAGATATTAACGCTAGTTTTTTTCCTTTTTTTATTTTTTTTATAAGAGAAGGAACTATTTTATGTTCATTGTAAATATTATATTTATTTATATCGTTTTTGATATGATAAAAATCCAATAGTTTTTTGGAAACTTTATAATTTTCTACTAAAATCAAATCTACCTCTTTTAATATTCGTAAACTTCTGAAAGTGAAGTCTTCTAAATTTCCTATAGGAGTAGGAACAATATATAACATACGTTAGAAATATCAAAATTTTTAATGTAAAAAAAAGATATAATAAATCTATTTTTTTTCAAAAAAACCATAACTTTTGTCATGGATTTTTTGAAAAATGTTTGTAATAATTATTATAAATTTTTATCAAATTATAACAATTATTCGATTTAAAATAATTAAACTAGGTTATGTTAAATACTTTTTAAAATTGAAATTTTCTTCATAATAATTTTGAATTTATGCATTAATTGATGTTGATGAAATCAATAATAATGATAGGAAAACAATATATATTTAAAAGTCGTTTAGTATCTGGGGATATCATATTTAAATATGATTTAAATGGTTTTTTAAGAGAGGTTATTTTTCCTGAAAGACTTTCTTTATCGCATTATGTATGGATAGGTAAGTTTTTACCTTATAATGAATCTATTATAATTAAAATGAAAAAATCTAGAGCGGCTTTTTCTATAGAAGAAATTCCTTCTGATTTATCTTTTAATCGTTTTTGGACAGATTATAAATATAAAGTAGGAAAAAAAAAAATGGCTGAAAATATATGGAATCGAATGTCTTTATCTGATAGAGTTAAAGCATTATCATATATTCCTAAATATTTAGATCATGTCAAACGTACAGGACATGATCAAGCTTATCCAACAACTTATTTAAATCAAAGGTATTTTGATACTTAATTTAGTTAATTTTTTAGTTTATTTGATCATTATTTTTTATAATGTTAATAGCTTTTTCTAAATTTAATGAATTATTAAAAAAAATTTTTTCATCAATTGGAATTGATTTATTATTATATTTAATATAAATGTTAAATTTATTGATCTTTAATAAAATTTCTTTTTCCTCAAAAATGCCTAATAATTTGGGTAATTCAATAATCTTCAAAGCTTCTGTTAAAGAAATTTCTTCTATTTTTTGTTTATTTAATAAAGGATAAAATTTGGGTTTATTTTTATTATTAAATTCTCCCATTTGAACAACAGATCCGTATTTTGCTATTCTTACAAAAATTTTTTGATTAGATTTTGGATGCTTACCAATAAAACGTTTTTTATGAATTTTATTTACATTATTTTTAACATATTGTATTTTTTTGTAAAATTCATTATAAAAATACTCAAGGATCTTGATCCAAGATTGTTTACCTTTGGCTATATCATCGAAATTTTTTTCTAGATTTGCAGTAAAACTGTAATTTATTATTTTAAAAAAATTTTTTTTCAAAAAATTAGTAGTTAAAATTCCTATTTCTGTAGGAAAAAACTTATTTTTTTCTATTTCAGTAATTTGATCATTTTTTTCAGTAATTAAATTTCCTTTTAAAATGAAAATTTTACGTATTTCTATTTTTCTATAAATTTTCTGTATACTGACATAATTTCTTTTTTGAATCGTGGAAATTGTGGGTACATAAGTAGAAGGTCTCCCAATACCTAATTGTTCTAATTTTTTTACTAAACTAGCTTCATTATATCTATGTAAATGATTTTGAAAAATTTGCTTAGCGATGATTTCTTTTCTTTCTAGAAAAGAACCTTTATTAATTGTATCAAAATGATGTTTTTTTTCTTGATTGAATATTTTCATAAATCCATCAAATAAAATAGTTTTTTTTGTACAAATAAAAAAACATGTTTCTAAATGAGAAGATTGAATATAAATATCTTTTTTTTCAATAATAGCATCTGTCATTTGTCCTATAATTGTTCGTTCCCATATCAGTTTATAAAGACGTTTTTGAAATACATCTAAAGTATTTAAATAATTTTCTTCAAAATTAATAATAGTAGGATGAATTGCTCTGTGAGCTTCTTGAGAAAAAATTTTTTTTACATAAAAATTTTTTTTTACAGATAAATATTTTTTTCCATATGAAGAAAGTATAAAATTTTTAATATCTAATAATATATTTTTTGATAAACTTGTACTATCTGTTCGAATATATGTAATAAATCCTTTTTCATATAATTTTTGAGCGAGTAACATTGTTTTAGATATAGAATAATTTAGCTTATGACAAGCTTCTTGTTGTAAAGAAGAAGTAGTAAATGGAATTGGTGGACTTTTTTTTTCTTGTTTTATAGTGATTTTTTTTATTGTAAAAGTACTATTGATACATAATGATAAAATGTTTTTCATTTCTTTTTTATCTTCTATTTTTTTTTCCAATTTAGCATTGAGAGTTATTTTTTGTTCAGGATCAGTAAAAATTCCATTTATTTGATAAACTGGATAAGGAGTAAAATCTTGAATTTTTTTTTCTTGTTCTACTATTAATCTTACAGCAACAGATTGAACTCTACCTGCAGAAAGACCTGTATTGATTTTTTTCCATAAAATAGGAGATAATTGAAATCCTACTAATCGATCGATAATTCTTCTAGTTTGTTGAGCATAAACTAAATTATAATCAATTAATCTTGGATTTTTTATAGCATGTAAAATTTCTTTTTTTGTAATTTCGTGAAAAACTATTCTTCTATATTTTTCATCAGGAATATTAAATATTTTATAAATTTGATAGGCAATAGCTTCTCCTTCACGATCTTCATCAGAAGCTAACCAAATAATTTCGTAATTTTTTATTAGTTTTCTAAGATTTTGAACAATTTTTTTTTTTAGGCAATATTACATAATTGGGTTTAAAATTTTTTTTAATTTGAACTCCTAATTCCTTTTCTGGTAAATCCAGAATATGTCCATAACTAGATACTACACAATAATTCTTTCCAAGAAATGTTTGTATTGTATGAGCTTTCGTTGGTGATTCTACAATCACCAAATTTTTTTTCATATAATTTTTTGAATTTATTGATTTCTTTCTATAATAAAATTTACCATTATTTTTAATGTTTTTTTAATTATTCCTTCTGGATAAGTCTCTAAAATTTTTAATGCATTGTCATGAAACTTAATCATTTTTCGATTGGCATATTCTAATCCTCCATATTTTTTTACATAACTGATAATTTTATGTCTTTTTTTTTCATCATAATGTTTGATGTAATGTAATATACATTTTTGATCTTTTTTAGAAGCTTTTTGAATAGTATAAATAAGTGGAAGTGTTATTTTTTTTTCTCTTAAATCTATTCCAACAGGTTTTCCCATATATTTTTCATTTTTTTCTTCATAATCAAATAAATCATCTTTGATTTGAAAGGCTATACCTGTAAAAATTCCAAATTTTCTCATTTTTAGAGCTGTTTCTTCATTTGTATTGACTGAACGAGCTCCTGCTTCACAAGAGGTTGCAATTAAACTTGCTGTTTTATGGTAAATAATTTGATTATAAATTTTTTCAGTAACATTTAATTTTTTTGATTTTTCAATTTGTAATAATTCTCCTTCACTCATATTTTTTATAGTTTTACATATAATTTTAAGTAAATCATAGTAATTATTATTTGTTGCAATTAAGAGACTTTTAGAAAGTAAGTAATCTCCAATTAAAACAGCTATTTTGTTTTTCCATATAGCATTTATGGAAAAAGATCCACGACGTAAAAAACTATTATCAATAACATCATCATGTACAAGCGTCGCTGTATGTATGAGTTCAATTAAACAAGCGGTATGATATGTTTTTTTTTGTATTGTTCCTAACATTTTAGCTATTAAAAAAACAAATATAGGACGGATTAATTTTCCCTTTCTATGAATAATATAATGAGTTATATCATTTATGATAGGGATATTATTATTTTGAATAATTATACTTTGAAATTGTTTTTCAAATTCTTCTATTTCTTTTTTTATAGTATTTTTTATTTTTTCTAAAATAATATTCATAATATCATTTATGATATGTTTATGATTTTTATAATATTAACATGGCATCTCCATAAGAATAAAATCTATATTTTTTTTCTATTGCAATTTGATACGCTTTCATTATTATATCAAAACCAGCAAAAGCTGTTGTCATCATAAGCAAAGTAGATTTTGGCATATGAAAATTTGTAATCATAGAATTGGCTATACTAAAATTATAAGGAGGGAAAATAAATTTATTAGTCCATCCATAAAATGGATTTAATTTTTTTTTGGAAGAAACAGAACTCTCAATAGCTCTCATGGAGGAAGTACCTACTGCACAAATTCTTTTTTTTCTTTGTATAGCAAAATTTACTATTTTACATGTATTTTCATTTATAAAACATTTTTCAGAATCCATTTTATGTTTTGATATATCTTCTACATATACTGGTAAAAAACTTCCTAGTCCTAAGTGTAAAGTGACTTCTACTAGGTGGATTCCTTTTATTTCTAATTTTTTTAATAAATGTTTTGAAAAATGTAATCCTGCTGTGGGTGCAGCTACAGATCCTTCTTTTTTTGCGTATACAGTTTGATAACGTTTTTCATCATTCTTTTCCGGTTGTCTATTGATATATTTAGGTAAAGGAGTTTTTCCTAATTCTTTTATTTTATTTATAAGTTCTTCATGGGATCCATTAAAATTAAGTTGTAAAATTCTTCCTCTGGAAGTGGTATTATCTATGACTTCTCCCGTTAATTCAGATCCAAAACTTAATTTATTTCCTACTCTTACTTTTCTTGCAGGATCAACTAACACATCCCATGTTCTATCTTTTGGATCTAATTCTCTAAGTAAAAAAACTTCTATTTTAGCTTCTGTTTTTTCTTTATTTCCAAATAATCTTGCTGGAAAAACTTTGGTATTATTAAGAATTAGAATATCTCCTTCTTCAAAATATTCATGTAAATTTTTAAAAAGTTTATGTTCTATTTTTTGATTTTTTCTATGAATAATCATTAATTTGGATTCATCTCTTTCTTGTGTAGGAAATTTAGCGAGAAGATTTATAGGAGATTCGAAATCAAAATCTGAAGTTTTCATGTCAATGAATTAGAAAATTTATACATTTTATATATAAAATTATATTATTTTTTTTCTAAGCGAAAAAATATATATACATTTGTTTTTTGTTTAAAACTTTTTTTTGTTAAAAAAAATGTATACTTACATTTTGAGAAAAATAAAGTTTATCGTTCTTTGCATAGCATAGCAGCATAAAGAAACTTCTAGACCTGATGTTTCAGGATTTTTTAATAAGTTTTTACGTATTTGGTATTAATTTTTTTTACAACGGAGAGTTTGATCCTGGCTCAGGATGAACGCTAGCGGCGGGCTTAACACATGCAAGTCGAGGGGCAGCATGAAATTTATATTTATATAGATTTTGATGGCGACCGGCGTACGGGTGCGTAATACATACGTAACCTGCCTTTTGCTAGAAAATAGCCTGAGGAAACTCAGATTAATATTCTATAGTATAATAAAATCGCATGATTTTGTTATTAAAGTAGAAATACGGCAAAAGATGGGCGTATGTCCGATTAGTTAGTTGGTAAGATAAAAGCTTACCAAGGCGATGATCGGTAGGGGGCCTGAGAGGGTGATCCCCCACACTGGTACTGAGATACGGACCAGACTCCTACGGGAGGCAGCAGTGAGGAATATTGGTCAATGGAGGAAACTCTGAACCAGCCACGCCGCGTGCAGGAAGAATGCCTTACGGGTTGTAAACTGCTTTTGTTTAGGAATAAAAATTCTTACGTGATAAGAATTGTGAATGTACTATACGAATAAGTGTCGGCAAACTCCGTGCCAGCAGCCGCGGTAATACGGAGGACACAAGCGTTATCCGGATTTATTGGGTTTAAAGGGTGCGTAGGCGGTTTATTAAGTCAGTAGTGAAATATTGCAGCTTAACTGTTAAAATGGCTATTGATACTAATAGACTTGAGTGAGATTGGAGTAACTGGAATGTGTGGTGTAGCGGTGAAATGCATAGATATCACACAGAACACCGATCGCGAAAGCAAGTTACTAAGTCTATACTGACGCTGAGGCACGAAAGCGTGGGGAGCAAACAGGATTAGATACCCTGGTAGTCCACGCCGTAAACGATGATCACTAGTTGTTGGATTTATTTTTCAGTGACTAAGCGAAAGTGATAAGTGATCCACCTGGGGAGTACGGTCGCAAGGCTGAAACTCAAAGGAATTGACGGGGGCCCGCACAAGCGGTGGAGCATGTGGTTTAATTCGATGATACGCGAGGAACCTTACCAAGGTTTAAATGTACTACGAATAAGCTGGAAACAGTTTAGTCTTCGGACGGAGTACAAGATGCTGCATGGTTGTCGTCAGCTCGTGCCGTGAGGTGTTGGGTTAAGTCCCTCAACGAGCGCAACCCTTATTGTTAGTTGCCAGCGAGTAATGTCGGGGACTCTAACAAGACTGCCGACGTAAGTCGAGAGGAAGGTGGGGATGACGTCAAATCATCACGGCTCTTATATCTTGGGCTACACACGTGCTACAATGGTCGGTACAAAGGGTTGCTACTGGGTAATCAGAAGCTAATCTCTAAAAGCCGATCTCAGTTCGGATTGGAGTCTGCAACTCGACTCTATGAAGTTGGAATCGCTAGTAATCGCATATCAGCCATGATGCGGTGAATACGTTCCCGGGCCTTGTACACACCGCCCGTCAAGCCATGGAAGTCGGGGATACCTGAAATCGGTGACCATAAAAGGAGCTGCTTAAGGTAAAATCGATAACTGGGGCTAAGTCGTAACAAGGTAGCCGTACCGGAAGGTGCGGCTGGAACATCTCTTTTTTAGAGTCTATTTCTTATTGAAAATCGTAGAAAATATTAGGCTAGAAGTTTTCTAATATAACATAAAGTAAAGAGATTGGTTATAAACAATATAATCTATAATCAGTCTCGTAGCTCAGATGGTTAGAGCGCTACACTGATAATGTAGAGGCCCGCGGTTCAATTCCGCGCGAGACTATTTTTTGAGTTTTGGGGAATTAGCTCAGTTGGCTAGAGCGCTTGCTTTGCACGCAGGAGGTCATCGGTTCGAACCCGATATTCTCCATTTTTTTTAAAAAAATAAAGTTCTTTGACATACATAATATACAATTAATAAAAAAATAAAAAAGCTAATAAAGAGCGTATGGTGGATGCCTTGGCTCTGAGAGGCGAAGAAGGACGTGATAAGCTGCGATAAGCTGCGGGAATTGGCACATACAAATTGATCCGCAGATTTCCGAATGGGGGAACCTGTCACATTTAATGTGATATTACTTTTATGTAAGGCAAACCTAGAGAACTGAAACATCTAAGTATCTAGAGGAAGAGAAAACAATAGTGATTCTGTTAGTAGTGGCGAGCGAAAGCGGAATAGCCCAAACCATTATGGTCTAGGCTATAGTGGGGTTGTAGGTACTACAATAAAAAAATTGTTTTTCTATAGCAGAATGATTTGGAACAATCAATCATAGAAGGTGATAATCCTGTATGCGAAATAGAAAAATTTTATAAGTGGTAACCTGAATAGGACGGGACACGGGAAATCTTGTCTGAATTTGCCGGGACCATCCGGTAAGGCTAAATACTACTCAGAGACCGATAGTGAACTAGTACCGTGAGGGAAAGGTGAAAAGTACTTCGAATAGAAGGGTGAAATAGATCCTGAAACCATACGCTTACAAGCTGTCGGAGCTTTTTTATAAAGTGACGTCGTGCCTTTTGCATAATGAACCTACGAGTTAATTTTTTCGGCAAGGTTAAGTAGTTCAGCTACGGAGCCGTAGCGAAAGCAAGTCTGAATAGGGCGTATAGTCGGAGGAATTAGACGCGAAACCGAGTGATCTATCTATGGGCAGGTTGAAGCTGTGGTAACACATAGTGGAGGACCGAACCGGTTGACGTTGAAAAGTCTTCGGATGACCTGTGGATAGGGGTGAAAGGCCAATCAAACTCGGAGATAGCTCGTACTCCCCGAAATGCATTTAGGTGCAGCATCGTGTTAAGTAATACAGAGGTAGAGCTACTGATTGGATGAAGGGGTTTCATCACCTACTAATTCCTGACAAACTCCGAATGCTGTTATTATGTTTCACGGTAGTGAGGGCATGGGTGCTAAGGTCCATGTCCAAGAGGGAAACAACCCAGACCATCAGTTAAGGCCCCTAAGTATATATTAAGTTGAAAAAACGAAGTTTAGTTACACAGACAGCTAGGATGTTAGCTTGGAAGCAGCTATTCATTTAAAGAGTGCGTAACAGCTCACTAGTCGAGTGACTGAGCATGGATAATAATCGGGCATAAAATATATCGCCGAAACTATGGGATTGGTTAAATTTATTAATCAATCGGTAGGGGAGCATTGTAATAGCACAGAAGCTATATCGTGAGATATAGTGGAGCTTTTACAAAAGAAAATGTAGGTATAAGTAACGATAATGCGGATGAAAAATCCGCACACCGAAAAACTAAGGATTCCTCAGCCATGTTAATCAGCTGAGGGTTAGTCGGTCCCTAAGATGAAATCGAAAGGTGTAATCGATGGAAAACCGGTTAATATTCCGGTACTTGCTTTTATTGCGATAGGGGGGACGAAGTAATGAAACTGTCGCGTACGGACGGATGTGTACGTTAAAGTAGTTAGGTATAAAATATATTGGAAAATCCGTATGTTTTGCTGAACTACGATAGTACCACGAACTTTCGAGTAAGTGGATAGTACAGGTAAGGGCTTCCAAGAAAAGCCTCTAAGCTTCAGATAAAAGTAAACCGTACCAAAACCGACACAGGTAGTTGAGGAGAGAATCCTAAGGTGCTCGAGTGATTCACGGCTAAGGAACTAGGCAAAATGAACCTGTAACTTCGGGAGAAAGGTAGCCTTCTTTTAAAGAAGGTCGCAGCGAAAAGATCCAGGCGACTGTTTATCAAAAACATAGGACTCTGCCAAATTGAAAAATGATGTATAGGGTCTGACACCTGCCCAGTACTGGAAGGTTAAAGAAAAAGGTTAGCTTCGGCAAAGCTTTTGACTGAAGCCCCAGTAAACGGCGGCCGTAACTATAACGGTCCTAAGGTAGCGAAATTCCTTGTCGGGTAAGTTCCGACCTGCACGAATGGTGTAACGATCTGGAAACTGTCTCAGCCGTGAGCTCGGTGAAATTGTAATATCGGTGAAGATGCCGATTACTCGCAATGGGACGAAAAGACCCTGTGAACCTTTACTATAGCTTCGTATTGATTTCGATTAGAAAATGTGTAGGATAGGTGGGAAACTTTGAAGCGTTATCGCTAGATAATGTGGAGTTGTCCTTGAAATACCACCCTTTTTTTAGTTGAAATCTAACTCAATCTAAAAAAATTGAGGACATTGCGTGGTGGGTAGTTTGACTGGGGTGGTCGCCTCCAAAAAGGTAACGGAGGCTTCCAAAGGTACCCTCAACACGTTTGGTAATCGTGTGTAGAGTGTAATGGCATAAGGGTGCTTGACTGTGAGACCTACAAGTCGATCAGGTACGAAAGTAGGGCATAGTGATCCGGTGGTTCCGTATGGAAGGGCCATCGCTCAAAGGATAAAAGGTACTCCGGGGATAACAGGCTAGTCTCCCCCAAGAGCTCACATCGACGGGGAGGTTCGGCACCTCGATGTCGGCTCGTCACATCCTGGGGCTGAAGAAGGTCCCAAGGGTTGGGCTGTTCGCCCATTAAAGTGGCACGCGAGCTGGGTTCAGAACGTCGTGAGACAGTTCGGTCTCTATCTATTGCGAGCGTTAGAAGCTTGAGTGGACCTGATTCTAGTACGAGAGGACCGAATTGGACGAACCTCTGGTGTATCAGTTGTATCGCCAGGTGCATTGCTGAGTAGCTATGTTCGGAAGAGATAAGCACTGAAAGCATATAAGTGCGAAACTCTCCACAAGATTAGGCTTCTTTTAAGGGTCGTTGAAGATGACAACGTTGATAGGCTACAAGTGTAAAGATAGTAATATCATAGCTGAGTAGTACTAATTACCCGTAAGCTTTTAATTTTTAATTATGATGTATATTATGTTATGTCTTATTATATAATTTTTGGGTGGTTATAGCAATGTGGAACCACCTCTTCCCATACCGAACAGAGAAGTGAAACACATTAGCGCTGATGGTACTAGTTTATTCTGGGAGAGTAAGTCGCTGCCCTTTTTTTTTATAAGATTATAACATACTTTCCAAGTATAAATCACGTTTAATATCTGCACGAAGAATACTTTCACTTCTATAATAATAAAGACTTTTTAATCCTATTTTCCAAGCTTCAAGATGAACTTTATTTATATATTTTGCTGGAGCATTTTGATGAAAAGAAAGATTAATGCTTTGTCCTTGATCAATATATCTTTGTCGTATGCTAGCTTGTTTAATTAATTCTAATTGATTAATTTCTTTGAAACATCTGAAAACATTTTTTTGTTCTTCACTAAGAGAGGTCAATCCAAGACAGGATCCTTTTTCATTAGCTATTTGTTCCCAAACTTCCGGAAGATTATTTCCATTTTTTATGAGAATTTTTTCCAAATAAGGATTTTTACGAATATGCATTCCTTTTGAATCGTCATCTACATATATGTTCGCAGCCAAAGGTTCTATCCCTTGAGAAAGACCGCCAGCTAATTTAGCAGAACTTCTATTAGGAGCCATTGCCATTAAAGTTAAATTTCTTCTTCCAGTTCCTATATTCCATTCAGATTCTCCATATTCTTTAGCCAAATATTTAGTAGCTTTTTTGGTTTCTACTTGTATATACCTAAATATATTATGTGTTAATATTTTAGATTTAACAGATATAAAAGGAATCATATTAGATTGTAAATACGAATGCCACCCTAAAGTTCCTAAACCCAAAGCTCTACTTTTTTCTGCAAAACGAACAGCGTCCTCTATTCCCCGTATATATTTTCCTTTATCAATAAATTCTTGCATTACTGCATCAAGAAATAAAATAGCATAAAAAACAGTATTTGTATTTTTCCATTCTATATATCTATATAAATTTAGAGAAGATAGACAACATACAAGAGTATGATTTTCATTTGTTGGCAACATAATTTCTGAACAAAGATTACTGTGATGTATTTTTAATCCATGCTTTTTCCAATTTTCTGGAATATTTTTATTAGCATTTTCTTGAAAAAAAAGATATGGTTCTCCAGTTTGAACACGTTCTTTAAGAGTATCAATCCATAAAGTTCGTTCTTTTCCATTTTTTTCTAATACTTTTTCCATAAAAGAATTAGAAATTATCACTCCTTGATGAACATTATGACATTGACGATTAATATCTCCTTTAGGTTCTCTTATTTTTAAAAATTCTGGATATTCTTTATGTTCTATGTTTAAATAAATAGCTACAGCACCTCTACGTGTCTTACCTTGTTTACTAGCTACGATAGTACTATCATATGATTTAATGAAAGGAATAATTCCATCAGAAGTCCCTAACGTTCCATTTTTTATGGAATATCCTATGGGTCTAATTAAACTAAAGTCATAAGATGTTCCTCCACCATGTTTGCTTAACATAGCCATTTCTAAATTTTTTCTATATATTTCGTACATACTATCCCCAATTCTTCCAGAAAAACAACTAATGGGTAGACCTTTTTTTGTTCCAAGATTTACCATAACTGGAGTAGAAGGAATAAGCCATCCTTTCCAAAAAATATTAAAAAATTCTCCTTCTATTTTTGGTTTTTTTAAAATTTTTGCTGCATTTTGTGACAGCCTTTTGTATGCATCAAAAGGAGATTCTCTATCTAACAAATATCCACCTTTAATTGTAGTTAAATATAATTCATTATTAGCCCAAACGGGAAAATCTTTTCCTACTTTCCATCCTTCTTTTTCTGCAATAGGGTGTGTTTCCATTATTTTAGAACTATTTATTTTTTTCTTTTTCTATTTGTTCTTTTAGTTTAACTAATCCAGCTATATCACCTAGAGTGGATCTCTCAAATTTTCTATTTTTCACACGTTGTTCTTTTTTTTGATCTTTATCACGATAAACAGACGTATGAGAAATCACAATTTTTTTAGTCTCTTTATTAAATTCAATTATTTTAAAATCAGCATTTTCTCCTTTTTTTATAGTAGATCCATTTTTTTTCTCTAAAAAACGTAATGGAGCAAAAGCCTCTATTTTTTGGTCTTCTGTAAATTTCACAGAAGCTCCCTTTTCAAATAAGTTTGATATTATTCCATTGTGAATACTTCCAACAGAATAAATTTTTTCATATTTTTCCCATGGATTTTCTGTTAATTGTTTATGTCCTAAATTGAATCTTCTTGTTTGAAGATCTATAGAAAGTACAATAACTTTCAATTTATCATTAATACTGCAAAATTCAGAAGGGTGTTTTATTTTTTTAATCCATGAAAGATCATTAGTATAAATAATTCCAGAAACCCCTTGTTCCAATTCTATAAAAACACCAAAATTTGTAAATTTTTTTACAATTCCAATATGTTCTGATCCTATAGAATATTTTTCTTGTATATTAATCCAAGGATCTGGTGTTAATTGTTTTATACTTAAAGACATTTTTCTTTCCTTACGATCTATGGTTAATATGACAGTCTCCAATTCATCCCCTATTTGTACAAAATCTTGAGTAGATGATAAATCTGTAGACCAAGACATTTCACTAATATGCAATAATGCTTCTACACCTGGAATAATTTCAACAAATGCTCCATAATCAGCTAAAACACTTACTTTTCCTTTTACTTTACTTCCTATTTTTAAATTTTTATCTAAAGAATTCCAAGGGTGAGGTTGCAATTGTTTTAAACCCAATTGTACACGATTTTTTTCTTTATCTACACCTAATACAACAAATTTTAATTCTTGTTCTAATTGAACTATCTCTGTAGGATGGTTAATATGTGGCCAACTCATATCGGTAATATGAAGCAAAGCATCTACCCCTCCTAAATCTACAAAGGCTCCATAAGGAAGAATGTTCTTGATTTTTCCTTCTAATACTTGACCTTTATCTAATTTTGATATCATTTCTTTTCTTTGTTCTTCAATATCTCTTTCTATTAACACTTTATGAGAGACAACAACATTTTTTGTTTTTTGATTAATTTTAACTACTTTTATTTCCATAGTTTTTCCTACATAAGTATCATAATCCCGAACAGGTTTCACATTGATATGTGATCCAGGCAAAAAACATTCTATATCAAATATTTCAACAATTAATCCTCCTTTTGTTCTAGCTGCAACATAACCTAATATTACCTCTGATTTGTCATATGCTTGATTAATACGTTGCCAATTTCTTAACATTTTTGCTTTTTGATACGAAAGGATGCATTGTCCTTTATAATCAATCTTAACAACCATAACTTCTATTTTACTCCCAACTTGGATATTCAAGTTTTCTCTAAATTCACTTATAGGAATGGCTCCTTCTGCTTTAAATCCAATATCTACAATAATCATTGTATCCAACATATGTGTTACAATTCCTTGATATATTTCTAATTCTTGAATATTTGGTAAAGTTTTTGTATATATTTCTTCCAATTTTTTTCTTTCTTCTTCTATCTCATTATTGAAATGAGTTTCGTATTTCGTCCAATCAAAACTGTTTTTTATATTTTTCTGATCGTTCTGTTTTTCATTTTGGATTTCATATGAAGGGGGTGATTTTCTTTTTATTTCTCCGGTTTGATTAGACATAATTTTTATTATTTTTTCACTGATTTTCTATCCATAATAAAACACATATATGGACAGAAAAACTAAAGTAGTTCGAGTATTCTCGTTTATTTATTTTATTTAATTCATAAAAAAAAACAGGTCATACAAAACTAATAATTTTTCAGTAACTTTTTCTACTATCTACTAATTAAAATAATAATGTACCTTATTGTTGATACTGAAACAACAGGATTGCCTAGATCTTATAATTCTCCAATTACTCATATAGATAATTGGCCAAGAATTGTACAAATCTCATGGCAAAGTCATAATGTTGTAGGAGATTTCATAGAATTTAAAAATTTTATTATAAAGCCAGATAATTATGATATTCCTTTTAATGCTTTTAAAATTCATGGAATAACTAATGAAAAAGCAGAAAAATATGGATTTGATTTAAATTTTGTTCTACATGAATTTCAAAAATCTCTTGATCAATCTCAATGTTTAATTGGACACAATTTAAAATTTGATATAAAAGTTATTGAATGTGAATTTTTTAGAAAAAAAATTTCTATTTCTTTTAAAAAGAAAAAAAATTTAGATACTAAAGAAATTTCTGTTTCTTATTGCAAATTATTAGGAAGTGGAAAAAAATTCAAATGGCCTACATTATCTGAATTATATCAAAAGCTTTTTGGAGAGAAAATTGCCAATTTTCATAATGCAGCAAATGATGTAAAAGCTACAGCACGTTCTTTTTTGGAATTATTACGAATTGGAGTAATCTCACATCAAGAAATAGGGGTTAAAGAAGATATTTTATTGAGTTTTAGAAAAAATCATACCCAAAAAATTTCTTCTTCTATGGTTTTCCTTCAAGAAAAGGATTTGCCTTATTTAGAAAAAGTAAAAAAAAATATTTTAAAAAATGATGAGACATTAGATGAAAAATTGAAACAAAAAAAATATTCTCATATTCATAATCATACTTATTTTTCTATTCTTCATTCAACTATAGATATTCAATCCTTAGTAAGAAGAGCTTTTCATTTTAATATGCCAGCTGTAGGCATAACAGATTATGGAAATATGATGGGATCTTTTCATTTTTTAAATGCTATTCATTCTATAAATAAAAAATATTATCCAGAAAAATCAATTAAAGGAATCGTAGGTTGTGAAGTATTTATTTCAAATAATTATTTACAAAAAAAATTTACGAAAGAAGAACCGGATCAACGATATCAACAAGTTCTTTTATCCAAAAATAAAAAAGGTTATCATAATTTAACAAAACTTTGTTCATTGGGTTTTACAGAAGGGTTTTATGCTGGAATTCCTAGAATTGGAAAAAAGTTGATAGAAAAATACAAGGAAAATTTAATTGCTCTTACTGGAGACTTAAATGCAGAAATCCCATATACTATTCTGAATTATGGTGAAAAAAAAGCAGAAAAAGTTTTTTTATGGTGGAAGGATCTTTTTGGTGATGATTTATACATAGAATTATTTCGTCATGGATTAGAAGAAGAAGATTATGTCAATAATATTTTACTGAAATTTTCAAAAAAATATCATGTAAAATATATTATACAAAATAATACTTTTTATTTAGACAAAAAAGAAGCAAATGCTCATGATATTTTACTTTGTGTAAAAAATGGAGAAAAACAATTAACTCCCATAGGAAAAGGAAGAGGTTATAGATTTGGTTTTCCCAATCATGAATTTTATTTTAAGAGCACAGAAGAAATGAAAAAAATATTTTTCGATTTTCCAGAATCTTTTGATTTTCTGGAGGAATTGATTAATAAAATTGAATCCTATCATCTTTTTCACAAAACATTACTTCCAAAATTTCAGATTCCGAAATCTTTTGAAGATCCTACAGACAAAATAGATGGAGGAAATAGAGGAGAAAATCGTTTTTTAAAAAAAATCACTTTTGATGGAGCCAAAAAACGTTATAAACATATTACAAAAAAAATTCAAGAAAGAATTCTTTTTGAATTAAAAACAATAGAAAAAATAGGCTATCCTGGTTATTTCCTCATTGTTCATAATTTCATATCTCAAGCTAGAAAAATGAATATTTCAGTGGGACCTGGAAGAGGATCCGTTGCAGGATCTATCGTCGCTTATTGCATAGAAATAACCAATATAGATCCCATGATCTATAATCTTCTTTTCGAACGATTTTTAAATCCGGATAGAATATCTTTGCCAGATATTGATATTGATTTTGATGACAGAGGACGTGAAAAAATTATTGAATGGGTTGTTCAAAAATATGGAAAAAATCAAGTAGCACAAATTATAACATATGCGACTATGGGAGCTAAATCTTCCATAAGAGATACTGGACGTGTGTTGAATTTGTCTCTAAAAAAAACAGATTGTATGGCAAAAATGGTTCCTAATATGTTTTCATTAAAAACAATTTTATATGATAATAATATACCAGAAAAGATCATAATAAATAAAGAAGAAATAAGTAATGTACAAAAACTGAGAAAGATAGCAAAAGATCAAAACACATTGGAGGGAAAAGTTTTGCGACAAGCAGAAATTTTAGAAGGAACTATAAGAAGTACAGGAGTACACGCTTGTGGAATCATAATTAGTCCATATAAGATTCAGGAATATATTCCAGTATCTGTATCAAAAGAATCTGATTTATTGCTTACGCAATTTGATAATCATGTGGTAGAACATGCTGGATTATTAAAAATGGATTTTTTGGGTTTAAAAACTCTTACTATTATTAAAGATGCTATGAATCTTATTGAAAAAAGAGGGAAAAATATAAATTTTACAGAACATTCATTTCCTTTAAAAGATGAGAAAACTTATTATCTTTTTCAAAAAGGAGAAACTGTAGCCGTTTTTCAATATGAATCTACAGGAATGCAAAAATATTTACGTAAACTAAAACCTGATAAATTCGATGATTTAATCGCAATGACAGCATTGTATAGACCAGGTCCTTTACAATATATTCCTAATTTTATATCAAGAAAACATGGAAAAGAAATTATCACCTATGATTTACCGGAAATGGAGGAATTTTTAAAAGAAACTTATGGAATAACAATATATCAAGAACAAGTCATGTTGATAGCCCAAAAAATCGCAGATTTTACCAAAGGAGAAGCGGATATATTGAGAATATCTATGGGAAAAAAACAAAAAGAAAAACTCAATACAATGAAAAATTTTTTTCTTAATAGAGCTATGAAAAAAGGTTATCCTAAAAATATATTAGAAAAAATATGGAAAGATTGGGAATATTTCTCTTGTTATGCTTTTAATAAATCTCATGCCACATGTTATGCCTATATCGCCTTTCAAACTGCTTATTTAAAAGCACATTTTCCGTGTGAATATATGGCTTCTGTATTAAGTAATAATATGCATAATATGAAACAGCTTACTTTTTTGATAGAAGAATGTAAAAAGATGAATATATCTGTAATTACTCCAGATATAAATGAAAGTAATTCTTTTTTTAAAGTTACTGGTTCTAATTGTATTAGATTTGGCCTTGCAGGAATCAAAGGAGTTGGAAAAAATGCTGTAAAAATTCTTTTTCAAGAAAGAAAAAAAAACGGTCCCTATACTTCTATTTTTAATTTGGTTCAAAGAGTAGATTTACGTGTAGTGAATAAAAAAACTTTAGAAAGTTTAATTTTATCAGGATCTTTAGATAGTTTTCATATTGATAGAGAACAATATTTTCACATTGGATCTGATGATCAATTAAGTACTTTAGAAAAAATTATTAGGTTTGGGTCCAAATTACGAAAAACAAAGAATAAAATAGAGGAGCCTATTATTATGAAATGTGATTTATGGAGTAATACATACAAGTTATCCAAAGAAAAAGAAGTGTTGGGTGTTTATGCTTCTGCACATCCATTGGATGATTTTTGTTATGAAATGAAATATTGTACGAATACATCTTTAAAAAAATTAAAGAATAATGAATCTTTTTTTATGGGAAAAAAAATGTATGTATGTGGAATTGTAACCCAAATCGAAAAAAAAATATATATAAAAAATGGAATAAAATATGGAATTTTTTTATTAGAAGATTATAATTCTTCTAAAGAATTCAGAATTTACGGACAGCAATATTTGAAATATGAACCTCTTTTGATTCAGAATAATCCGTTGTATTTATGTTTTTCTATTGATCCATCAAAATATAAAAAATATAAAATCACCATTTTACATATAGAAAACTTACAAAATGTTTTAAAAAAATTGGTACATAAACTGATCATAAAAATCAATATAAACAATTTAAATAGTGTATTTATAAATAGTATAGAAAAACTTTTTTCTCAACAACAAATAGGAAATCAAAAATTGAATATAGTTCTTTATGATAAAGTAGATCAAGTTTTTTTAAATTTCGAATCTATCAAATATGAAATTAACATTAATTCAAGTTTTTTAAAAAAATTGGAAAAAATAAAAGGATTAGATTTTTGTTTAAACTAAGAATCAAAAAGTATAAAATAAAGACTAAAATTAATTAAAAAGACTTTCAAAAATTTGTATTTTAGATACAGAAAAGTAAAGTAAAATATATGTATTATATATATATATAAAGCATTATTTATAACGACATACAGTCGGGACAATGCATTTATTTTTATTAGTTTTTATTTTATTTAGATCCTTCTTATGAACAAAAATGAAAATAAAAGTTAGAGTATCTCATGAAGAGGATACAAAATATGCATTCTTAATTTGTAAAAAAATTGAAGAATCAGCAAAAATCAGGGGAACTGGAATTTCAAAAAAAGATCCAGAGTATATTAAATTAATAATAATTCATGGAAATGCGGTTGTTGCTTTTTGTGATGAAAAACTAGCGGGTTTTAGTTACCTTGAAACTTTTCAAAATGAAGAATTTGTTGTAAATTCCGGTTTAATTGTTTTTCCTGAATTTAGAAAACAAGGATTGGCAAAAATTATTAAAATTGAAATTTTTAAACTTTCCAGAAAAAAATTTCCAAATTCTAAAATTTTTAGTATCACAACAAGTAATCCAGTTATTAAAATCAATACCGAATTGGGTTTTAAACCCGTTTCTTTTAGTGAATTAACTCATTCGGAAAGATTTTGGAAAGGATGTCAAAATTGTGTCAATTTTGATATATTAACCAGAAATCAAAGAAAAATGTGTTTATGTACAGGACTTTTATACAATCCAAATACGGATAATAATAAAAAAAAAGATAAAAATTATTTATCTATTGGAGATAAAATTATTTTAGCTTATAGTGGCGGATTAGACACCTCTTATTGTTTAAAATATTTAATACAGGAAAAATATGAAGTTCATACAGTGATTATTAATACGGGAGGTTTTAAAAAGGATGAATTAGATCAAATTGAAAAAAGAGCTTTAAGCATTGGATCTAAATCCCACAAAACCATTGACGCTATAGAAGAATATTATCAGAATTGTATCAAATATCTTATATTTGGAAACATTCTTAAGAATAATACTTATCCACTTTCAGCAAGTTCCGAA
This sequence comes from Blattabacterium cuenoti, assembly GCF_014251755.1. Taxonomy (NCBI): domain Bacteria; kingdom Pseudomonadati; phylum Bacteroidota; class Flavobacteriia; order Flavobacteriales; family Blattabacteriaceae; genus Blattabacterium; species Blattabacterium cuenoti. The sequence continues at coordinate 345,935 of NZ_CP059200.1, read as the reverse complement.
AGAATTTTTCAGGCTATCAAAATAGCACAATACGCCACTTATATTCAAGCGAAAGCAATTGCACATGGAAGCACAGGAGCAGGAAACGATCAAATCAGATTTGATATAGCTTTTCAAATTATTTGTCCAGAAAAAATAACTCTTTCTCCTATAAGAGAGATGAAAGTGTCTAGAAAAGAAGAAATTGAATATTTGAAAAATAAAGGAGTTTTTATTTGTTGGGATCAAGCGAAATATTCTATCAACAAAGGAATTTGGGGGACTAGTATAGGAGGAAAGGAAACTCTTACTTCTTATCACGACTTTCCGGAAGAGGCTTATCCCACAAAATTAAAAAGAAAAAAAAGTGAAAACCTAAAATTAGAATTTGAAAAAGGAGAATTAGTAAGTGTGAATCAAGAAAAAGGAAAAGCTACAAAAAATATAATAAAAATTGAACAAATAGCTTCAGAATTTGCTATAGGAAGAGGAATTCACATAGGAGACACTATTTTGGGTATTAAAGGGAGGATAGCATTCGAAGCTTCAGCTGCTATTATTATTATCAAAGCTCATCATTTGTTGGAAAAACATATTCTTACGAAATGGCAACTTTATTGGAAAGAACAATTATCCAATTGGTATGGAATGTTACTTCATGAAGCTCAATATTTAGATCCTGTCATGCGTGATATAGAAAAATTTTTAAAAAGTACACAAGAAAGATTAACAGGAACTGTAGATATCATTCTTTATCCTCATAGATTTCATTTAGTAGGAATCAAATCTAAATTTGATTTAATGACATCTTCTAATATGGCAGCTCAATATGGAGAAATGAATTATGCTTGGACAGCAGAAGATGTGAAGGGTTTTTCTAAAATTTTTAGCAATCAAATGAAAATGTATCATAATTTAAATAATCAAAAAAAAGAAGAATGATTGAAATAGGTATTATAGGAGGAGCTGGATACACTGCTGGAGAATTGATTCGATTGATAATTCATCATCCAAAAATTAGGATTAAAAATATAGTTAGTAAAAGTCATACAGGAAAATTGATTCATTTAATTCATCAAGATTTATTAGGAGAAATCCAAAATAAAAGGTTTATCCATGATTTAAGCAAAAAAATAGATATTGTATTTCTTTGTTCTGGACATGGACAATCTAGAAAAGAATTGCATCATATATCAGAAAATATAAAAGTGATTGATTTGAGTCAAGATTTTAGAATCAAAATTCAATCCATTTTTAACAATAGAAATTTTGTTTATGGATTACCGGAATTACAAAAAGAAACAATAAAAAAATCAAATAATATAGCCAATCCTGGCTGTTTTTCCACAGCAATTCTATTAGCTATTTTACCATTAGCTAAAAATCAATTATTAAAAAAAAATATTCATATTAGTGCCATTACAGGTTCTACAGGATCCGGAAGAACATTAAGTGACACAAATCATTTTAGTTGGAGAACTAATAATATTTCTGCTTATAAAATTTTTCAACATCAACATTTGCAGGAAATTGAACAAACCATTCATCAAGTGCAAAACAATTTTGATTCTAAAATTTATTTTGTTCCTTACAGAGGAAATTTCTCTAGAGGAATTATAACTACTTTATATACTTATTCTATTCTTTCTTTGAAAAAAAATCAAGAAATCTATAAAGAATATTATAAAAATCATCCATTTGTAAAGATTTCTGATATTAACATTGATCTTAAACAAGTGATCAATACCAATAAATGTATTTTATATCTTCTTCAAGAGAACAATCAACTGATTGTTATCAGTATCATAGATAATCTCATCAAAGGAGCTTCTGGTCAAGCCATACAAAATATGAATCTTATGTTTGGATTGGATGAAACTTGTGGTTTAAAATTAAAATCCGTTCGTTTCTAAATTATAAAAATGAAATTATTTGACGTTTATCCTATTTTAGATATAGAATTGAGTAAGAGTGAAGGATCTTATGTTTTTGATATACAAGGAAATATGTATTTAGATTTTTATGGAGGACATGCTGTGATTTCCATTGGACATTCGCATCCACATTATGTGAAAGCTTTGATTGAACAAATTCATAAAATATCCTATTATTCTAATAGCGTTTATATTTCTCAAAAAAATAAATTAGCTTCTCTACTTGGAAATATTTCAGGATATGAAGATTATTCATTATTTATATGTAATTCTGGTACAGAATCTAATGAAAATGCATTGAAAATAGCTTCTTTTTATACAGGTAAAAAAAAAGTTATTGCTTTTAAAGGCTCTTTTCATGGAAGAACAAGTGGAAGTTTATCGGTAACGGATAACTACAAATTGATATCCCCTTTTAATGCTCAACATGAAACTATATTCATCAATTATAAAGATTTTGATTCTTTAGAAGAAAAATTAAGAAATAAAGATATTTGTGCTGTAATTACTGAAGGAATACAAGGTGTATCTGGAATTATAGATCCCGGTTTAGATTTTTTTTATCAAGTAGAAAGTTTTTGCAAAAAATACAATACAATATTGATTCTAGATGAGGTACAAAGTGGATATGGAAGAACAGGTACTTTTTTTTCTCATCAATTGTATCCTATAAAACCAGATTTAATTACTGTAGCTAAAGGAATGGGAAATGGATTTCCTATAGGAGGAGTACTCATACATCCTAAATTTCAACCATATTATGGAATGTTAGGAACAACTTTCGGAGGAAATCATTTAGCTTGTACAGCTGGGATTGCTGTATTGGAAATTATTGAAAAAGAAAAATTAATTGAAAATGCAAAAAAAATGGGAAAAATATTGTTAAAAGAATTACGGATCATTTCTGAAATTAAAGGAATTAGGGGAAGAGGACTTATGATCGGTTTAGAATTTGGTTTTCCCATTCTGGATTTGAAAAATGTCTTAGTTTATAAAGAAAAAGTCTTTGTGGGGACATCTAATAATCCATATGTTTTGAGATTACTTCCTCCATTAAATATTAATGAAAATCATATCAAATTATTCCTGAAAAAGTTAAAGAAAGCCTTAGCGTATCTATATGGAAAATAGTAACAAAAAAATAAAAAAAGCGATACTTGTATTAGAAGACGGAACTCAGTATGAAGCTGATCATTTTGGAGCACCAATCTCTTCTTCTGGAGAAGTTGTATTTAATACGGCTATGACAGGTTATCCAGAAAGTATAACAGATCCCTCTTACAAGGGTCAAATATTGACTTATACTTATCCCATAATAGGAAATTATGGAATTCCATCTTTTTCTAGTGAAGAATATCTTTCTGAGTTTTATGAATCGGATAGGATTCAAGTATCCGGACTTATTATTTCTTATTATTCTAATCGTCCGTATCATTGGAATATGAATCAATCTCTATCGAATTGGTTGTATGAAAATGGAATTCCTGGATTATATGGAGTAGATACTAGATTCATTGCAAAAAAACTTAGAAAAAGTGGAGGATCTATGTTAGGTAAAATTTTAATGAAAAAGGAAGATCTTCCTTTTTATGATCCGAATCAGGATAATCTTTCTGAAAAAGTATCGATACATGAAAAAATTATGTATGGAAATGGAAAATACAAAATACTACTTGTAGATTTTGGGTTAAAAAATAATATTTTACGTTGTCTTTTACGAAGAGATTGTTCTATTATCAGAGTTCCATGGAATTATGATTTTACAAAAGAAGAATATGATGGATTAGTTCTTTCTAATGGACCTGGAAATCCTAAGATTTATAAAAAACCGATACATTATATTCGTATAGCTTTGAAGAAAGAACAACCTATATTTGGAATATGTTTGGGAAATCAACTTTTAGGGATAGCGGCAGGAGGCGATACTTATAAACTAAAATATGCACATAGAAGTCATAATCAACCAGTTTTTTCATTAAAAACAGGAAAAAGTTTTATTACATCACAAAACCATGGATATGTTTTGGATACAAGAAATCTTTCTAGAGAATGGAAAATATTTTTTAAAAATTTAAATGATGAAACTTGCGAAGGGATCATTCATAATGATAAACCTTTTTTTTCGGTACAGTTTCATCCAGAAGCTTCAAGTGGGCCTCAAGATACCGAATTTTTATTCGATGTTTTTATAGATTCAATTAAAAAAAGTAAATATAATTAACGAATCTTTCATAATTATATGAAAATAGAGAAAGTACTGATCCTGGGATCAGGTGCATTAAAAATAGGAGAAGCTGGTGAATTTGATTATTCTGGAACACAAGCATTAAAAGCCCTTAAAGAGGAGGGGTATTATACTATATTGATAAATCCAAATATTGCCACAGTTCAAACTTCGAAAGAAATTGCTGATAAAGTTTATTTTCTTCCTTTAACTTTATTTTTTATTAAACGTGTAATTTCTAAGGAAAGACCACAAGGAATTTTACTGTCTTTTGGTGGACAGACTGCATTGAATTGTGGAATTCAGCTTTTTCAAGAAGGAATTATAGAAAAATACAAGATTCAAGTTTTAGGAACATCTATTGATTCTATTATTCATAGTGAAGATAGAAACTTATTTAAAAATAGGTTAACTCATATTAACATCAAAACGGCAAAAAGTTTTGTGGTCCATTCTATGGATGATGCCGTTTTCTATTCTTTAAAAATAGGATTTCCTATTATCATTAGATCTGCTTATACCCTTGGAGGGTTAGGGAGTGGTTTTGCTAAAAATGTTCATGATTTAAAAAAAATAGTAAGTAAGGCTTTTTCTTACTCTTCTCAAATTGTTGTAGAAGAATATTTAGAAGGATGGAAAGAAATTGAATATGAAATAGTTAGAGATCAATATGATAATTGTATTGCTGTATGCAATATGGAAAATTTTGATCCCATAGGAATTCATACAGGAGAAAGTATTGTTGTCGCACCGTCACAAACCTTAACAAATTCTGAATATTATAGTTTAAGAAAATTAGCTATACATATAGCTAGAGATTTTCATATAGTAGGAGAATGTAATGTTCAGTTTGCGTTAGATCCTAGTTCAGAAGATTATCGTGTTATTGAAGTGAATGCACGTCTGTCTCGCTCTAGTGCTCTTGCTTCTAAAGCGACAGGTTATCCTTTAGCTTTTGTTGCCGCTAAATTATCTTTAGGATACGGATTGCACGAATTAAAAAATTCTATAACTAAAAATACTTCTGCTTTTTTTGAACCTGCGTTGGATTATGTAGTATGTAAAATACCTAGATGGGATCTAAATAAATTTTATGGTGTTTCTAATAGGATTGGAAGTAGTATGAAAAGTGTAGGAGAAGTTATGGCAATTGGAGGTTCTTTTGAAGAAGCTTTACAAAAAGGAATTCGAATGTTAGATATAGGAATGCAAGGATTCATTAATATTATGAATAAAAAAAAATTGAAATCTGCTAGATTGCTGAAAGCATATCTAAAAAAACCTACAGATCAAAGAATTTTCTTTTTAGAAGAGGCTTTAGAAGAAGGTATTTCCATAAAAGAAATACATCATTTGACAAAGATAGACCTATGGTTTTTATACCAACTTGATAATATTTTTCAAACAAAAAAAAAGATAGATCGTTTTGATAATTTTATGGATCTTCCGGAACAATTGTTACGAAAAGCCAAAAAAGAAGGTTTTTCTGATATACAAATAGCTAGTATTTTTTATAAAAAAAATCGAAATCACAATATTTCTAATTTAGAAAAAGAAATCAGAGAACATAGAAAAGTGAAAAACATAGTTCCACATGTAAGACAAATTGATACTTTAGCTTCTGAATATCCAGCACATACAAATTATTTGTATTTAACATATCACGCCATTCAACATGATATTCTTTATGAAAAAGATGAAAAATCTGTTATAACATTAGGATCTGGTGTTTATAGAATTGGAAGTAGTGTCGAATTCGATTGGTGTTGTGTCAATGCATTAAATACGATTCATAAAGAATCTTACAGATCTATAATGATAAATTATAATCCGGAAACTGTCAGTACTGATTTTGATCTATGTGATAGATTATATTTTGAAGAATTAACTTTAGAACGTGTATTAGATATTATTGAATTAGAAAAACCTAAAGGAACAATTGTATCTATGGGAGGACAAATTCCTAATAATTTAGTTTTAAAACTTTATGAAAGAAAGGTAAAAATTTTAGGAACATCTCCTGTTTCCATAGACAAAGTGGAGAATAGATATAAATTTTCTAATGCGATGGATCATTTAAAAATTAAACAACCAAAATGGAAAGAATTATCCGATTTTGATGCCATTTATAAATTTATAAAAGAAGTAGATTTTCCTATATTGGTTAGACCTTCTTACGTTCTTTCTGGAGCGGATATGAATGTTATTTCTAATCCAGAGGAATTGCAGCATTATCTTCGTGAGAAAGTATCTATATCTTCTGAATATCCATTAATTATTACAGAATTTATTAAAAATGCTAAAGAGATTGAATTAGATGCTGTTTCTCAAAATGGAGAAATTTTGTATTATGCTATATCAGAACACGTAGAATTTGCAGGAGTACATTCAGGAGATGCAACACTGGTATATCCTCCTCATAATCTATATTTATCTACATTGAAAGAAATCATTCGTATATCTGAAAAAATATCCAAATATTTTAATATATCTGGTCCTTTCAATATTCAATTTTTATCTAAAAATAATGAAATAAAAGTAATTGAATGCAATTTGAGAGCTTCCAGAAGCTTTCCTTTTGTATCAAAAGTCTCTCATTTTAATATGATTGAATTAGCGACTCAAGTTCTCCTTGGAAAGAAAAAAAATAAATTGGAATCTACTTTTCTAAGTACCCATTACTTGGGTGTAAAAGCTTCTCAATTTTCTTTTTCCCGTTTGCAAGATGCAGACCCTATTTTGGGTGTTGATATGGTTTCCACAGGAGAAGTAGGATGTTTAGGAGATACTTTTGATGAAGCGCTTTTAAAATCTATGCTCTCTGTTGGGTACACCGTACCCAAAAAAAATATATTGATATCTGGAGGACCTATTGAATCTAAATTAGATCTTTTAGAAGTAACAAAACTTTTGTATAAAAAAGGATATATATTGTTTGCGACAGAAGGAACTAATAGTTTTTTATCTCATAATGGAATTCCTTCAGTCAAAGTTTATTGGCCTAATGTAAAAAAATATTCAAATGTTATTGAGTTAATAAAAAATAGAAAATTGGATCTTATTATTAATATTCCAAAGAATTTAAGTAAATCAGAGTTGAATAATGATTACGCTATTAGACGTTATGCCGTAGATTTTAATATTCCTCTACTCACTAATGCGCGTTTAGCAAAAGCTTTTATACAAGCATTTTGTAATTTATCTATAGATCAATTATTAATTAAAGCTTGGAATGAATATTGAATATAAATAAGTTTATGAAAAAATTTTTTAGCGTAGAAGATGTTATCGATGTACATGATCTCATTAAAGATGCTCTCCTTTTGAAACAAAATCCATATGATTTTCATTATCTTGGAAAAAATAAAACAATAGGATTGGTTTTTTTTAATCCTAGTTTACGGACAAGAATTAGTTGTCAAAAAGCTGCTTTTAACTTAGGATGTAATACTTGGGTATTAGATGTTCATAGAGATTCTTGGACAATTGAAATGAATGATGGAAGTGTCATGAATCTTACAACACAAGAACATCTTAAAGAAGCGATTTCTGTAATGAGTATGTATTGTGATATTCTTGCAGTCAGAACTTTTCCGAATCTTTCAGATAGAGATTATGATGATCGAGAAATTATTTTTAATAAAATATTAAATTATTCCAGAGTTCCAGTAGTAAATATGGAAAGTGCGACTTTGCATCCTTTACAATCTTTAGCAGATGTTATGACTATTGCAGAATTTACATCTTTTTTTAGAAAAAGATGTAAAGTCGTATTAAGTTGGGCTCCTCATGTAAAATCATTGCCTCATTCCGTTGCAAATTCTTTTTCTCAATGGGTATCAAAAATAAAACAAATAGATTTTACGATTACATGTCCAGAAAGATACAATTTACATAAAAAATTTTCTAATGGAGCTTATACCACACATAATCAAAATAAAGCATTTATAAATGCAGATTTTATTTATGCCAAAAATTGGAGTAGTTATTTAGATTATGGAAAAATTCTTTGTAAAAATTCCGATTGGATGATTACTGAAAATAAAATGAAACTAACCAATCAAGCTAAATTTATGCACTGTTTGCCTGTAAGAAGAAATGTGGTAGTGGAAGATGCGGTTTTAGATAGTAGTAAATATTCTATTGTATTGCAACAAGCCAAAAATAGAATTTACGCTTCGCAAATAATTTTTTTAAGAATGTTACAATCTTTATCATGAAAATCCATATAGTCAAAATTGGAGGTCATTTGATTAATGATCGTAAGTCTCTTCATAATTCTTTGGAAGCTTTTTGTGAACTACAAGGATATAAAGTATTGATTCATGGAGGAGGAAAAAAAGCCGATTTTATTTCAAACAAAATGGGTTTTTACCCAAAAATGATACAAGGTAGAAGAATAACAGATAAAGAAACTTTGGATATAGTCGTTATGACTTATGCAGGAATAATTAATAAAAATATTGTGGCGAGATTACAGTCTTATCATTGTAATGCTTTAGGATTATGTGGAGCGGATGGAAATTGCATCCAATCATATTTACGTAAAATGACAAATATTGATTATGGATATGTAGGAGATATCAATGTAAAAAGTGTGAATACACATTTAATAAAATTTTTATTAAAAAATAATATCACTCCTGTATTATGTTCCATCACACATAATGGAATAGGAAATTTACTCAACACAAATGCAGATACAATAGCTGCCTATATAGCGATGTCCTTAGCTAAGGAAAAAGATTGTGAAGTAGAGTTACATTTTTGTTTTGAAAGAAAAGGGGTTTTACGAAATGTACAGGATTCGGAATCTTATTTAAAAAAAATAAATTTTCATTTATTTCAAAAAATGAAACAAAGTCACACCATAACAAATGGGATGATTCCTAAATTGGAAAATGCTTTTTTTGCATTCCAAAATGGAGTATATAAGGTTAGTATAGGTCTACCTACTCATTTATTAAAAAATGATCGTAATAAGACGATCCTATGTCTGTAGTAGATTTACAAGTTTTAAAGGAAGAAGCCATACAACTTCTAATTCAGATCATCAATACCCCTTCCATATCTGAACAAGAAAATAAGGTCTCTTTTTTGATAGAGGATTATCTTCATAAATATGGATTTCATGTAAAAAGAAAATTTAACAATATATGGACAGAAAATCATAATTTTTATAAAAAAAAAGATGTGCGAACCATATTATTAAATTCTCATCATGATACGGTAAAGCCAGGAAAAAGTTGGATAACCGATCCTTTTACTGCTATTCAACAAGAAAATAAACTAATCGGATTAGGAAGTAATGATGCTGGAGCTTCTGTTGTTTCATTGATATCTACTTTTATATATTTAAGTAATTTATCAGAGTTGTCTTATAAATTAGTACTTTCTATTACTGCAGAAGAAGAAATATCTGGTTCTTCGGGTTTTCGATCAATTTTACCTGAATTGGGATCTATAGACTTAGGAATTGTGGGAGAACCAACACAAATGCAAGTAGCTATTGCTGAAAAAGGACTTATTGTATTAGATTGTATAGCTGAAGGAAAGACAGGACACTCTGCGAGAAATACGGGAGTCAATGCTATTTATGTAGCCACAAAAGATATAGAAAACTTGAGAAATTTTTATTTCGATAGAAAATCGGATTTATTAGGTCTTACTACTTTAAATGTAACTCAAATACAAGGAGGAATACAACATAATGTCATCCCTGATACTTGTTCTTTTGTTATAGATGTCAGAAGTAATGAATTATATAAAAACGAGGAATTGATTGATATGATACGAAAAAAAATTCATTCTAAAATGAAACCGCGTTCTTCACATTTCAATTCATCTTTCATAAATCCTATGCATCCTATTGTTTTAAAAGCTAAATTGATAGGAAAAAATACTTATGGATCTCCTACTCTTTCAGATCAAAGTATCATGCCTTTTTCTACTATTAAAATGGGAGTAGGAGATAGCGTACGTTCTCATACGCCTAATGAATACGTTTTGATTTCAGAAATCATGGAGGGAATAGATATTTATATCTCTTTATTGAAAGATTTTTACTTTTGAATTTGAAACAAAAAAGGTAAATTTGTTTGTTATATTTTTTTTTAAATAAAATGGAAAAAGTATGTTAAAAGAAATAAACGATGAAAATTTTGAACAGTTGATTTCTGAATCAGAAAAACCTATTCTGGTAGATTTTTGGGCCCCATGGTGTTCCCCATGTAGAGCTTTATCTATTCTATTAGAAGAAATCTTTTCTGAATATCATACCAAAATATTAGTTTTTAAGTTGAATGTAGATAATAACCCAAAAGCTTCTTCTAAATATGGTATCCGTAGTATTCCTACTATGATTTTTTTTAAAAATGGAGAAAAAAAAGATATTCATATTGGAATTCTTTCTAAAGAAGAAATAAGAAAAAAATTAGATGCTTTAATAAATTCATAATTTTGGGTCTGGTAGTTCAGTTGGTTAGAATACATGCCTGTCACGCATGGGGTCGCGGGTTCAAATCCCGTCCAGACCGCATTCATGATTCTTTTTTATGTTTTATTTTATATTTAATAAGATCTTCTATGGATATGATTTTTATATGAAATTTTTTTGCGATCTGAATCAGTTGTGGTAAACGGGCCATAGATCCATTTTTATTCAGAATTTCTACCAATACTCCTCCAGGAATGCATCTGGCTATTTTAGTGATATCGATAGCAGCTTCCGTATGTCCAGGTCTTTCTAAGACTCCTCCTTTTTTTGCGCGTAGAGGAAATATATGTCCTGGTTTGTTGAATGCTTTTGGTTCGATTTCATTCACTAGGGCAAGAATAGTTTTGGCTCTATCTGAAGCAGAAATTCCAGTGCTAACGCCATACCCTCGTAAATCTACGGAGACGGTGAAAGCCGTTTTCCTAGGATCTGTATTATTTTTTACCATCATTTTAAGTTCTAATTGATCACATTTTTCTTCCGTTAAGGAAACACAAACTAATCCTCTCCCATGGGTAATGAGAAAATTTACAATTTCAGGAGTTATTTTTTCAGCAGCTACTATAAAATCTCCTTCATTTTCACGATTTTTATCATCAACCACGATAATAATTTTTCCATTTTTTATATCCTGTATGGCCTCTTCAATTTCATTTAAGTCAAAAACCATCATTATTTAATTATTATATAATATAAAAATCATCCATTACAGTTTTATAAGTCATCCATATACTTACTGGAAAAAAAATTAAATTAGGGATCCAGGCCCCGATCCATGGACAGATTTCAGTTTTTTCTACTTTATTTTGAGTGATGGTTAGTAAAGTATAATAAATGATAAATATAATCAGTGCTATCATAGTTGGATAACCTATTCCTCCTTTTCTAATAATAGCACCTAATGGTGCTCCAGTAAGAAACATTATAATGCATGTTACTGGAAATGTAAATTTTTTTTGTAATTCTAGTTGCAGCTTGGCTAAGTATATTTTACTTTCGTTTGTATTGATTTTTTTATCATTTTTTTTCTTTAAAAAATTTATTTTTTGAATAAGATTTTTCGTATTTAGAGTTTGATAAAAATCATAGTCATCATCATATAAATTTTTTATTTGGGATTCTGAAGGAATTTTAAAATTTTGAATTAAAGTATCAAATTCTACAATTTGATAAGAGGATTGTTCTTTTTTGGGTCCTACATTCAAATTTTCACTATATAAAACTCCATTCATTAATTTCAATTGAATAGATCCATCCTCTTGATTGGAGATTAAAATTCCTTTTTTAGAAAGAATTGTATTGACAAGTGAATTTTTACCATAGAAAAAAATAAATATATTATGTAAATAATTATTATTTATTGATTTTCTATCTATTTTTATGAAAAAATTTGGAAATAGATTTACGAAAATTCCTTCCTTTAATTTTAAAGATGGATAAGTGAACGATATTTTATATCCTAATTTTTTCACTTTTATTTTTGCTCTTGGAATAACAAAATCTGAAAATAAATATAATCCAATGGATAAAACGAAGGTTATTCCTAAAATAGGAATCATAACACGGAAAAGAGATATTCCAGAAGATTTGATAGCGATCAGTTCTTGATTTTCTGAAAAATCACCAAATATTATAATAGAAGTCAATAATAGGGCAATGGGAGTTACTAATGGAAGAATAGATATGCCAAAATATAATATAAATTTTAATATTATGAAAATGCTAATGTTTTTCCCTGTTAGTTCATCTATTTGACTCCAAAAAAATTGAATCATAAAAATGATAAATATTGTAGAATAAATCATTAAAAAAGGAGCCATAAATAAACGAATCATGTATAAATCAAGTTTTTTTATTATCATGATAAATCCGGTTTCGGCAAAAAAAAGTACTCATTTTTTTTATTATTTCCATAAAAATCAACAATTTTTTGAATGTCTGATAATTCCATAAATGGACATTGTAATCGTATCAATTCATTTCTATTCGAAAAGAGCATATCTCCTTTTCCTATTAATTGTTCAGCACCTGTGCAATCTAATATCGTTCTAGAATCTATTTTAGAACTAACTCTAAATGCTATTCTTGCAGTAAAATTGGATTTTATTAACCCCGTAATTACATCTACTGATGGACGTTGTGTTGCTATAATCAAATGAATTCCTACAGCGCGAGCGAGCTGTGCTAACCGGGTGATATATATTTCTATTTGTTTTTTTTGATGATTCATATTTAAATCGGCAAATTCATCAATAATTAATATAATATAAGGTAAATGATATTTATTGTATTTTTTTATGACATTATTATATTCTTTAATATTTCTAACCTTATTTTTTTCGAAAAGAGCATATCTTTGATCCATTTCTTTACATAAAGAATTTAATATATTCTTTACTTTATGTAAATCTGTAATGATGGGTTCTATAGAATTCGGAAGTGTAGCAAAATAAGATTTTGAAATTTTTTTATAGATTGATAATTCTACTTTTTTTGGATCAATCAAAATAAACTTGATATCTTTTGGATGTTTTTGATATAATAGAAAAACAATCATGACATTTAATCCTACGGATTTTCCTTGTCCTGTTGATCCTGCTATAAGTAAATGGGGCATTTTTGCTAAATCTACAATCAAAATCTCATTAAATACTGTTTTTCCTAAAGAAATGGGCAGTTCCATTTTATGACTTTTTTTGTGACTTTCTTCTGAAAACAGAATGTCTTTCATATAAACAGGATAACGTTTATAATTTGGGATTTCTATTCCAATAGATCCTTTTCCAGGTATGGGAGCTATAATTCTTATGGATAAAGCGGATAAATTTAAGGCGATTTCATTTTTTAAGTTCTTGATTTTAGAAATACGTGTTCCCACTTTAGGATAGATTTCATACAAAGTGATAGTAGGTCCTATATTCGCTTTTATTTCACATATTTCTATATTATAATGGTTCAGGATTTGAATTATTTTTTTTTTATTAGATTCCAAATCTATTTTCAAATCAATGAATGAAAAATCTTCCTTTTTTTTGTAAAGAATAGAATAAAGCATATTTTTTTTTTTATGGAAAGAAGAATCCATCTTTGTATGATTATCAAAATCATTACACAATTGTAATGTTGTATCTATTTTTTTGTTAAAATTTTGGATTTTTTTTTTTATTCCATTGTTTATGGTTGAATCATTGATACGAAAAATGATGATCCAGTAAAAAATGATACTCGTAAAAAGAAGCATAGATAATCCTACTTTTCCAAATAAATGAATCAAGTAGTTTCCTATTTCAAATCCAAAAATTCCACTGAATATTCCTTGATCAGGAACAATAACATAAAAAAATATGGGAAGCCATATGATAAAAAATAGGAATTTATATATTGTGGATTTATAAAAATTATTGAAAAATTCTTTTTCTGAAAAAAGAATTTTTAATCCTGTGAGAAATAAGAATATAGGAATAAAAAAAGCATTAACTCCTATTCCACAGTGAATAAAATAGTGAGAGACGGTCGCTCCCATTTTTCCAAGTAAATTTTCTGCTATAATTTCTTTATCGAAAAGTTTTTCGAGTTGACTTTGATCATTTTTCCAATGAAATAGAAAAGAAAAAAAACTTAAAAACAAAAAAATACTATTTCCTAATAAAAAAAATCCAAAAATAGTTTTAAGAGTTTTTTTTTTATTTTTTCTTTCTGTTTTTTTTATTTTATTTCTGTACATTTTTTTTATAGTTTTGGAAAAAAAATTTAATCTTTTTGAAACCAAAACAAATAGTTTAAAAAAGTTTTTATATATTATGTTATATTATGATTGAATAATAAAATTAAAAAAATGAAAAAAACAAAAATTATTTTCCTGATTCTTTTTTTAGGATTTTTTTATCCTTTTCATAGTTTTTCAGAAATCATACAACAAAAAAAAACAATAGATGAAAATCCTAATTTTAACGTATTTTTAGATTATTCGAATAGTATTCATTTTGGAATGAAAGAAGACATTTCTGAAAATACTCATTTTTCTGAAAACAATTTCAATTTGGAAGTGATAGGAAAGGCAAATGATAAAATCAGTTATTGTTTTACAAAACAGTTTGTTAAACAAATAGAAAACAAAAATTATAACATGCTAGATGTAGCTTATTTAAAATATAAGTGGAACGATAAACTTGATTTTTTGTTTGGAAAACAACCTTTTTCTTTTGGAAGTATGGAATATGCTAGTGGACCCTATGAACACGCATACCGTTATACACATGTACACAAAAGAAACAAAAATAATAATTATGTTGGATTCAGTTTTATTTATCATCCCATAAAAGATCATGAGTTACAATTTCAAGTTGTCAATGATATGAAACGACAGGAAGAAGGAAATATGATAATTCAAGACATCAATTATCCTATGGGATATTCTGTAAATTGGAATTGGGGTATGAATCCACCAAATAATGATCATGATCATGATCATGATCATGATGATAAAATCATAAAAAATAGATGGTCCTATTCTATTTTTCAAGAACATGAAAAACAAAAATATTGGAAATTATTAGCTTTAGGTAGTCAATTCAATTATACCCCTGTCACCATAGAAACAGACTATATATTGAGCAATGAAGACATAGAAACAAATAAGAGCATTTCACGATCATGGAATCGTGATTATTATTATAATTATGATATTGTCTCTGTAAAATATGGAACCTATTTAGTAAAATTAAAATATAATTTTCTTCCAAAATGGAATTTAATTGCTAAAGGAGTATATGAAATAGGGAGCTATAAGAAAAAAATAAATAATATTTTGGGACCAAATGAATTGTTTCAAAAAATATATACTTATTATGGAGGTGTAGAATTTCTTCCTATCATAAAAAATGATGATATTAGTTTTTTTATTGCATATCAAAATTATAGAATAAATTACAATTTAGATCAAATTAAAAAAGAAAAGAATAATGATCATTTTCTTATTTTAGGATTGAATTATCGTGTGAAAATGATTTAACAAAAAAAAAAAAATCATAAAAAATATCGATAGACGATATGTATGTCTACTCGGTATTTTTTATTTGATTTATGGATCAGTATGAAAATCGGACTTTATTTTGGATCATTTAATCCTATTCATTTAGGACATACAATTATTGCTAATTATATAACAGAATTTATAGATATAGATTCTGTTTGGTTTGTGGTTTCTCCACAAAATCCATTAAAAAAAAAAGAATCTTTTAGATTATGAACATAGAATTGAAATGGTTCGAATAGCTGTTTCTAATTATGAAAAAATGAGTGTTTTGGATATTGAATCTGGAGATTTTCCTTCTTATACCATTCATACACTTTCGAAAATAGAAAAAAAATATCCTAGAAATAAATTTTTTATTCTTTTGGGAAAAGATTCATTTTATTTTTTTAGAAAATGGAAAAATTATAAAATCATTTTAAATAAATATAATATTTTGGTTTATCCTAGAATTGGATATTTTTCCCATCCTGTTTTTAAATATTATAAGAACATAATTTTTTTGAAAGCTCCAATTATTGAAATATCTTCTTCTTTTATTCGAAAATCTATTCAAGAAGGAAAAAATATGAAACCTATGCTTCATGCAGAAGTTTGGTATTATATGGAAAAATATAATTTGTATATAAAAAAGTAAAATTATTCTTTTATTTTTAATTTATAATATTCATGAGCTTTTTTTAACAATTTTATAAACTCAAGTTCAAAGAATATTTTTTTTATAGAATCCCAGTTTGGTTTTTTTACAAAAAATTTTTTTTCATGAAAAGAAAAAAAGGGAATATTAGTAACAATAGTAATTAATTTTTTTGATAAAATACCTAAATCTTTATTTTTTTCAATATTTTTTTGAATTTTTCCGTTAAGATCATGAGTTGAATTCAATAATTTTTCAATACTTCCATATTTTTGAATAAATTTTATGGCATTTATTTTTCCAACTCCTGGTAATCCTGGTATGTTATCAGAAGGATCCCCCATCATACTCCACAAATCTATAACTTGTTTTGGATGATTCACACCAAATTTTTTTTTTATTTCTTCTATTCCCAATATTTTTTTTGGTTTTCCTTTAAAAGGTGGGATATAAACTTTAATATTTTCTGTTATCAGTTGAAAAAAATCTTTATCTAAAGTAATTATATAAATTACATATCCTTTATTTTCTGCTTTTTTAGCTATTGTTCCGATAAAATCATCTGCCTCATATCCGTCGGGAGCATAAAAAAAAGAAATTTGAAAAGTTTTTAAAATCTTTATAATATAAGGAATTGCCTCAAAAATAGCTTCCGGTGTTTTGTTTCTATGCGCTTTATATTTGTCATATTCTTTTTTCCTAAAAGAAGGACCTTGATGCGTATCAAAAATAGTAGCCATATAGGATGGTTTTTCATTATTTAATGTGTTCATTAAAAAATATGTGAAATTTATGATAGGTGAAGTATTGAGTCCTTTAGAAGTGAAAAGTGGATGATGTTTATAAGCATAATAACTCTGATAAATAAGTGGATATGCGTCAATTAAAAATAATTTTTTATTCATATATCAATTTTTATATTATTATGAAAAAATCAAATAAATATACAGTCACGGCTGCTTTACCTTATGCAAATGGACCAATTCATATAGGACATTTGGCTGGAGTTTATTTCCCTGCAGATGTTTTTGTTCGTTATCTGAGACGAAAAAAAATAGATGTTATTTTTATATGTGGATCGGATGAACATGGAGTTCCGATTGCTATGCAAGCTCAAAAAGAAAAAAAAACTCCTCAAGAAATAGTAAATAAGTATCATTACATGATTAAAGATTGTTTTAATAATTTTGGAATACAGTTTGATCACTATTCCAGAACCTCTGCAAAAATTCATCACGAAATTTCTACTTCTTTTTTTAAAAAACTTCATGAAAAAAAAAAGATTTTTGAAAAAGTATCTGAACAATATTATGATCAAGAAGCTAAACAATTTTTAGCGGATAGGTATATATCTGGTACATGTCCCCATTGCAAAAATAAAGAAGCTTATGGAGATCAATGCGAAAATTGTGGAAGTTCGTTAAACCCTGAAGATTTAATGTATCCAAAATCGACTATAAGTGGAAGTTTTCCCATTTTGAAAAAAACTAAACATTGGTACTTTCCTTTAAATCAATATCAAGAATTTTTGGAAAAATGGATTTTAATGAATCATAAGAAAGATTGGAAAGTGAATGTATATGGACAAGCAAAATCTTGGTTAAATCAAGGATTAAAATCTCGTGCTATCACAAGAGATTTGAATTGGGGTGTTCCTATTCCAAAAAATAAAGGAAAAGTTCTGTATGTATGGTTTGAAGCTCCTATAGGATATATTTCTTCTACGATAGAGTGGGCTAGACAAACAAAAATAGATTGGAAACCTTATTGGAAAGATGAAAAAACCAAATTGATTCAATTTATAGGAAAAGATAATATTGTTTTTCACTGCATTATTTTTCCAGTTACACTGAAAGCATATAATAGTGGATATATTCTTCCAGATCAAATATTGGCTAATGAATTTCTTCATCTAGAAAATAAAAAAATATCTACTTCTAAAAATTGGGCAGTATGGGGTCATGAATATTTAAAAGATTTTCCAAATCAACAGGATACACTTCGTTATATTCTCATATCTAATATGCCTGAAAAAAAAGATAATAATTTTAATTGGAAAGATTTTCAAAGAAAAAATAATACGGAATTGGTTTCTATATTAGGAAATTTTGTAAATAGAAGTCTAACTTTAATCCAGAAGTACAATAAAGGAATTGTTCCTAATCCTGAAATGTTATCTATAAAGGATAAATACATTTTAAAAAAAATTAAAAATTATCCAAAACATATAGGAAATTTAATTGAATCCTATCAATTTAGAGAATCCTTAACATGTTTTATGGATTTAGCTAGACTAGGAAACAAATATTTAACAGAGGAAGAACCTTGGAATAATAAAAAAAAAACAGAAAAACGTGTTAATACCATACTTTATGTATCACTGCAAATTGTTGGGGTGTTGGCTCAATTAGCCGAACCTTTTCTTCCATATACGGCAAAAAAATTGTTAGATATGCTTCGTTTGAAAATTTTTTTTTGGAATCAAATAAAAAACATAGAAGAAATTTTATGCCCAGGACATGTTTTAGGGAGAACCACATTCTTATTTAAAAAAATAAATAACGAAAGTATTGAAAAACAGATTCAAAAATTAGAAAAAATCCAAAAATAGTTATTCATGTGCGGAGAGAGAGGGATTCGAACCCCCGGAGGTGTTGATCCTCAACGGTTTTCAAGACCGCCGCAATTAACCACTCTGCCATCTCTCCAAACTAACTATATGATGTGTATGTCTACTATGTTTCTCAGAATATCTTGCATCGTTTCTCTTTTTCTTATAAGAAAATCTTTTCCCTTAAAAATCATCACTTCAGAAGGTCTATAACGAGAATTATAATTAGAAGACATAGAGAAACAATAAGCTCCCGCATTCTTAATGCATAAAATGTCTCCTTCACGAATTTCTTGAACTTTTCTATTAAAACCAAAGGTATCCGATTCGCAAATATATCCAACCACTGTGTAAAAACGAAGACGACCATTGGGATTAGAAATATTTTCAATACAGTGATAAGCATCGTAAAACATAGGACGAAGAAAATGATTAAATCCTGAATCTACTCCAGCAAATACAGTAGAAGTAGTATGTTTAATGACATTGACACTAACTAAAAAATATCCAGATTCACTAACTATAAATTTACCTGGTTCAAAAATCAAGGTAATTTGACTTCCATAAGTTTTACAAAAAATTTCAAATTCTTTTGTAATAGAGTAACTTAAAGAATTAAGATCTGTTTTTATATCATCTTTTTTGTATGGCACTTTAAATCCACTTCCAAAATCAATATAATCAAGATTTGGAAAATCTATAGCTGTTTGAAACAATACTTTTGCTCCTTCTAAAAAGGCTTTGATTTCTGATATATCAGATCCTGTATGCATATGAAATCCTTCTATTTTAAGTCCGGTATTCTTTAATATTCTTTTCATATGAGGAATTTGATAGTAAGAAATACCAAATTTAGAATCAATATGTCCTACTGAAATTTTAGAATTCCCTCCTGCCATAATATGCGGATTAATTCTGATTCCTATAGCATAATCAGGGTAATATTCTCCAAATTGTTCTAAAATGGACAGATTATCTAGATTGATTCTAACTCCGAAACCAACAGCTTCTTTTATTTCTTGAATAGAAACACAATTAGGTGTGAATATAATTTTTTTAGGATGAAAACCTGCTTTTAATCCTAGTTCTACTTCTTGAATAGACACGGTATCTAATCCACTTCCCAATTTTTGCAAAAATTTTAATATATTCAGATTAGTATTAGCTTTACAGGCATAATTAATGATTAAATTTTTTATTCCACTAAAAGCCTTTTTCATTTTTATATATTGTTTCTTTATTTTGTAAGAATCGTATACGTAAAGTGGAGTGCCATATTTTGTTGCGAGTTGAATTAAGAATTCTCTATGAACTTGAACTGGATCGCTCTTATTTTCTAATTCATGCATCATAATTTACAATAAAGATAAATGAATCACATCATTCATATTTCTAACATAATCAAAGGTTAATCCTTTTAAGTGTTCGTTTTTGATTTCTTCTATATCTTTTTTATTCTCCTGTGATAGAATAATTTCTTTAATATTAGCACGTTTAGCCGCTAGAATTTTTTCTTTAATTCCACCAACAGGAAGAACCTTCCCTCTTAGAGTGATTTCTCCTGTCATAGCTAAATTAGGTCTTAACTTTCTTTTCGTAAAACTTGATACTAGAGATGTTAACATTGTTATTCCTGCAGATGGACCATCTTTAGGAACGGCTCCTTCAGGAACATGAACATGTACATTTTTTTCTTCAAACATTATAGGATCTATGTGAAATTCTTTATAATGAGCTTTAATATACTGTAAAGCAATTGTAGCAGATTCTTTCATGACCTCACCTAAATTGCCAGTAAGACTTAAATGACCTTTACCTTTAGATAAACTGGATTCAATATATAAAATATCTCCCCCAAAATGAGTCCAAGCTAACCCAGTCACCACACCTGGAACATTATTGTCTTCATAACGATCTGGATCATTAGGAATACCAAGAATTCTTTCTATTTTTTCCATACTCAAATTTTTCACATATTTTTTGTTCATCGCAATATGTTTAGCTACATAACGTGCTAATTTAGCAATCTGTTTTTCCAAAGTTCTCAATCCAGATTCTCTTGTATAACTTTCAATGACTTTTTCTATTTGTTTCGTTCCAAGTATTAAATCTGATTTTTTTAATCCATTTTCTTTCAATTGTTTAGGAAGTATATGTTTTTTTACAATTTGTGTTTTTTCTTCTACCGTATATCCATTCATTTCTATGACTTCCATTCTATCTATTAAAGCAGGTTGAATATGGGAAAGTGAATTTGCTGTAGCAATAAATAAGACTTTTGATAAATCGTACCCCATTTCTAAAAAATTATCGTAAAACGAAGTATTTTGTTCCGGATCTAAAACTTCCAACATGGCAGAAGAAGGATCCCCATTTGTACCTATACCCATTTTGTCTATTTCGTCTATCACAAAAACAGGATTCGAAGTTCCTACTTTTCGAATAGATTGTAATAATCTACCAGGCATAGCTCCTATATAAGTTCTTCTATGTCCCCGTATTTCTGATTCATCATGCAATCCTCCCAAAGAAATACGAACGTATTTTCTTTTCAGTGCGGTAGCTATAGATCTTCCTAAAGAAGTTTTTCCGACTCCAGGTGGACCGTAAAAGCATAGAATAGGAGAACGCATATCTCCTCTTAATTTTAAGACAGCTAAATATTCTATAATCCGCTCTTTTACTTTTTCCAGTCCATAGTGATCTCTATCTAGTATTTTTTGTGCATATTCTAAATCAAAATTATCTTTTGAATATCTTCCCCAAGGAAGATCAATCATTAATTCCAGATAATTTCTTTGTACCGTATATTCTGGCATTTGAGGATTGGTTCTTTGCATTTTTAGCAATTCCCTATCAAACTGTTTTTTTGCTTCCTTTGGCCATTTTTTTCTGGAAGCTTTAACACGCATTTCATCTATTTCTTTTTCATAAGAAATATCTCCTAGTTCTTCTTGTATGGCTTTAATTTGCTGATGCAAAAAATATTCTCTCTGTTGCTGATCCATATCACTACGAACACGGGATTGAATATCGTTTTTTAATTTAATTTGTTGATGTTCTACGTTTAGAAAACGTAACGTTTCCATTGCTCTTTTTTTCAAATCATCGTATTCTAACAATTTTTGTTTATCTCTAGTAGCTAAATTCATATTAGCTGCTACAAAATTTATTAAAAAAGAAGGACTTTCGATATTACGAATCGCAATGCTTGCTTCTGATGGAAGATTGGGGTTATCTTGAATAATTTTTATAGCTATTTCCTTTATAGATTCTACTAAAGCAAGGTATTCTTTATCCTGGCAGGAAGGTTTATTTTCTTCTAACGCTATAATTTCTGCTTTAAAATATGGATCATTTTGAATAAAACGATTGACTTTAAATCTTCTTTTTCCCTGCAAAATAACGGTAGTATTTCCATCAGGCATTTTTAATAATTTCAATATTTTAGCAACCGTTCCAATAGAATATAAATCTTTTTCACTAAGATTTTCTATCCCAGAATTTTTTTGTGTTAATACTCCAACTGTTTTATCTAATCCATAAGCATCTTGTAACAATTGTATGGATCCACTTTTTCCTGCTATAATTGGAAAAACAATTCCAGAATACAAAACCATATTTCTTACTGTTAAGATACATAATTGTTCGGGAATATCGTCTTTAAGTAACTGATCTTCTTCATCTTGACTCATTAAGGGTATAAATTCAGCTTCAGATTCGAATCCAGATTCTGTAAATATATTTTTTAAGAACATAAAAAAATAGATTTCTGACTTAATGGATTAACTCATCTAAGAATCAATCCCCACTTACTTGTAAATTAAATATACTGTTTTCTATATGAAAAACAAAACCATATATACGGACTTTAATGAATTACTGTCCATTGTTAAAAAATTGATCTATTTTGATTTTTTTCTTTTTGAATCCAATCCAAAAAAATCTGTTCTGTCAAAATTTTTACGTGATTTTTTTTCATACTTTTTTTTAATTTGGAACCGAAATTTTTTCCAACTACTATAAAATTAATTTTATTATTGACCGTATTATATACTCTTCCACCTAAAAATTCTACTATATTTTTAGCCTCATTTCGGGTCAAACAAGATAATTTACCTGTAAATACAAAAGATTTTCCTTGAATCAAAGAATATTTTTGTATCATCATACATTTTGTAATATGTAATTGTAATCCATATTTTACAAGAATTTTAACTATGTGTATATGTTCCGTAATTGAAAAATAAGTAATGATACTTTTTGCAATTTTTTTTCCTATTCCAGAAATAGAAATTAAATGATTATAATTTGCATGCATCAAAGAATTGATATCCAAAAAATGTTCTGTCAATTTTTTGGAAAAATATTCTCCTATATAACGAATTCCTAAGGCAAATAATACTCTACAATAGGGGTTTTCTTTAGATTTCTCTATATTATTCAAAATACCACATGCCAATTTTTCTTTGACTCCATCTATTTGAAATAGTTCTTTTTTTTTCAATTCATATAAATCATAAAAATTATATAAAAAACCTTTTTTATATAATTTATGAATCATTTTTACTCCAATTTTTTTTATATTCATCACATTTACAAAGTGTATTATTTTTCCTATTCTTTTAGAAAAACAGTTTTGATGAGTACAGTAAAATAATTCATTTTTTTTCGTTAAAATGCTATTACATGATGGACATTTTTTTAAAAAAAATACAGGAAAAGTTTGATTCGATCTTTTTTGTATGTTGATTTCTGTGACTTTTGGAATGATATTTCCTCCTTTTTCTAATAAAAGGGTATCTTCATAATGAAGACCCATTTTTTGTATGAAACGATCATTATAAAGTGCAACTCTTTTGATTGTGGTTCCAGTAATTAAAATAGGAACAACATTGGCTACAGGAGTAATGATTCCCGTACGTCCCACTTGAAACGTAATACTTAATAATTTGGTTTCAGACAATTTTTGTCTGAACTTATAGGCGATAGCCCAACGTGGGTATTTATTGGTAAATCCTAAAAAGGATTGTTTTTGATATTCATTCACTTTAATGACTATTCCGTCCGTATGATAAGGGAGTTGGTTTTGACAGATTTTCCAAAAGTCTATAAAATGGAATACTTCTTTCATGTTTCTGCAAAAACGTGCTGTAGGAGCTTGAAACCCCCAATTTTTTATGTATTTTATAGCTTCATATTGTGTACTAAAAGGTAAATGTTTTCCTACAACATGAAATGCTATACAAAATAAATCTCTTTTACGTACTTCTTTAGGATCACGAATTTTCAGTGTCCCACTCGCCGTATTTCTTGGATTGGTATAAGGGGGTAGGCCATTGTTTATCCGTTGTTGATTTATTTCTATAAAATTCTTTATAGGAAGAAAAATTTCTCCACGTATTTCAAGATACGTAGGATAATGATTTCCTATTAATTTGAAAGGAATATATTTTATCGTTTTTATATTTTTTGTGACATTTTCTCCTTTTTCTCCATCACCACGAGTTACCGCATTGGTTAAAAATCCGTTTTTATAAATCAAATTAATAGAGACTCCATCATATTTGGGTTCGCATACAAAAGATAAAGAATGAACTGATTTACTTATTTTTGTTTTCCAAATCATTAATTCTTTTTTAGAATAGGTATTTTGAATAGAATACATTTTATATTTATAATGATAAACAGGAGAGATAGAAGAATCGGTTGGATGAACTTTTGCTCCTACTTTGATTGTAGGAGAAGTAGAAGTCTGGAATTCAGGATATAGATTTTCTAAAAGAGATAATTCTTTCAATTTTTTATCAAAATGATAATCTGATATTTCTGAAATCCCAAAATTATAATATTGATCATTATATTTTAACAATTCTTTTTTGAGTTGAAATATTTTTTTTTCTATTTTTTTATCCATTTGTTATTATGATTTATTTATTTGCGTAATAAATTGCACGAACCATTCTGAAAAAACCTTGAAAGTCTCTTCTGATTTCTATATTTAAAAATCCCATTTTTTTCAAAAGATCAATGATATCCAAATAAATAAATTGGTTGATTTCAAAATAAATATAAACGATTCCATTTAGTCTTTTTTTGATCCAAAAAGAAATTTTTTGATAAAAAATCAAAGGTTTTTTATCAGGAACAAATAAAGCTTGATAAGGTTCGTATTGAACAATGTTTGGGTGTAGAAGTTTTTTTTCAGATATTCTTACATAGGGAGGATTACTTACGATAATGTGAACAGAATTTTTATTTATTTTTGTAGGAATATCCATTCCATCTTTCAAAACATCCACATTGTTTAATGAAATTTTTACATTATGTAATTTTGCGTTTTTTTTAGCTATGTTAAGAGCTTCTTGATCAGAGTCCATGGCATAAATATGTACAAATTCAGGTTTTTTCTTTTTTAAAGTAATACTAATACATCCACTTCCTGTTCCAATATCAAAGACTTGAATGGGATGATTGTCATGAAGGCAATAATCTTTTTTATGATCCTGTAGTATCCATGATACCAATTCTTCTGTTTCTGGTCTAGGAATAAATACTTTTTCATTAACAATGAATTTCATTCCAAAAAAGTAGGCATGACCAATGACATATTGTATGGGTCTATTTTTTTTCAATTCCCACAATTTTTTGATTAACTTATCGTAAGTAACAAAATGAATTTGTTCTTTTCTATTTACCCGTAATAAAATAGTTGTTTTATCACATTGAAAAATGTGGGTCGTGAGTAAGAAAAAAATACTTTCTAATTCCTTAGGTTCTGGATATAAGTCTTGAAGAGTGTTTTGAAACACACGGTAAAATTTGTCAAAAGATCCCATATGATGAAATTAAAATGATGAGAATTTCAAAAAAATACTTATTTTAAATTACAACACATAATTTGTTCGTTTATTTATGTTAGATTTAGATGATGATACCATTGCTGCTTTAGCAACTCCTATTGGATCTAGTGCTATTTCTGTTATTCGTATTTCTGGAAAAAAATCCATATCTACTGTTGAAAATGTTTTTACTTCTATTAAACCTGGAAAAAAACTGGAAAATCAATCTACACATACGATTCATTTAGGATATATTGTATCAGAAAATCATCATTTATTAGATCAAGTCTTAGTTTCTATTTTTAGATTTCCTTTTTCTTATACAGGAGAGAATATGATAGAAATTTCTTGTCATGGATCTTATTATATTCAACAGCAGATATTGCAATTGCTTATTAGAAAAGGAATCCGTTTGGCTCGTCCTGGAGAATTTACATTTCGTGCTTTTATAAATCAAAAATTGGATTTATCACAAGCTGAAGCAATAGCTGATTTGATTGTATCTGAAAATAAAATCTGTCATGAAATCTCTTTACAACAAATCAAAGGAACATTGTCTAATACTATTAAGTATTTAAGAAAAAAGTTATTGGATTTTGCCTCTTTACTAGAATTGGAATTGGATTTTGGCGAAGAAAATGTGATTTTTGCTAAAAGATCAGAACTTTTTTCTTTTTTACAAGAATTAGAAGGAATTTTAAAAGATTTAATTGAATCTTTTTCGTTAGGAAATGCTATAAAAAAAGGAATAGATGTGGTCATTATTGGAGATACCAATGTGGGAAAATCAACTTTTTTTAATCAGGTAATTCAGGAAGACCGTTCTATTATATCCCATATAAAAGGAACAACTAGAGATTGTGTGGGAGGAAAAATTATTTTAAATGGAATTCTTTTTCATTTTTGGGATACAGCAGGAATTAGAAAAACCCAAGATCCTATAGAAATTATGGGAGTGGAAAGAACCATGAAAAAAATAGAAGAGTCTCAAGTCATATTCTATATTTTTGATTCTTCGAATAAAGAAGAACAAAAAATGATTAGTAATATTCAAAACATTCACAAAAAATATCCACTAAAAAATATTTTTGTTATAGCGAATAAATCAGATATATCTCCTTTTTATTTTCATGATTTTGAAAATTGTAAGTCAAAGATTCCTTATTTTTTTGAAATTTCTTCAAAGAATTATCCTGAAGTCAAAAGGGTACTCCATGCTTTGAGTTCTTTATTTTTGGATAAATTAAAAGAACAAAAAATAGTAGTGACACAACACAGACATTATGAAGCTTTGAAACTCTCATTAAAAGAACTCTCATTGGCACATAATGCTTTTCATAAAGGATTTTCAACAGATTTGGTTTCAATATATCTTAAAGAAGCATTACGGTATTTAGGAGAGATTACGGGAGAAATCACAAGTGAAGATATACTCAAAAATATTTTTTCAAAATTTTGTATCGGAAAATAAGATTGATAAATTATGTTACAACATTCTGTAAGAGTTCGTTTTGCTCCTAGTCCTACAGGTCCACTTCATTTAGGTGGAATCAGAACCGCATTATATAATTATCTTTTTGCTAAAAAACATGGAGGAAGATTCATCCTTAGAATAGAAGATACTGATCGAAAAAGATTTGTTGAGAATTCTGAATCATATATTTTGGAAACATTGAAATGGTGTCATATAGAACCTGACGAAGGAGTTGGATATGGAGGTATTTATTCTCCTTATTATCAATCTAAAAGGATAAATATTTATCGTATGTATATCAATAAATTGTTAAAAAAAGGGGATGCTTATTATGCTTTTGACACAGATCAGGATCTTGATAAAAAAAGAAAAGAATATAATCATCGTGGGTTAACTTTTTCTTATAATTCTAGAATTAGAATGAAACTGAATAATTCTTTAACTATGACGGAAGAACAATTACATGATAAATTGCGATCTTGTTCTTATGTCGTTCGATTTAAAATAGAACCTGGAAAAACATTGAAAATGCATGATATCATACGTGGAAATATAATAGTTGATACAGATCACTTAGATGATAAAATTTTGTTAAAATCGGATGGAGTAGCTACTTATCATTTAGCGAATACAATAGACGATTATTTAATGAAAATTACTCATGTAATCAGAGGAGAAGAATGGCTTCCATCTATGTCTTTGCATGTATTGTTATATAGATCTTTAGGGTGGACCCTTCCTCATTTTGCACATTTGCCTTTAATTTTAAGAAATGATGGAAAAGGAAAAATTAGTAA
The DNA here is from genome assembly GCF_014251755.1 of Blattabacterium cuenoti. Taxonomy (NCBI): domain Bacteria; kingdom Pseudomonadati; phylum Bacteroidota; class Flavobacteriia; order Flavobacteriales; family Blattabacteriaceae; genus Blattabacterium; species Blattabacterium cuenoti. The sequence continues at coordinate 317,909 of NZ_CP059200.1, read as the reverse complement.
AAGAAATACAGATAGTTTCAATTTTCCTATATATCCTATACAATGGAAAATTCCAAAAACAAAAATTATCATACCAGGATATAGGGAATTAGGTTATTTTTCAGAAGCATTTGTGAATATGTTAGCTTTATTAGGATGGAATCCTGGAGTTGAAAGAGAAATCTTCTCTTTACAAGAATTAATCAATTTATTTTCTTTAGAAAAAATAAAAAAATCTGGTGTTTATTTTGATATCAAAAAAGCAAATTGGTTCAATAAAAAATATTTAAATAAAAAAAAAGAAAAAATATTTGCATTTCTTTTCGAAGAAATCAAAACACGTTCTATTTTATGCAAAATAGATTATTTATGGAAAGTCATCCATTTAACAATGGATAGAATTCATTTTATTCATGAAATATGGGAACATTCTTTTTATTTTTTTATTTCTCCTCATTCTTATGAAGTTAATTTTTTCAATAAAATTTGTCATGAAAATACTATTTTTCAATTAGAGAATGCTAAAATATTGTTATATAACATCAATCAATTTACGTCTTTCAATTTGAGATTTGTTTTTCAACAAACAAAAAATAAAAATCAAACCATGCAATTATTTCGTTTAGCTTTAGTGGGTGTTCTAAAAGGAATTGATATTTTCATCATTTTTGAAATGATTGGAAAAAAAGAAAGTATCCTACGCATCGAAAAACTAATCAATCAAATTAAAGAAAAAATTTAGAATCTTTTTGAAAAAAGAACATAAAAATATAGATTTACATTTCCGTAAAAAAAATTCAATGTTTCAACATTATGAAAATATTATAATAATCACTCCTATATTATCTGATGAACAAGCAAAAGAAACAGCAAAAGAATATGAAAATTATATCATACAAAAAAAAGGAAAAATCGTTCATCAGGAACATTGGGGATTAAAAAAACTAGCTTATTCCATTCAAAAAAAACAAAGCGGTTGTTTTCATTTATTTGAATTTTTGTTAAATTCTGATTTAGTTTCTGATTTAGAATTGAAATTAAGACAAGATGAACGTATTTTACGTTTTTTAACTGTAAAATTAAATAAATATGGAATAGAATATGCTGAAAAAAGAAGAAAAAAATTGTTAAAAAAAAATGAAGAATTATGATATTAGAGGAAAACCATAAACATGAAAAGAAAGTAGTAGATAATGAATTAAGATATTTATCTCCTATAAAAATAGAAACCAAAGTAGAAAAAAAATATTGTTTCTTTGAACAAAAAAATATTAAATATATAGATTATAAAGATCCTACATTTTTAATCACATTTCTGAATGCGCAAGGAAAAATTTTACCACGTCGTATCACAGGCACTTTACAAAAACATCAAAATAAATTAAATGCGGCTATTAAAAGATGTAGGCAAATTGGTCTTTTACCTTTTGTTACAGATGATTTAAGATAAACATGAAAATTCTTCTTAAAAAAGATATAGAAAATTTAGGGTTTCAATACGATGAATTAGATGTAAAACCTGGTTATGCTAGAAACTATCTCATTCCTAAAGGATATGCTGTTTTAGCATTGCCTGGGACTATCAAAAATACTCATGAAATATTGAACCAACGTTCTAAAAAAGAACGTTTTTTAATTGAAAAATCGAAAGAAATAGAAGAGAAATTAAGAAAATTAATTATTAAAATACCAGTAAAGGTAGGGAAAGGAGGAAAACTTTTCGGTTCTATTAATAATCAATATCTTATGAAAGTTTTGAATAAAGAAGGAATTTTTATAGATAAAAAATTTATTAGAATACCTGGAAATAAAGTTATTAAAACAATAGGAAAACATCAGGCAAGGATCCGATTACATAGAAAACGCGAATTTACGTTAAATTTTGAAGTATTATCTTCTTCCCAATAAAGTATTATATAATAAAAATAAATTTAGCAATAGAATGATGATTGTAATACCCCAAGCTGATATTTTTAAAATCGGTCCATTTACAAAGGGTCCCATTTTTTCAGAATCTCCTGTAAAATTCACTAATGGAATAATAGCAAAACTTAGTTGGATTGATAAAATGATTTGACTGATTATTAATAATTCCGTTGTTCCTTTTTCTCCATAAACAATAGAGACAATCATAGCAGGAACAATAGCTATAAGTCTCGTAATTAATCTTCGAATCCAAGGTTTAAATTTTATATTAATAAACCCTTCCATGACTATTTGTCCAGCTAGAGTTCCAGTTAGTGTTGAATTTTGTCCTGATGCTAGTAAAGCTAAGGCAAAAAAAACTCCCGATAGGCTAGATCCTAGTATCGGATTTAAAAGTTTGTGTGCATCCATAATGTCTGCAACTTCTGTATATCCAGTTTTATGAAAAGTAGCTGCCGATATAATTAATATAGCAGCATTGATGAAAAATGCTAAAGATAAAGATAAGGTACTGTCTATGGTCGCATATTTTATCGCCATTTTTTTTCCTTCAGTAGTACGTGGATAATCTCTGGTTTGTATGATACTGGAGTGAAGATAAAGATTATGAGGCATGACCGTGGCTCCTAATATTCCTATAGATATATAGAAAGAATGCGAATCTTTTATAATTTCAGGGTTAGGAACAATTCCTTTTAATATGGGAAAAATTTCAGGTTTTGAACTAATAATTTCAAAACTAAAACAAACTAAAATTGTAAAAATTAAAGCGGCTACTACACTTTCAATATATCTAAATCCTTTAGATTGGAAAAATAAAATAATCAAAACATCTATAGCTGTAATCAATACTCCCCATGTAATAGGAATTCCGAAAAGCAATTTTAAGGCTAATACAGAACCAATGATTTCAGCTAAATCACAAGCTGCAATAGAAATTTCACATAATATCCATAGGATAAAACTAATCAAGGGTGTATAGTGATCTCTACAAGCTTGTGCTAAATCTCTTTCACAAACAATTCCTAATTTTAAAGCTAAATGTTGCAAAATGATGGCAAAAAAATTGGATATAAAAATAACGGATAAAAGCATGTAACCAAATTGAGAGCCACCAGCAATATCTGTGGCCCAATTTCCTGGATCCATATATCCTACAGCAATTAATAATCCTGGACCAGTAAAAGCAAAAAGTTTTTTCCATATTCCTTTCTGTTTAGGAACAGAAACGGAAGAAAAAACTTCCGAAAGAGAAGGGTGCTTATTTTCATTTCTCCATCCTATAGAAGATTTTTTTTTTTGCATAATGAAATAGTAGAATACAAAAATATAAAGTTAATCGTTTTCATCTTTTTGTTGTCCATTCCATTCATGGATGATTTTCATTGTGATTGTGAAAAAATTGTATAAGATAGAATAATTTTTTATCTTTGCTTCAAATTTTTTCACTTGATTGATTGATGGGAATTCAATCTTTTTTTGGTTTCATGAAAAAAATATCGATACAAGGGTTTAAGGGTTGTTTTCATCATGCAGCTGTTTTCAGCTATTTTGAAGGATGTAATTATAAGTTAATGGAATGTTTTAGGGGATATTGTCGATTCTAATGTACTGTTTTTATGGTATGTAGATCATTTTTTAAGAATATACCAACTATTACAAGTAATTTTACCAGATTTTTCATTATTAAAAATTGTTATAAACAAATACAAAAAATTCCTTGTCTTCATCAATTGTCTATTATGGGAGAATATAAAAATGGTAGAATTAGATCCTAATGATTGTATCCGCAAAAAGAATGCATCAAATATCGGAATACTTTTTTTCAGAAAAGATGAAGGAAATTCAAAATTTTGAAAAAAATGGATTGAAAATCATCAATTTAGGAATTGGAAATCCAGATCTTCTTCCTCCATCTGGAGTTATACAGAAAATGAAACAAGCGTCAGAATTAAAGAATGCTAATACTTATCAAAGCTATATTGGAATAGAAACATTACGAAATGCTATTTCTAATTGGTATAAAAAAATATATCAAGTTGATGTTGATCCTAAAAATGAAATTTTACCATTAATGGGTTCTAAAGAAGGAATTATGCATATAAGTATGTCTTATTTAGATCAAGGGGATAAGGTTTTAATTCCCGATCCTGGATATCCTACTTATTCCTCTATATCAAAACTTTTGGAAGCAAAAATTATTTATTATGATCTTTATGAAAATGAAAATTGGCTTCCTAGATTGGAAAATCTGTCAAAGGCAAAAATGATGTGGATTAATTACCCTCACATGCCTACGGGGGCAACGATTTCTTTTGAAAAATTAGAACAAATTGTTTTTTTTGCGAAAAAAAATCATGTATTACTGGTTCATGATAATCCTTATAGTTTGATCTTGAATAAAAAACGTTCTTTCAGTATTTTTAATGTGAAAGGAGCTAAAGATATAGCTTTAGAATTAAATTCTTTAAGTAAAAGTTACAATATGCCTGGATGGCGTGTTGGAATGATTATAGGAAAAAAAAAATTCATTCAGAATATATTGAAAATAAAAAGTCAAATGGATTCTGGAATGTATTATCCCATCCAAATTGGAGCCATAGAAGCCATGAATCATGATTCAAAATGGGTTGAAAAACTTAATATAGAATATCTTAAACGAAAAAAAATTCTATGGGATATATGTGATTTTTTCAATTTAAAATATGACAAAAATAGTTCTGGAATATTTGTTTGGGCCAAAATCACTGATTCAGATAACAATGATCGTATATGGTCAGACAAGGTTCTAAAAAATTATCACATCTTTGTGACACCTGGGAGAGTGTTTGGTCATAATGGAAAAGGATATGTAAGGTTTTCTATGTGTTGTCCAGTAAAAATTTTGAAACAGGCAAAAAATAGAATTTTTTCATGAATATTGGAATAATAGGATTAGGATTGATTGGAGGATCCATTGGTTTAGGATTGAGAAAATCAAATTTTGGAGATAAATTTATAGGAACAGATTCTAATAAAGAAAATGCTTTATCTGCTGTCAAACTTGGAATTGTAGATGAGATAATTCCTTTACAGGATCTTATTCTGCAATCTTCAGTCATTGTTTTATCTATTCCTGTAGATGGAATAGAAAAAATACTTCCAAATATTTTAAATCGAATCAGTACGGATACCGTCATTCTAGACACTGGATCTACCAAATATGATATTTGTAATAGGATTTCTTCTCATCCTAAAAGAAATCGCTTTGTAGCTACACATCCGATTGCAGGAATTGAAAATTCTGGACCTACTTCAGCTGATTCTGATTTGTTTTGTCAAAAAAAATGCATCATTTGTGATTCTCAACTTAGTGCTCCAGATGCAATATCTGTTGCTACAAAAATCTATTCTATGATGAAAATGCATATGATTTATATGACCTCTCAAGAACATGATTTATATATTGCTTATATCTCTCATTTACCTCATGTGGTTTCCTTTGCTTTAGCTAGTACAGTTTTAAAAAAATTTAAAAATAAAGAAAAAATTTTTCATAATCTGATGGGAAGTGGATTCGATTCAACTACACGTTTAGCGAAAAGTAATCCTGAAACATGGTTGCCTATTTTTATTTCAAATAAAGAAAATCTGATTCAATCTATCGATTTTTATATTGATCATTTAAATAAATTTCGTAATCATTTAATAAACAAAAAATTTTATAAAATAGATCAATATATGAAAAAAGCAAACGATATAGAAGATAAAAAATATGTGTAAATTAGATGTATTGTGATGGAAAAATTGAATAATAGTATAGACAGATCTTGGATTGATAAGTGGAATCACCCTTTCATTATATCTGGTCCTTGTAGTGCAGAAAGTGAACAACAAATATTAGAAACAGCCAAAAGATTGAATTCTTCCTATGTTCAAGGATTTAGAGCTGGAATATGGAAACCTAGAACAAAACCCAATAATTTTGAGGGAATTGGAAAAAAAGGACTAGAATGGCTTCATAAGGTTAAAAAGAGTACGGGATTAATGGTCGCTACAGAAATAGCAAATGCGGAACATGTGAAATTAGCCATTTCTTTTGGGATAGATATTCTTTGGATAGGAGCTAGAAGCACGGCGAGTCCTTTTACAATTCAAGAAATAGCGGATGCTCTGGAAAAAGAAAATAATAAAATTATTTTAGTGAAAAATCCGATTCATCCTGATATAGAATTATGGATAGGAGCTTTAGAACGTTTATCAGGGAAAGGAATTAGAAAATTAGGAGTCATACACCGTGGTTTCTATACCTACAAAAACTCAAGATATCGTAATCAACCTAATTGGAATCTTTTGTTCAATTTTAGGACCCTTCTTCCTAGAATTCCTATTCTATGTGATCCTTCACATATTTGTGGAAAAACAGAAGGAATTTTTGATATCGTAAAAAAAGCTTATCATTTTCAATATGAAGGATTAATGATAGAAAGTCATTGTGATCCTGATCAAGCTTGGAGCGATGCTCAACAACAAGTCACTCCAGAAAATCTTTTGGAAATGTTAAAAACATTAACATGTATTGAAAAATCTGATCAAAAAAGTAAAAGATCTTTAGATTCTTTCAGAATTTTAATAGATGAACTAGATGAAAATATTATAGCGCTTTTAGCAGAAAGAATGAATATTTCCAAAAAATTAGGAACTTTTAAAAAATCTTCAGATATTGCGATTTTTCAACCCAGTAGATGGAAAGATATTATGAATAAATCTATAAATTTTGGTAAAAATTTAGGAATTTCTGAAAAATTTCTTGAAGAAATTTTTCAACTTTTGCATCAAGAATCTATTAAAATTCAGAATCAAATCCGATAAATTAAAAATATTTCTTAGTCCTTTCTATGGCTTATTTATTTACCAGCGAATCTGTTTCAGAAGGTCATCCTGATAAGATTTCAGATCAAATATCTGACTCTATATTAGATCATTTTTTATCGTTTGATCCAGATGCAAAAGTCGCTATAGAAACTTTAGTAACCACGGGACAAATTATATTAGCTGGAGAAGTTAATTCTAAGACTTGGGTTAATGTTCAAAAAATAGCTCGTGACATCCTTAGAAAAATAGGATACACTAAAAATGAATATAGATTCAATGCAGATTCTTGTGGAGTCCTTTCTTCTATTCAAGGACAATCTTTGGATCTATTAGAGGGAATTCAAAAATCAAAAAAAGAAGAACAAGGTTCTGGAGATCAATGTTTTGTTTTTGGATATGCTGTAAAAGAAACCGAGAATTATATGCCATTGTCATTAGAAATTTCACATCATATCTTAAGGGAACTTTCATATCTTAGAAATGAAGGAGAAAAAATGACTTATTTACGTCCAGATGCAAAATCTCAAGTTACTTTAGAATATTCTGATGCCAATATTCCTGTGCATATTCATGCGATTGTTATTTCAACTCAACATGATGAATTTGATACGAAAGAAAGAATGCATCAACGTATCGTTGATGATGTTAAAAAGATTCTTATACCAAGAGTCATGAATAATATAAAAAATAATGTAAAAAAATTATTTACGGATAGAACGAAATATTACATTAATTCAACAGGAAAATTTGTTACGGGAGGACCTCATGGGGATACTGGTATTACCGGAAGAAAAATTATAGTAGATACTTATGGAGGAAGGGGTTCTCATGGAGGAGGAGCTTTTTCTGGAAAAGATCCATCTAAAATGGATAGATCTGGAGCTTATGCCGCTAGACATATATCCAAAAACTTGGTGGCAGCAGGAATTTCAGATGAATTGCTGATTCAAATCTCTTATGCGGCAGGGATTGCCGAACCCATAGAAATTTTCGTTAATACCTATGGTAAATCAAAAATAGATAATGAAAACATTGCGTTGAATGTAAAGAAAATTTTTGATTTACGTCCTTATGCTATAGAAAAAAGATTAAAATTGCGTCAACCAATGTATGAAGAAACATCTGTATATGGACATATGGGAAGAACTCCCAAAAAAGTGGAAAAGTCTTTTTTAGATATAGAAGGGAATAAAAAAAAACAAGAAGTAGAACTTTTCACATGGGAAAAATTGGACTATTTATCCGTGATAAAGGATATCTTTCATATTTCAAAAAAGAGGTATTTTTAGTTAAATATTTTAACTATGTCTTACAATTTATTGAAAGAAAAAAAAGGAATTATATTTGGAGCCTTAGATGAAAATTCTATTGCTTGGAAGGTAGCAGAACGTGCTTATGAAGAAAAAGCTTCTTTTGTATTAACCAATACACCAGCCTCTCTAAGAATAGGTAAAATTTATGAATTATCTCATAAAACAAAATCTATGGTGATTCCAGCAGATGCCACTTCCATACAAGATCTCAATATTTTATTTGAAAAAACATTAGATCATTTTGGAGGAAAAATAGATTTTTTATTGCATTCTATAGCGATGTCTATGAATATACGAAAGGGGTTAACTTATCCTTCTTTAAATTATGAATTTTTAAGAAAAGGATGGGAAATATCTGCTGTATCTTATCATAAGATTATGCAAACAGCTTGGAATAAAAAAGCCATGAATAAATGGGGTTCTATTGTAGCTATAACATATATTGCTTCTCAGCGAATTTTTCCACATTATGTAGATATGTCAGATTATAAATCCTATTTAGAAAGTATCACACGTAATTTTGGTTATCATTGGGGAATCAAAGAAAAAGTCAGGGTAAATACTGTATCACAATCTCCTAGTCTCACAAGAGCAGCAAAAGCGGTTAAAGGATTTAATCAACTTTTAATATTATCTGAAAAAATATCTCCGTTAGGAAACGCTTCTGCACAAGATTGCGCTAACTATATAATTACACTTTTTTCAGATTTAACAAGAAAAGTTACCATGCAAAACTTATATCATGATGGAGGTTTTTCTCATACTGGAATTAGTGAAGCTTTGATTTCATAAAAAAATAAAATCTCTACCTATTAGGTGACTCTTAATTATAATATAAGAATATGAAAAAAATTATAGCTCCATCCTTACTTTCCGCCAATTTAGCTTTTTTATATCGTGATATAGAAATGCTGAATAAAAGTGAGGCTGATTGGTTTCATATTGATATAATGGATTCCTCTTTTGTTTCCAATATTTCTTTTGGATTTTTATTTATTAAATATGTAAAAAAATATGCACATAAGCCTATGGATGTACATTTAATGATATTACAACCAGAACGATATATAGAACAGTTGAAAGCTTGTGGCGCCGATCATTTACATATTCATTATGAAGCTTGTATTCATTTAAACAGAACAATTTTTTCTATTAAAGAAAATGGAATGAAGGTAGGTGTAGCTGTGAATCCACATACTCCAGTTTTTCTTTTACAAGACATTATTAATGATATAGATTTTGTTTTATTGATGAGTGTTAATCCTGGTTATAGTGGACAAAAATTTATTCATCAAACATATCAAAAATTAGAGGATATTCAAAATTTAATATTGAAAAAAGATTCTTCCGCTCTCATAGAAGTAGATGGAGGAATCAATTTAGAAAATTCTTCTTTATTATTTCAAAAAGGAGCAGATATATTAGTGGCAGGAACTACTATTTTTTCTGATTCTAATCCAAAAAAAATTATTCATAGAATGAAATTAGGAATTTAAATATTATTATGATCTCTAAAGAAACTATAAAAAAAATACTTTCTGCTTCTTGTATAGAAGATGTGATTGGAGATTTTGTAGAATTAAAAAAAAGTGGTTTTAATTATAGAGGACTAAGTCCTTTTTCTAATGAAAAAACACCTTCTCTTATAGTTTCTCCTACAAAAAAAATATGGAAAGATTTTAGTTCTGGAAAAGGAGGAAATATTATCACTTTTCTTATGGAACATGAACATTTTACTTATGAGGAATCATTACGTTTTCTTGCAAAAAAATATGAGATCGAAATGGATCACATAGACAACAACAATCATAAAGAGGAAGAAGAATATCAAAAATTATACTTAATACAAGATTATGCAAAACGTTTTTTTATTTATCAATTACATTCTACCAAAGAAGGACAGAAAAATGGATTGAGTTATTTCATTCAAACAAGGGGATTTGATATAAAAATTATTCAAAAATTCGAATTAGGCTATGCACCTATTTCTTGGAAATTACTTACGATAAACGCATTAAAACAAGGATTTCAAAAACGGGATATAAAAAGATCAGGGTTAACGGTTTTCAGAAAATCCAATCATTTTTTTGATTGTTTCCGTCAACGTGTAATGTTTCCAATTCATAATTTATCAGGAAGAGTTATAGGTTTTGGAGGCAGAAATATTGATTCTATATCTTCCACTACGACTAAGTATATCAATTCATCAGAAAGTAAGATTTTTCAAAAAAGTAAAATTTTATATGGATTGTTTCAAGCTAAAAAAAACATTCTCAAAGAAAATTTTTGTTATTTAGTGGAAGGATATACAGATGTTATTTCTTTACATCAATCTGGGATAAAAAATGTAGTTTCTTCTTCTGGCATTTCACTTACCGTGTCCCAAATCTTGTTGATCAAAAAATTTACAAAAAATATTGTTCTTTTTTATGATGGAGATCGTTCTGGAATTAAAGCCTCTTTAAGAGGAATTAATATGATGTTAGAACAGGAAATAAATTTACGCATATTATTTATTTCTAATGGAGAAGATCCAGATTTGATATCCAAAAAATATTCTTTTTCTCAATTCAGAGATTTTGTAGCAAAAAATAGTTACAATTTTGTTTCTTTTAAACAAAAAATATATGAAAAAATACATAAAGATGATCCCATTAAAAAATCATTTTTAGTAAAAAATATTTTGAATAGCATTTCAAAAATATCCAATGTTATTCAAAAGGAATTATACCTGCAAGAAGCTTCCAAAGTGCTAAATATTCGTCAAAAAGTTCTGATTTCTGAATTGAAAAAAATAAACAAAAAAAATGCACAGAAACCTAGTACAGTTCAGATTAAGGAAGATTCAAGGTTTTTTTTGAAAAAAAATACTCTTCTTCTTATCGAAGAAGAATTGATTCAATTGATTTTAAATCATGGAAATCAAATCATCAAAAAAAAAGAACACAACACAACGATTTTAGAAGAAGTATTGCACGTTTTTAAATGCTGTAATTTCCGTTTTTCTTTGAAAAAGAACCAAGAAATTTTTGATCAAATTTGTTTACAAAAGAAAAAAACAGATTTATCCCAATTTTTGGATAAAAAAAATCCAAAATTTTATTCATTATCCAAATGGGATAGAAAAGGAATACAAGTTTCCTATCAAAAAGAGAGAATAAATCAATATATCAGTGATATTTTATTGAGATATAAATCTTTATACATTTCTAAATTGATTCAAAAAGAAATCTTACATTATCAGAAAGATATGATAAAAAATAAGGATAGAAAAGCTTTTCTAAAAAAAATTATGCATTTAACAGATATAAAAAATGAACTTCATAAAAAATTACATAGATATGTATGATTCCTTTTTTTGTTTTTACAGAAAAATTATTTTTTTCTTTTTTTAAGTTTTGGTAAATTCGTGCATATAAACACGAAAAACAAAAAAAATGAATACGTTAATATCAAAAAAAGCGCCAAATTTTACGGCTAGTGCGGTATTAAATGGGAAAGAAATTGTATCCAATTTTACTTTAGAACAATTTCAAGGAAAGAAGTATGTTTTACTTTTCTTTTATCCTAAAGATTTTACTTTTGTTTGTCCTACAGAAATATATGCATTTCAAGAAAAAATTCAGGATTTTGAAATGAAAAATGTACAAATTATTGCCGTATCTACGGATACAGAACAATCTCATTGGGCTTGGCTACAGATGCCAAAAAAAAAAGGGGGCATCCATGGGGTAACTTATCCGATTGTTTCTGATATCAATAAGACCATATCTCATAACTATGGGGTATTGTCTGGAAATTGGATTAATAATCATGAAGAATGGAAAGCTACGGGAGAACTGATTGCTTATAGAGGTTTATTTTTAATAGATAAAGAAGGGATCATAAGACATCTTTTAATTAATGATTTTCCTTTAGGTAGAAATGTACATGAAGCTATTCGTATGATAGATGCTCTTCAATATTACGAAAAAAGTGGAGAAGTATGTCCCGCAAATTGGACAAAAGGAAAAAAATCGATAAAAGCTAGCCATAGTGGAATTGAAAATTATTTTTCATCTTAGGCTAGAAAAACGGAATATATCGGATCGGATCAGATAGACGAAAATAAATGGTGAAAAAAAAAGTAGCATTTTATACCATGGGGTGTAAACTTAATTACGCAGAAACTTCTACCATAGCAAGAAAATTTTCTAATTTAGATTATCAACATGTTTCTTTCAAGAGTTATGCGGATATTTATGTGATCAATAGTTGTTCTGTAACAAAAAATGCAGAAATTGAATTTAGGCATATTGTACGTTCTGCTATGAAGAACAATTCCAAAGCTTTTATTGTAGCAATAGGATGTTATGCTCAATTCAATCCTAAAGAAGTGTCTTCTATTCTTGGAGTAGATCTTGTTTTAGGCTATGAAGAAAAATTAAAAATCATCGATTATCTTAATCGAGAATGGTTTTTGAAAAAAAAATATTATGCAAAAATTATTTCTAGAAAAACTTATTTTCCATCGTTTTCCGTTGGAGATAGAACTCGTTCTTTTTTAAAAATTCAAGATGGATGTGATTATAAGTGTAGTTATTGCATTATTCCTATGTCAAGAGGCCCCTCTCGTTCTGAGAGTATAGAAAATATACTGAAAAATATTAGATTTCTTTTTAATCAAGGTGTCAAAGAGATTGTGTTAACAGGTGTCAATATAGGAGACTATGGTGGAAAAAATATATACGGAGAAAATATCCGATTTCTTGATTTAATACAATCCATAGATCAAATAGAAGAAAAAGGGAGAATCCGTTTATCCTCTATAGAGCCTAATTTGCTTCAAAATGAATGTATTGAATTTTTGTCTAAAAGTAAACATTTTGTTCCTCACTTTCATCTTCCTTTACAGTCTGGAAGCAATAATATTTTGGTAAAAATGCATCGACGTTACAGACGAGAACTTTATCAAGAAAAAGTAAATAAAATTAGATCTTTAATGCCATATGCTTATATCGGTTCAGATCTTATTGTTGGTTTTCCTGGAGAAACACACAAACATTTTTTGGAAACTTATCATTTTTTGAAAAAATTAGAAATTTCATCTCTACACATATTTTCCTATTCTACTAGACCCAATACGAAATCCAGTATGATACAGGAAAATGTATCTAAAAAAATACAATGGAAACGGAATCAAGTTTTGAGAGTTCTTTCAAACAAAAAATATCTTTTTTTTTGTAAAAAGCAAATGAACACTAAAAAAACCGTTTTATTCGAAAGAAATTCGAAACATCAAGAATATTTATATGGATATACAGAAAATTATATTCGAACTAAGATACCATTACGGTTATACAATTCTTCTATATATGAAAACACATTACAAGATGTATTAATTACAAAAGTAGATAAAGATGGAATTATGATCGCAGAACCAATAAATTAATTCATTAAAAAAATGAAATTTTTTTCGGCATGTTTATAAATTCTACATCAAAAATTTCTTGAAAGGATTTTTTCACCATACGTTTTACCTCTTGAAAAGAGATATCATTCTTTTTCAATTCTTTTTTTAAAGAAGTCACTTCTTGATTATAAATTCCACAAGGAATAATATGATTGAAATACTGTAAATCTGTATTGACATTTAAAGCAAATCCATGCATGGTTACCCAACGACTTATTCTAATTCCTATTGCACATATTTTTCTTGATTTTCCGTTTTTTACATTGAACCAAATTCCTGTTTTTCCTTTTTTTCGTTCTCCCTTTATTTCATAATTTTTCCATAAACAATGGATAATCACTTCTTCTAAAAGACGAAGATATTTATGAATATCCGTAAAAAAATAATCCATATTTAAAATGGGATATCCTATCAACTGTCCAGGACCATGGTAAGTGATCTTCCCTCCTCGATCTGTTTGATAAAAAGAAACATCTATTTTTTTTAAAAAATCTAATGAAACCAACAAATGGTTGTCTTTTTTTTCATTTTTACCTATAGTATATACATGAGGGTGCTCTACAAATAGAAAATATCCTGCTTTTTGATCAGGTATATTATTGATTTTTTTTCGTATGATGTCATCAAATAATCTTTTCTGATATTTCCAAGTTTCTTGATATTCTTTTTTTCCTAAATCTTCGAAAAAAAGTATTTTTTTTTTCATAGTTTTTTAAAAATTTATATAATAAAAAAAACAAATGTACCTTCGTTTTATTCAATTCGTTCGTTTTGTATGGAGGACATACACAAAAATCAGTCTATGATCTATTTATCAGAACAACAAATTCTACGAATAAAAAAATTAGATCAATTAAAACTATTGGGAATCAATCCTTATCCATCAGAAGAATATGTTGTAACAAATACTATTTGTAATATACAAAAAAATTTTACGGAAAAAGGAACTATAAGCATAGCTGGACGGTTAATGCGTTTGCGTATTTTAGGAAAAGCTTCTTTTGGAGAAATAAAAGATCATACGGGGAGAATACAAATATACTTTACTCAGGATCATTTGTTTTCATCTTCGGATGAAATGAAAAAAGAGGAGGTTTACAATATTTTTTTAAAAAAACTTATAGATATAGGAGATATTATTGGAGTAAAAGGATTTTTATTTAAGACAAAAATGAATGAAATAACCATATATGTTCATCAATTCACTCTATTATCCAAATCTATACGACCTTTACCACAAGTAAAAATAGATAAAAAAAATCAAAAAATATATGATGCTTTTTCCAATACGGAACAACGTTATCGTATGCGTTATGTAGATCTCATTGTTAATGATCATGTAAAAGAAATTTTTTTAAAACGGACTCGTATCATACAAAAAATAAGGTGTTTTTTGAATAAAAAAGGTTACATAGAAGTAGATACTCCTATTCTACATCCCATTCCTGGAGGAGCTATAGCTCGACCTTTTGAAACGTATCATAATACACTGGGAATTCCATTGTATTTACGGATAGCTAATGAACTTTATCTTAAAAAATTGATTGTTGGTGGATTTCACGGGGTATATGAATTTTCTAGAAATTTCAGAAATGAGGGAATGGATCGTTTTCATAATCCAGAATTTACTGTATTAGAACTTTATGTCGCTTATAAAGATTATTACTGGATGATGAATTTTACAGAAAAATTGATGAAATGCATCTTTAATAAATTTCAAAAAAAAGAAAATCATCATATTAGTTTTAAAACTCCTTTTCCTCGTATTCCCATATTGGATTCTATTAAAAAATATACCGGATTTGATCTTAAAGAAATGAAAAAGGAAGAATTAAGAAAAGTTTGTAAAAAATTGCATATAGAAGAAAATATAAAAATGAGTAAAGCTAAACTGATTGAGAACATTTTTGAAGAAAGATGCGAAAAAAATTACATCAATCCTACTTTTATTATTGATTATCCTATAGAAATGAGTCCTTTAACCAAAAAACACCGTTACCAAGAAAATTTATCAGAACGTTTTGAACTCATTATAAATGGGAAAGAGATTGCTAATGCTTATTCAGAACTTAATGATCCCATCGATCAACTTGATCGTTTACGAGAACAAATGAAGTTATCCGAAAAAAACACAAAAGACGAATCGATATCTCTTGATCTAGATTTTATACGTGCTTTAGAATTCGGTATGCCTCCTACTGCAGGGATTGGAATTGGAATAGATCGTTTAGTAATGTTACTAACCCAAAAAAAAACGATTCAAGAAGTTTTACTTTTTCCACAAATGCGTCCAGAAAAAAAAGGAAAAAAATAAATTATTGTTCTGACAATCCTAATACTTTTAATCCATTTATTGTAGAAATTTTTACTAAATGATCTATATCATAATAATGACATGCTTCCAACATCACTCGTAGTTCTATCCATAGATTTCCATCAGAAAAAGGTTTATATATATCACAAATGTTATCTGTACCAAAAGCCACTATGATTCCTTCAGGAACCATCTCATCTACTGGAGTAATGGAATTATGGCTAGGAGTTAAACGTTCACTTCTAGTATGATCAATCCAAGCAATGGGACAAGATATGACCATTAAATCCGCTTTTTTCATCAATTGGTATATTTTATAGCGATAATCTCTAGCATGTGCGGCTAAAGAAATACTATGTATAGCGACGACCTTTCCTTGCATTCCATGTTCAATTGTTTTTTTTGCTAGTTTTTCAGTTTCTTTTTCTTCGCTTGTATTCAATTGATCTACATGTACATGTATAATTTTTTCTTTTTTTTTAGCTGTTTGGAATAAAATATCTAGATGTTCATCTTCTTTTTCATAATCTGTAGCGGGTAATCCACCAATAATATCCACAAATTCTATGGATTGATCAAACCAATATTTTGACTTTTTATCCAATACGCCTTTAAGAACTTGATTAGCAAAACAAATACGAATAGAATTTCCATAATTATTTTTCAATTTTTTAGCTGCTTTCAAGGCACGATCTTCAATAATTTCATCCACATCAATAAAAGAACACAAAGCTTGTGTTCCTTGCATTACAAAATATTCTAAAGCTTTTTCCATACGGATATAAATCTCTTCTTCTGTAGCTAAACGTTTCATTTCATCAACCAGATACCATTTTTTTTGAAGGGGAGAATAAGAATATTTGAAATTTGTATGTGTAAGAGTATAAGCCCTATCTAAATGAGAATGAGCATTGACCCATCCCCCTTTTTGTTTTACTTTTTCTAAGAAAATTTTTTTGGGATTCATTTTGTAATTTTAATCAGTTTTTATTATTTATTAAATGTTGGAAATCCAAATAACTTTTTTTTTTCTAAAAAATGGTTCTTCAAAATAATGATTTAAAGGATATTCTATTGCATGAGGAAATTTTTTTAATTCATCATAAAGATTTCCTCCTTTTAGATATAAAGCTCCATTTTGAATTCTAGAATTGGATTTATATTTAAACTTATCTTTTATCCAATTATGGATTATATTTATTTTATTGACAGCTCTAGTAACTACAAAATCAAATTTATTTTCTAATTTTTCTGCACGTATCCAAATAGGATACGCATTTTTCAAATGAAGATGATATATGATTTGTTCTATAATTTGAATTTTTTTCCTAATAGAATCCACTAATATAAATTTTGTATGAGGAAAAACTATGGATAAAGGAATTCCAGGAAATCCTCCTCCTGTACCTAAATCCATAACACATGATCCAGGATAAAAATAAAATACTTTAGCGATTCCTAAACAAAAAAGGACGTGTTGTTGATAAAAATCGTGAAATGTTTTTCTAGAAACTAGATTCACATATACATTCCAATACGCATATAAATTTTTTAAAGAATACAATCTATATATTTGTTGGTTCAATAAATATGGAAAATATTTTTTAATTAATTTCATATTAATGGATCAATAAACTTATAACCAAATTTATTTAGATTTGTAATCATTTCAAATAATTCCAATAAAAATTTCTATGAAAAATAGATTATCTCATCGTTTACAGAATATATCTTATTCACAAACCATAGCTATGTCATCCAAAGCAAGAAAATTAAAAAATAAAGGTTATGACATTATAAACTTGAGTTTAGGAGAACCCGATTTTTCCCCTCCTAATTTTGTTTTATCCGCTGCGAAAAAAGCTATAGATGAAGGGTATCATTATTATACTCCAGTATCCGGATATTTCGAACTGAAAAAAGTAATATGCAAAAAATTCTACCGTGATAATCGATTACAATATACTCCTTCTCAAATCGTAGTTTCTACCGGAGCCAAACAAGCTATAATGAATGTTCTTTTATCTTTGTTGAATAAAGATGATGAAGTTATTATTCCCGCTCCTTATTGGGTTAGTTATTTACAAATGGTAAAGTTTTGTGAATCTTATCCTGTTATAATTCCAACAGTTATGGAGAACAATTTTAAGATTGATCCATATCAACTAGAAAAAGCTATTACATCTAAAACAAAATTATTTCTTTTCAGTACTCCTTGTAATCCTACCGGAAGTGTTTATTCTTATAAAGAATTAAAAGATTTATCAGAAGTTTTTAAAAAATATCCACAAATTATGATTCTTTCTGATGAAATCTATGAACATATTTGTTACTCAGAAAAACATACTAGTATTGCTATATTTCCTGATATCTTTCATCAAGTTATCACAGTGAATGGATTATCTAAGGCTTTTTCTATGACAGGTTGGAGAATTGGATATATTGGAGCTCCAGAATGGATTGCTCAATCTTGTGATAAAATACAGGGACAGATGACATCTTGTGCTAATTCTATTGCACAGATAGCTGCTATTACTGCATTATCAGCTCACCCCAATAAAATAGAATATATGATCAAAGAGTTTGAAAAAAGAAAAAATTTAGTTTTGGATATGATAAAAAAAATTGATGGATTTCAATTTTATCAACCGAATGGAGCTTTTTATATTTTTCCAAAAGTTTCAGGTTTTTTTGGAAACAAATTACATGGAAAAATGATTCAAAATTCATATGAATTTTCTGAATTTTTACTTGAAAAAGCTCAAGTAGCTACCGTTAGTGGCAGTGCTTTTGGGGATAATGAATGTTTACGAATTTCTTATGCTTCATCAGAATATAAAATCATAGAAGCTTTTACAAGAATCAAAAAGATATTAAATTAATTATTATACAAATTTTGTGTTGTGGGTGGACGACCGGATTCGAACCGGCGACCCTCAGAACCACAATCTGATGCTCTAACCCAACTGAGCTACGTCCACCAAAATACAAAAAAACAAATATAACTAATAATTCTACAAACAAAAACTTTCTATAATTTTCTTACAATAAGAAAATAAATCACTATATATCCATTTTAAGATGAATGTTTTTTCTTGAATAGGATATAAAAGATGAACATTGGCACCTGCATCTAGTGTAAAATAAATATTTTTATTACTATGTTTTCTAAAATCCCATACCGTATGAATGACGTTCAGAGTATTTGGTTTCATCCATAAACAATAGGGACGAGAGGTCATGATCATGGCATGAAGAGTCAAAGCTTCATGTTCTATTAATTCTCCAAATTCTTGAAAATCTCCTATTTTTAATATAGATATAAGTCTATTCATATTTTTATTAGCACATTTCAATCTATTTCTAGCATAAGGATGATTTTTCATTAATTGATGACCTTTTGAACTCAAAATTTTTTTAGGTTTATCATCTATGATTAAAATAGTATTTTCTATTTTTGTAAAAATGGAATGGACTTCATATGGATATGGTATAGCATAAAGATTATTACTTTCTTTTATGGATTTATGACATCCCCAAACAACAAGTCCAGGATAAATAGATCGGCAAGCACTTCCAGAACCTAATCTGGATAAAAAAGAAGCTTTTTTGAAAAAAAAATCTTCTTTTAAAGAGGAAACTAATTTCTTTTCTATTTTCATGATACATAATGCTAAAGCACTCATGGAAGAAGCAGAAGAAGCTATACCACTACTATGTGGAAAAGTATTATAGGTTTCTATAATAAAATTCAAATTTTGTAAATAGGAACAATAAAGTGAAATTCTATGAAAAAATTCTAAAATTTTTGGAAGAAAACTAGTTTTTTCTTTTCCTGAAAAGAATATTTTTATAGAGAAATTCCTATTTTTTTTTTCTTTATAAATTAATCGTGTAACTGTGTATACTTCTCCTAAAGAATAACTAATAGACGAATTCAACGGGATTTGAATTTTATTATTCTGTTTTCCCCAGTATTTAATTAAAGCGATATTGGAATGACTCTTGCTTGTGACTACTCCATTTGGTTGGTCTACTATAGAAGATTGTTTTTTTCTATAAAAAAAAATTTTTTCTTCAAAATTCAATTACGAATCATTTTTACTTTTTTTGAATATAATCTAACATTTTTTTTTCATCCAATTCTCCTTCAGAACGAGCTATGACACAACTCGCTAATCCATTTCCTATGACATTCACGGTAGTCCTAGCCATATCCATTAATTCATCTATTCCTATAATAGCTAATATAGGCCAAGTTGGTAATCCAAAAGAAGACACAGTCGCCAAAAGAATTACTAAAGATGCTCTAGGAACTCCAGCAACTCCTTTACTAGTTAAAATTAACGTCAGTCCTATAAATATTTGTTGACTAAAACTCAAAGGAATACCAGAAGCTTGTGCAACAAAAACAGTTGCTAAAGATAAATAAAGAGTGGTTCCATCTAAGTTAAAGCTATAACCTGTAGGAATCACAAAAGCTATGATTTTTCTGGGAACACCTAATTTTTCTAAATTTTCCATAAGTAAAGGTAAGGCGGATTCGGAACTTGTAGTCGCAAACGCGAGTGATACAGGTTCAGTTAATGCTTTTACAAAACCTTTTAAAGGAACTTTAATCCACAAAAGAATAGGAAGTAAAACAACTATCAAAAAAATAAGTAAAGCAATATAAAGAGTCAATAACAATTGAAATAAATTGTATAAAATATCCAATCCCATATGTCCTACTGTATAAGCAATGGCGGCCCCTACTCCTATAGGAGCAAAATACATAATAATTTTAGTAAATTTGAACATGATTTCTGAAATACTTTCTGCAAACAGTAATATTGGACTTCGTTTTTTATCTTCTAAAAAAACCATGGATATCCCAAATATAACGGAAAATACCACTATAGGCAATACATCTCCATGATAGATGGATTTTATAAAATTTTCCGGAAAAACATGAAGAATTGTATCTTGCCAAGTTTTACTTTCTACTTTCGGTAATTGTTGTTCCGTCATTCCTGAAGGCATAACAATGCCTACTCCAGCCTGAGATATATTAATTGCAATAAGACCAATAAACAAAGCTAAAGTTGTCACCACTTCAAAATATAGTAAGGATTTCCATCCCATGCTACCTAATTGTTTAATATTAGAATGACTGGCTATTCCAACTACCAAAGTGGAAAACAATATTGGAGCAATGATAGTTTTAATCAATCTCAAAAATATTTGAGATAAAAATCTGAGTTCCACAGCAATTTTTGGCATATCTAATCCCATTTCTATTCCTATGATAATGGATAATAAAATCCAAGTAGTTAAGTCTTTTTTCATAAACGAATACAATATGAAAATAGATATCACGAAACATCTTAATATACAAAGATTAAATTTATCTAATCCTAATAAGGATTTTGATAAATGAATAAAGACATATGCTAAAACACTTAAAAAAGCTATTAATAAAACTTTTTCTTTTTTTATTTTCATTCCAATACTCATTTTTTTCTATGAAGAATCCAATCAATCCAATAATCAGGGAACATACAGACCCGTAGGGACTCGAACCCCAACTAACAGAACCAAAATCTGCTGTGCTACCGTTACACAACGGGTCTATGGAAAAATGTAAATATATACCATTTTTTTTCAAAAACATGATAATTATATCTAAATTTGGGCTACTGTTCTATAAAAACCTTAAAAGGTTTCATATATAATATAAATTAATATAATTATGTCCGTAAAAATTCGTTTAAAAAGAATTGGAAAAAAACATAAACCTATTTATCATATAGTTGTAGCGGATTCTCGTGCTCCGAGAGATGGAAAATTTATTGAAAAATTAGGAACTTATAATCCCCATACGGATCCTCCTTCAACTGTATTGAAAATGCAACATGCTCTATCCTGGTTAATGAAAGGGGCACAACCTACCAATACGGTAAAATCCATTTTTTGTAAAACCGGTGTTTTATTGAAAAAACATTTATTAGAAGGAGTCAAAAAGGGCGTATTAACTAATGAAGAACACCAAATAAAATTTCATGCATGGTACAACCAAAAATATAAAAAAATTTAATCCAATAAATAACATGGAAATTCTTTTGAAATTTTTAATTCTATAGAAGAACAATTCATAGAAAAATTTCCTATCCGTTCTCTTTTTAAAGAGAGTAGATAAGCTCCGCTTCGAAGAGCTTTACCAAAATCTTGAGCTATAGATCGAATATAAGTCCCTTTTCCACATTCTATAAAAAATTTTATGTAGGGAATTCCTATTTTTAGGATATGAAATTTATAAATTTTTACACGTCTGGATTGTCGAACTATTTTTATTCCTTTTCTAGCATATTCATAGAATCTTTTTCCTTTTGTTTTTAAGGCAGAAAAAGATGGAGGATATTGATCTATTTCTCCTAAAAATTTTTTAGATATTTTTTTTATCAATTTAGGAGTAATATGCAAAATGGAAGAAAAATTATACTCTTCTGTTTCTGAATCAGAAGATAAGGTTTCGCAGCCTAATTTTATAATACCTGTATAAACTTTTTTATAATTTTGAATTTCATTTACTTTTTTCGTATATTTTCCTGTTAGGACAATTAATAAACCTGTAGCAAAAGGATCTAAAGTTCCTGCATGTCCGATTTTAAAATTTTCTTTAGTAGTATTAAGAATATACCTTCTGATTTTTTTAACAATCTTAAAAGAAGTCCATCCCCATGGTTTATCTACTAACAATATTTTTCCATTTTTAAATTCTGATAAATTTTGATTCAAAATTTTCCAATCGGTTTGATGAAATAATGTACAATAAAAAAACAAATTCCTAAAACAATTCTATAGTATCCGAATAATTTAAAATTATTTAAATATGTTATGAAACATTTGATAGCTATTATTCCAGTTACAAAAGATACTATATTTCCTAATAACAATAATTCTAAATCTTTCAATGTGAAAGAATTTGATTGAAAATAATAGTCGAATAATTTTTTACATGTAGCAATTCCAATAACAGGTATAGATAAAAAAAAAGAAAATTCAATAGCTTTTATTTTATTCACTTTTTGTAGCATACAAGCAACAATGGTTGTTGCACTTCTAGACACTCCTGGAATTAAAGCCATACATTGAAATAATCCAATAATAAAAGCTTTTGAGTAAGTAATATGATTTTTTATATTATAAAAATTTTTTTCATAAAACATTTCTACTTTCACAATCACTAATCCTCCTATCATAAGAGATAAAGCGACTATTAGTGGTTGATCTAAAAAAAAATTGATAATTTTGTTCAATAACAAACCAAAAAGCCCTACAGGAAAACTAGCTAAAAAAATTTTGAGATAAAAATCCAATTTTTGAAAAAAGAACTTGTTTCTATACAAGAAAATTACAGATAAAATGGCTCCAAACTGAACAGAAATAAGAAATAAATTAGTGATTTTATTTTCTAGTATTCCCATTATAGAAGCGGCAAGAATCATGTGTCCTGTAGAAGAAATCGGAAAAAATTCTGTCATTCCCTCAATGATCCCTAATAGGATTGATTGAATATAATTCATAACGACGATTAATAATTTTTAAACAAACTAAACATCAATTTTTGCATGTATCGCATTTTTTTCTATAAAATTTCTTCGTGGGGGAACTTCGTCTCCCATAAGAATGGAGAAAATTTTGTCTGCTTCCGAATCATCGTCTATATTTACTTGACGTAAAGTTCTTTTTTTTGGATTCATAGTTGTTTCCCAAAGTTGTTCTGCATTCATTTCTCCTAATCCTTTATATCGTTGTATATTGACTGATTTTCTCCCTCCTAATTGATGGATAATGGTTTCTCTTTCTTGATCATTCCAAGCATATTGAGAATGATTTCCTTTTCGAATAAAATAAAGTGGAGGTGTAGCAATATAAATGTATCCTTCTTTTATTAAGGGTTTCATATAACGAAAAAATAATGTTAAAATTAAAGTAGAAATATGACTTCCATCTATATCTGCATCTGTCATAATAATAATTTTATTATATCTAAGTTTTTTGATATTTAATATTTTTTGATCTTCTTCTGTTTCAATAGAAACTCCTAGAGAAGTAAATATATTTTTTATTTCCTCATTTTCAAATATTTTATACTGCATAGCTTTTTCCACATTTAGAATTTTCCCTCGCAAAGGTAAAATAGCTTGAAATTTTCTATCTCTTCCTTGTTTAGCTGTCCCTCCGGCAGAATCTCCTTCTACTAAATAAATTTCACAGTCTTCTGGATTATTGAAAGAACAATCCGCGAGTTTTCCAGGTAAAATACTACTTATAGGAGTCTTTTTCTGTATTAATTCACGAGCCTTTTTAGCTGCTTGACGCGCTTTAGCTGCTAATGTAATTTTATCAAAAATTTTTTTTCTATCACTAGGGTTTTCTTCTAGATAACTATACAATGCATCTCCCACAATTTTATCCACAATGCCTCCCACTTCGTGATTACTTAATTTTGTTTTAGTTTGTCCTTCAAATTGAGGGTCCATTACTCTCACAGATATAATAGCTGTAATCCCTTCTCGAAGATCATCTCCAGTGAATTCTATTTTATGAGATAAAAAACCCTCTGAATATTTTTTAAACGTTCTTGTTAATGCTCTTCGAAAACCAGAAAGATGAGTTCCTCCTTCATTAGTATTGATGTTGTTAACATAAGAATAAATTTTTTCTTTAAAAGAAGTATTGTATTGCATTGCGACTTCTACAATTGTATTATCTTTCTCTCCTTCAATAAAAAGGATTTTTTTGGTTAAAGACTCCTGATTTTTATCTAAAATAGGTAGGTATTCTCTTAATCCATTTTTAGAAAAAAAATGTTCTTTTATCTCTTTTCTTTCATCTTTTAAAAATAAATACAAACCTTTATTTAAAAAAGATAATTCTTTTAATCGATTAGCTAAAATTTCATAATGATATATAATGGAATTAAAAATAGAATAATCAGCAAGATAATAAATTTTTGTTCCTTGCAGATTAGTTTTTCCTAAACATTTGACAGAATAAAGGGCTTTTCCTTTAAAATACTCTTGTTGATAAATTTTATTGTTACGATAAATTGTAACTATAAGTTTTTCAGACAGAGCATTGACACAAGATATTCCTACTCCGTGTAATCCTCCAGAAACTTTATAAGAATTTTTATCAAATTTACCACCTGCTCCAATTTTAGTCATTACGACTTCTAGAGCCGATTTTTTTTCTTTTTTATGAACGTCTATTGGAATTCCACGTCCATTATCAAGTACAGTGATAAATCCATTTTTATGAATGGTTACCCATATTTTATTGCAAAAACCTGCTAAAGCTTCATCTACAGAATTATCTATGACTTCGTAAACTAAATGGTGTAAACCTCTAATTCCTACGTCTCCAATATACATAGAGGGTCTGAGTCGAATATGTTCGATTCCTTCAAGAGATTGAATACTATCTGCTGTATAATCTTTGATTGTATTATGTTTTTTATTCATACATCCATGAATTTTATTTTTTACATAAAATTTATAGTTTTATCTTAGAATTCATCAAAGATAGAAAAAATATTATTCCGTGAAAATTTGGGAAAAAAAAACGAATTTTCGTTTCAATAAAGAAATCGAAAGTTTTACTTCAAGTAAGGATTCAAAAATAGATTTATTTTTAGCCCCACATGATGTTATGGGAACCATAGCTCATGTTATTATGTTGAAGAGTATAGGATTATTAAATCAAAAAGATTTCAAAATTTTAATTCAGGAATTGCGTAACATTTATGTTTACGAAATTTTAAAAAATAAATTTAAGATAGATGAAGGAATAGAAGATATTCATTCTCAGATCGAATTTTTGTTAACCAATCGTTTAGGAGAAGTCGGAAAAAAAATCCATACTGGAAGATCCAGAAATGATCAAATTTTGGTGGATTTAAAACTTTTTGTTCGTACAGAAATCAAGGAAATTGTAGACATGACTTATACTTTTTTTGATTTATTATTAAAATTAAGTGAACAACATCAAAACATATTAATGCCTGGTTATACTCATTATCAAATAGCGATGCCTTCTTCTTTTGGTCTTTGGTTTGCTGCATATGCAGAAAGTTTAATAGATGATTTACTATTAATGCGAACCGCATATTGTATTGTAAACAAAAATCCTTTAGGTTCCGCTGCAGGTTATGGATCTTCTTTGCCTTTAAATCGAAAAATGACAACCCATTTACTTGGGTTTGAAAATTTAAATTATAATGTAGTATATGCTCAAATGGGACGTGGAAAAATGGAAAGAATTGTTTCAGAATCTATCTCTTCTTTGGCAAGAACTTTAAGTAAAATGTCACAAGATATTTGTTTATATTTAAGCCAAAATTTTAATTTTATTAGTTTTCCTGATCATCTTACTACCGGATCTAGCATTATGCCTCATAAGAAAAATCCAGATGTTTTTGAGATAATACGAGCTAAATGTAATAGAATTACATCGTTACCTAACGAAATTTCTTTGATTTCTTCTAATTTATGTTCCGGATATCATAGAGATTTTCAAATCATTAAAGAAAGATTTTTTCCTATTTTTGAAGAAATAAAAAAATGTTTTTTCATGTTTCAATATATGTTGAATCATATCACAGTAAAAAAGGATATTCTTCAGGATGAAAAGTATCAATACTTGTTTAGTGTAGAAGTAGTGAACAAGCTGGTTGTTGAAAAAGGATATTCTTTTAGGAAAGCTTATCAAAAAGTAGGTTTAGATATTCAAAATGGATGTTTCAAACCTTTTACTAAGAGTTGTTATTCTCATGAAGGAAGTATAGGAAATTTGTGTAACACACAAATTAGAAATTTGATGCAAGATGTTCTCAAAGAATTTGATTTTGATCAAATCGATCAAGTTATAAAACGATTAATTTATAGCAAAATCTATTTTGACGAATCCTCTAAGAATCCGATTTTTGTTTAAATTGCATGGATTTTTGATCCAACCAATCTTTTATTTTTTTATGATGTCCAGATAAAAGTATTTTTGGAACAGACCATCCTTTATAAATCACTGGACGAGTATAAATGGGAGGAGCTATGAAAGATTCTCTTTGAAAAAAAGAATCTGTAAGAATGGAATCTTGATTTTGTATTACTCCAGGTAACAATCTAACTATAGATTCTACAACAACAGCAGCAGCGAGTTCTCCTCCAGATAAAATATAATTTCCAATAGATATTTCTTTGGATATTAAGTGATCTCTAATTCTTTGATCAATTCCTTTATAACGACCACAAAGAATCAGAATATTTTTCTTATCAATTAAATATTGAGCATATTTTTGTGAAAATAATTTTCCATCAGGAGTCATAAAAATTTTTTCGTCATAATCTCTTTCTGATAAAAGTTTTGAAAAACATTGATATACAGGCTCTATTCTAATGACCATTCCTGATCCGCCTCCATAAGGATAATCATCTACATTTTTTCGTTTTCCTAAACCATATTTACGTAAATCATGAACATGAAGATCAATTACCCCTTTATGAATTGCCCTTTTAATAATAGAATTGGAAAAAGGACTATGAAAAATTTCAGGCACTATACTAACAATATCTATACGCAACGCATTATTTTTTTGTGAATATACACTTTGACTAATAATCTAAGAATGAAACTAATGAAAAAATTCTACCTTTGTGAATAATTTATTAACAATGAATTATATTGTATCTATAGTAGGACGGACCAATGTCGGAAAATCTACTTTGTTTAATCGTCTTGTAGGAAGAAGAAAAGCAATTGTTCATGTTACAAGTGGAGTGACAAGAGATCGTATTTATGGGAGTTCAGAATGGAATGGAGTACAATTTTCTGTAATAGACACGGGAGGTTTTTCTGTTTTAACAAATGATGTACTTGAAAAAGAAATCAGAAACCAAATTTTCATAGCTATTAAAGAATCTGATATTATTTTATTTTTAATAGATATCAAAATAGGAATCTTAGATGCAGATAGAGAAATTGCTCAAATATTAAGAAAAAGTCATAAAATCATTTTATTAGTTGTGAATAAAGTAGATAATGGAAAATCTATATATTCTGATACAGATTTTTTCCGTTTAGGATTTGAAAAATATTACTATATATCAGCTATAAATGGGAGTGGTACGGGAGAATTACTAGATAAATTAATAGAAATATTCAAACAGGAATTTTTGAAACAAAAAGAAAACATATTGGAAAACCAATCTATTCCTCGTTTTTCAATAGTAGGACGTCCTAATGTCGGAAAATCAACTTTGATTAACTCTTTTTTAAATAAAAACCATCACATTGTGACAAATATTTCGGGTACAACCAGAGATAGTCTAGATGTATTTTACAAAAAATATGAATGTATTTTAGTAGATACACCTGGAGTCAGAAAAAAATCAAAAATCAGAGAAAACATTGAATTTTATTCTACTATGAGAACGTTTAAAACAATAGAATATGCGGATGTTTGTTTTTTAATGATAGATGCTGCTTGTGGATGGAAAAAACAGGATATGAATATTTTTAGATTAGTGAAAAAAAATCATAAAGGAATTATAATTCTTGTTAACAAATGGGATTTATTTCATAATAAAAATGTTTCTACACAAGAAGATTACAAATGTTTGATCCGAAAAAAAATTTATCCATTTGACAATGTTCCCATTTTTTTTATATCCGCAAAAAATAAAGATGGAATACACGATATTCTTCCCATGGCTTATCATGTTTTAAAATTCCGTAATCACAGATTAAAAACAAATATTTTAAATAAAATTATGTTACCAATTTTGAAAAAAAAACCTCCTACTCCTAAGAAAAAAAATAAATTCATAACTATAAAATATTGTACTCAGTTGCCTTCATGCACGCCAAAATTTATTTTTTTTTCTAATTTTCCTCAATACATAAACAAATCTTATACAAGATTTGTTGAAAATAAAATTCGTTCTCACTTTGATTTTATAGGAGTCCCCATACAAATCTTTTTTAGAAAAAAATAACTTGTTTAGGTTTTATTATCTATTGAATTGATCAGATCATATTGTTGTGATAACACACTTAAGAGGAAAGTTAGTTAAAAAAACTAAATCTTATTTAATCATAGATTGTCATGGAGTCGGATATCATATTCATATATCCTCATATACCTATTCTTCTTTGTTAGAAGAAGAAGGAAAATGTATTTGTATACATACTTATCTATTTATCAAAGAAAATAAACATATATTGTACGGTTTTTTTGATAAAAAAGAAAGAAAAATATTTTCTTATTTGATATCCGTGAATGGAATAGGTCCAAGTTCTGCTATCATGTTATTATCTTCTATGACTCCATATGAAATAGAAAAATCTATATCTAAAGAAGATATAAAAGTGCTTAACAAAGTTAAAGGAATTGGAACAAAAACAGCTCAAAGAATTATTATAGAACTAAAAGATAAAATTATTAAAGGAATTCTTTCTCAAAAAGAAAAAAACGTGAAACTATTGGAAAATAATCCTTACTTAATAAAAAAAGAAGCTTTAAGTGCTTTGAGTATACTTGGATTTTCTCCTCAAAAGTCTAAAAAAGTTTTGGATGATATTTTGGAGAAAAATCCCGAATTTTCTGTAGAAAATCTCATTAAAGAATCTTTAAAAAAAATTGTAAAATTATAAAAAAAACCTGAAAAATATACTTTTGTTTTTTTGTGAATTCAATAATACCTCTTATTATGAAACTTTTTTATTCCTCAATTATAGTGGTTCTTTTTTTCTTATCTATATTTGATCTTATTGTTGGGTTAATTAATGATGCCGTGAATTTTCTAAATTCTGCTATTGGATCTCAAGTGGCTTCTCGTAGAACTATTATGGTTTTTGCTAGTTTAGGAATTTTATTAGGAGCTTTTTTGTCTAGTGGAATGATGGAAGTAGCAAGAAAAGGAGTTTTTGATCCTTCTTATTTCTATTTTTCAGATATTATTTTTATTTTTTTAGCGGTTATGATATCCGATATTATTTTACTGGATGTTTTTAATACTTTAGGATATCCCACTTCTACTACAGTATCTATGGTTTTTTGTTTATTAGGCGCTGCCTTCAGCATAGCCATGATAAAAATGACTTCTCCATTTAATAATGAACCCTTTCATCATTTAACTCTATATATTAAAGCGGAAAAAACATTCACCATTAGTATAGGAATTTTTTTATCTATTCTCATTTCTTTTACTTCTGGTGCTTTTATTCACTATTTTATTCGTTTTTTATTTAGTTTTGAATATGAAAGTAGATTAAAATATGTAGGGGTCATATGGAGTGCCATTTCATTGAGCAGTATGACTTATTTTCTGTTAGTAAGAGGATTGCATAGTACTTTACAGGGTTTTACGGTTGAAAATTTAACAGGATTTTCTTTATTCATTCAACATTTCATAAAATGGATTCATCATAATTTTTTGATTTTTTTGCTTATATTATTTTCAACGTGGACTGTTATCGCAAAAATATTTGTTTCTTTAGGATATAATATATTAAAATTTGTCGTATTATATGGCACTTTTTCTTTAGCTATGGCTTTTGCAGGAAATGATTTAGTCAATTTTATCGGAATTCCTATAGCTGGTATACAATCTTATAATATATGGAAAGAATCTGGGAGTCCTCCTGCTGAAAAATTCAATATGAAAAGTTTATCTGGAAATGTACAGGCCCCATCTTCCGTTTTAATTTTTGCAGGAATTATTATGATTTTCACTCTTTGGTGTTCCAAAAAAACCAAAAATATAACAAGTACAGAACTGAATTTAAGTAGACAAAATGAAGGACCAGAAAAATTTTTATCCAATTCTTTTTCTAGAGGAATTGTTCGATTTTTTTTATATTTAGGAAATCATTTCTTTATATTGTTTCCTAAAAGATTTCTAGTTAAAATAGAAAAAAACTTTAAGCAAAAAGAAATACAAAAAGAAGACGACGTTGCTTTTGACCTGGTTAGAGCTTCTGCTAATTTAACTATATCCAGTATACTGATATCTATAGCTACAGTTCAAAAACTTCCATTATCTACTACTTTTGTTACTTTTATGGTATCTATGGGTACTTCTCTTTCCGATAGAGCATGGGATAGAGAAAGTGCTGTTTATAGAATTTCAGGGGTATTAAAAGTCATAAGAGGATGGTTTTTAACAGGGATAATGGCCTTTACTATGGCAGGGATCACGGCTTCTTTTTTATACTTTTTGAAAGCATGGGCTCTTTCCTTCCTTATTTGTTTGATTTTATTTGTTTTTTACCGAATTTATAAAACTTATTATAATAATAAGGAGCAAGATCAAAAAATCAAAGAAAAACCGTTTTTTGGAATAGTGAATCTAACTTTAGAGGACACTTTAAGCAAAACCTTAGAGATTCTAAAACCGATTCTTGAATATATTGAAAATATTTACAAAAATAGTATAGAAGGAATTACTCAAGAAAATTTAAAAACTCTTCAAAAGAGTCGAAATCATTTTTTAAAAGTGAAAAAAAATTTTACAAATATTCATAACTCTTTAATTAAAGTGATTAGAAAAACAGAGAATAGAGAACCGATTGCTGGAATCCTTTATCTACATATATACAGCAAAACTAAAGAAATCATTGAATCTTCAGATATTATTACGAATCATACATTGTTTCATGTAATCAATAGCCATAAACCTTTAAAATATCAACAAAAAAAGAATTTACGAATACTTGAACATCTTATGATTGAACATTTTAACATCATAAAAAAAATAACAACAGATAAAAATTGTAAAAAGATTCAATTTTCTTGTACAATACAAAATAAAATTTTGAAAAAAATTGAGGAACAAATGAATCAACAAGTTATGGGAATTATACATAATAAATATGGAACAAAAAACACTTTTTTGATGTTGGATCTTCTTTTACAATCAAAAAAAATGACGGAAAGCATAGAAGAGATCATTCTCTTGTATCACAATGCATTATACAATATTTCATCCAAAAAAGACGCATCTTTTTTAGCTTTTTAAGGGATTCATTAAATTACATCCTCGCATGTCTGAAAAATCCATTCTTCCTAATACTTCGAATTCATTATCATTAATTTTTTTTCCCAAATCTTCGGTAGAAAGAAAAGGACAAGATAAATAATTTGATAAATCAATAATATCAATTCCTCCTATTTTATTGTTATCTACATGTATCAAAGGATCTTCAGGATCTCTTATGTAGATTCTCATCCAAGGAGGACATTGAAATATACCGTTTTTTTTTGCATACGCTTGAGAAAGTATTTCTGTCATTCCATATTCTGAATGAATTTCCTTTACAAAAAAAAATTTTTTTAAAATATCGTGTAATTCTTCTCTAATGATTTCTTTTCTTTTTCCTTTCATCCCTCCTGTTTCCATAATGATGACTTGGTTTTGATTTTTATTTTGTTTCAAATGATTATTTTCTTCTATAAAATCCAATAAAGAAAAACTTAGTCCAAAAATGAAAATATTTTTATCATTTTGATTAAAAATCAGTTTTCTATCTTTATAAGAAGTATAAGGAACAAAATGACTTCCATTTTTATGGGTTTTTTGTATCAAATATTTGACCATGTAAATTAAAGAAGAATCTTTTCGAGATAGAGGAAAAAATCCTAAAAACTTAAATTTCTCTATTGGACCATAAAAAAATTCAAAACTATTTCTAATACTATCAATATAAACACTCAATTTTTTTACATAATGTTTACTTTTTATCCCAGTAGTTCCACTGCTGGTAAAAATACCATCGTAACAATCCGTTCTCTTACTACTCAAAATACGATGCGTTTTAAAAAACGAAATAGGTAAAAAAGGAATTTCAGAAATTTTTTTTATTTTCAATGGATTTATATCTAAGGATTGAAGATAAATTTTATAAATTTTGTTATATTTTATTTGATAATGGAATATATTCCATGTCAAATTCTCGAATTCTTCTTTTTCTAATATAGAAAAAATCTTTTTTTTAAAGTTCATAAAATTTAAAATATAATTCTTTCAATTGTTTAAAACAAGATCCTTTTTGATAGAAAAAAAATTGAAATTCTTTTTCAAAGGAATGTTGTAAAAAATGATAAGGAAAAAGATCTATTTTTTTATTTGCTTCTTTTAAAAAGAAAATACATATAGAAAAACAAAAAAAATATTTAATCATGCCTAATATTCCACCACCCAATCTATCTATAGGTTTCATCCATGTGATAATCATTATGAATTCTATAATTTTTTTAGTTATAAAAGCTATAAAAATAATAGAAAAAATAGAAATTATGATAGAATCAATGATAAAAATATAGGATTTTTTGCTTACTATATTGACTTCTGTTAAGATTTTTGTTACAACATCAAAAACATAAAAACCTTTGAAAATCAACAAAAAAAATATCATAAACATGAATAATTGAGAAATTAATCCTTTTTGATATCCATGATATCCACCATATAAAACTAGAATTATAATAATTATATCTAACATCACTATATTTTACTATTTTGTTTAATACACTAACTAAATCAAATGAAAAAAAAATGTATGCAAGAATTTCATATCAATTGGAATAAAGTCATATCATATATACAAAATAATTTTTCTATAGAAGGAAAAATTGATATAATTGGAATTATTTATATAATAGGAATTCAAGAATTAGGAAAAGGAAAGAATATATTTTTCAATCAAGAAGATAAAATCAATATTCTACATATTGCAATATGTAGAATATTAGAACCTTTTGGTTATTATTTTTTTCTTGGAAAAGATAAGGAAGGATGGCCTCATTATATATTGAAAAATAAGATTCCTTTTAATCCGGAAGAACAATTATTTTTAATAAAAAAAGCTATTATTCGTTATATGAATGACGAAAATATTATTGAATAAAAAAATATGGATCAAAAAAAAATAGAAAAAATTAAAAAAGATCTCCAATGTTTTCATATTAAAACATCTAATGATTTAGAAACATTTAGAATTGAATTTTTAGGTAAAAAAAAGGGAATTATAACAATTTTATTTAAAGAATTAAAAAAAATTTCTATTCATAAAAGAAAAATTTATGGAAAAATTATTAATGAGTTAAAAAAAGAAGCTCAGAATAAAATAAATATTTTTCACTCTAAAAATGAGATTTCAAATGAAAAAGGACTCAAATTCGATCCTACTATACCTGGAACATCGATCGAAATTGGATCCAGACATCCCCTATCTATTTTAAAAAATAGAATAATAGATCTTTTTATAAAAATTGGATTTACTTATGTAGATGGGCCTGAAATAGAAGATGATTGGCATAATTTTACAGCTTTAAATATTCCTATTTTTCATCCATCCAGAGAAATGCAAGATACATTTTTTTTGTGCAAACATCCAGATGTTTTGTTGCGTACACATACTTCTTCTGTGCAAATACGGTATATGAAGAAACACAGTCCGCCTTTTCGTGTGTTGTCTATCGGAAAAGTATATAGAAATGAAACCATTTCATCACGTTCCAATTTCATGTTTCATCAATCGGAAGGATTTTATATAGACAAAAAAGTTTCTTTTTCTGATTTAAAACAAACGATTCATTATTTAATCACTTCTCTTTTTGGAGAAGCAAAAATGAGATTTCGTCCTTCTTATTTTCCATTTACAGAGCCTAGTGCTGAAGTAGATCTATATTGCAATAGTGAATGGATAGAAATTATGGGTTGTGGAATGATAGATCCCCAAGTTTTGAAAAACGTAAATATTGATTCAGAAATTTATTCTGGATTTGCTTTTGGATTAGGAATTGAACGTTTAGCTCTAATAATTTATAAAATAAAAGATATTAGAATTTATTTTGATAATGATATTCGTTTTTTAAAACAATTTAAAAGTGAGTTTTAGATTTATATTTTCTTTGTCTGAAAATTTCATATAAAATCACACCACAAGCTACAGATACGTTTAAAGATGAAATTCCTTTTATAGCTGGAATTTTTGCTTTTTCGTAGGAAATTTTTAAATATTGGGAAGAAATTCCTTTTTCTTCATTTCCTAGTATTAAAGCTGTTGGACCTGAAAAATCAATATTATACCAATATATATTGGATTTTTCTGTAGCAGAAACAATTTTCAATCCAGAGTTCTTCAAAAAATCTATTGTGTTCAATAGATTTTTTTCTTGACATATTGGAACTTTAAATAAAGCACCTGAAGAAGTTTTGATTGCATCAGATCCAATCATCGCTGTATTTTTTTTTGGAATAATGATAGCATCTGCTCCTGCGCATGCAGCAGTTCGTATGATAGATCCGAAATTTCTTACATCTTGAATTCGATCTAGAATGATCAAAAGGGGATTTTTTCCTTTTTCATAAAATATAGGAAGTAAATCTTTTATGTGATACGTTTCTATAGGAGAAAGAATAGCAAAAACTCCTTGATGATTTTTATTTTTCAATTGATAAAATTTTTGTTTTGAAACGTATTGAATTGAAATATGTTTTTTTTTGGAAAGATTTATTAATTTTTTGTAAGCATTTGATGTTTGTCTCAATCCTCTTTGAAAGAAAAGCTTCCTAATATTTTTTTTAGCTAAAATCGCTTCTATCAATGGATGTATTCCATAAACGATTTCTAATTTTTTCATAAATATTATTTTTTACTATTAAATAATTTAATAAAAAATTTATTTAATAAATTTTTTATTAAAAATCGTGTAATTTTTTTACCAAAAAAAAATGTAACAATAAAAATTAAAAAATATGAAAAAGTGAGAATTCCAAATCCAATAACATAATTTCCAACATAAAAAGAAAGAAAAAAACATAAAGAAAGGCTTATTAAAAAAAAAATAAAAATGCAAAATATCAATAATAAAAAATTCAAAAAAACTTCTGTCATGATGGAAATCAATATTTGAATGACTTCATTTCTAAAAATACACCATTTTTTATGGATAAAATTTTTAATAAAAAAGAACATTTTAAAACAATAAAAAACTTATTCAGTTTTAAGTTCCTAATTCATCTTCTACTTGATCTATTTTTTCTATTTTATTTTTTTTCCACTTAGATTCAAAATCTGATTTAATTTTATGCACTTTTTTTCCAATTTTTTTACCAATTTCCTGTAAGGAATCTCTTAATTCTTCTGTTTTTTTTTCTAATATATTTTTGATTTTTTCCTCTTTTTTTGTAGATAATATCATTCCCACTATTAAACCGGCTATGGTTCCTAAAAAGACGCCCCAAAAAAAACTTCCTCCTTTTTTCATAAAAAAAACAATTTTCTATTTTATTTTTATTTACTACGGATAAATTTAATCATACAATATTTACGTACAAAATTGTATTTATGTATTTATGAAATATTTTTCACATGTTCATTCAAAAAAACTTTTCTCTAAAAAAATTTAATACATTTGGAATAAATGTTTATGCTCGTTATTTTGTAGTAGTACAAAGTATAGAAGAAATTCTAAAAATTTTTGATATATATCCATCCATTTCAAAACTTTTTTTAGGAAATGGAAGTAATATTCTTTTTTTAAAAAATTATTATCCGGGATTAATCATGAAAATGGGAATAAAAGGAAAGAAAGTGATCAAAGAAAATCATTCTCAAGTCATTGTTCAAGCTTTTGCTGGAGAAAATTGGAATGAATTTGTAAACTGGACGATTAAAAAAGGATTTAGTGGGTTAGAAAACTTATCATTTATTCCTGGTACAGTTGGAGCTGCTCCCATTCAAAACATTGGA
Source organism: Blattabacterium cuenoti (assembly GCF_014251755.1). Classification (NCBI taxonomy): domain Bacteria; kingdom Pseudomonadati; phylum Bacteroidota; class Flavobacteriia; order Flavobacteriales; family Blattabacteriaceae; genus Blattabacterium; species Blattabacterium cuenoti. The sequence continues at coordinate 281,272 of NZ_CP059200.1, read as the reverse complement.
GCATATGGAGCAGAAGTAAAAGATACTTTAATAAAAGTACAAGCATATGAAATCTATAATAGAAAAATAAGAGAATTTACACGTGAAGAATGTCAATTCAAATATCGTTACTCTTTCTTTAAGCATCCTCATTATAGAAATAAATTTCTGATTTTATCTGTTTTTTTTCTTTTAATAAAGAAATATAAACAATTAAATACATCTTATGTGGAAATTCAAAAAGAATTAGAAAATATGAATATTAAAATGCCTACTCTTAACGATTTAAGTCAGGCCATTTTTAATGTTAGACAGAAAAAACTTCCAAATCCAAAAAAAATTGGAAATGCTGGGAGTTTCTTTATCAATCCTACAGTAGGGATTTGTGATTTTAAAAAACTACAACATCAACATCCTACTATCACAGGTTATAGTATTTCTAATCATAAAGTAAAACTATCTGCTAATTCATTAATTGAAAATATAGGATGGAAAGGAAAAAAAATTGGAAATGTAGGAATATATGAAAAAAAACCTATTATTTTAGTAAACTATGGAAAAGCTACTGGAATGGAGATCTATTCTTTTTCAGAAAGAATAACGAAAAACATAAAAAAAAAGTTTGGAATTTCTTTATCGAAGGAAGTAAATATCATACAATAAGTCAAAATTGATCAAATGATTAAATCAATCAAACCATTTACCTTTGTTTTATTTTTTTCCTTTTTTTTGGAATTTTATTTGTAGAATATAATTTTATAAAAACTTGAATTTTATTATGTTAATGACTATGACTTTAGAAAAATCAAAACAATATATCCAAAACAAAATCAAAGAAAAACCTGATTTTGGAATTTTATTATTAGGAAATCAATTTGATCAATTGATAAAAGAGATCAAAAATCCTATATCCATTTCTTATGAAGAAATACCCCTTTTCTCAAAAAAAAATTTATATGGAAAATTTATTTTCGGAAAAATAGAAGATAAAAATGTGGTTCTTTTAATAGAACCTTTTTCTGAAGAAAATAGAACAAACAATTTCTCGATTGTCTTGTGTAAAAATATAGGAATAGACAAATTCATATTGATTAATATTTCTGGTGGGGTCAATCCAAACTACAAAATGGGAGATGTTATGTTGGTTAAGGATCATATTAATTTTTTTCCGGAAAGTTCTAATATAAAAGAATTTATAAAAAATAGATTTTTTGAAATTACAGAACCATATGATAAAAAAATGATAGAAATTGCAGAAAATATTGCAATGAATCATAATATTATTATTCAGAAAGGAGTATATGTCGCTTATCCTTATTCTAATTATAAAACCTATGCAGAATATGCAATGATACGATCTATGGGAGGAGATAGTGTAGGCATAGATATAGTATCAGATGTCATAAAAGCTAGACATATGAATTTACGAGTATTTGCTATATCCATTATAATGGGATTATATAAAAAATATGATGAACATAAAAATTCCGATTTTAAGCCATTTTTTTATAATAAAGAAATCAAAAAATCTATATCTCTTCTAATATTAATAGTAAAAGAATTTATAAAACTTTGTTTATAATTTTATTTGTTTGATCATATTTTTCGTGATGCTGATAAAGAGATTTCTAATCTCCTTGTTTTTTAAAACGATAGGAATTCCCAAATCTGAATATTCTCGTATTGTTTGTAACATAGGAATTTCTCCAAGAAAAAAAAGATTCATTTCTTTTGAAAAATCTCTTACTCCATTTTTTCCAAAAAAATAGCATTTTTCTTTAGTTTTTTTTGAAAAAACATAAGACATATTTTCTATAATTCCAAGTATGGGAACATAAATAGATTTAATACGAAACATTCCTACAGACCGATTAACGTCCGATAAGGCTATTTTTTGAGATGTACTTACGATAACAATTCCTTTTAATTTGAATAATGAAATTTCTTGCAAAAGAGATAAATGAATATCTCCTGTTCCTGGAGGTAAATCTACAATTAAAAAATCTAATTTTCCCCAATTGATTTCATACATAAATTGTCTCAAAACTTTAGTTACCATGGGACCCCTCCAAACAATAGCCTGTCCATATTTTGAAAAAAAACCTATAGATATAATTTTAACTCCATAACTAGTAATAGGATTCAAGATTCCATTTCGATGTTGTTGTAAATTCACCGATTCCTCTTTAAGATTAAACATTAATGGAATAGATGGACCATAAATATCCGCATCTAATAATCCAACATAAAAACCCATATGAACTAAAGAAACTGCTATGTTTGTTGCTATTGTGGATTTTCCTACCCCTCCTTTTCCAGAAGCTACAGCTATGATATTTTTTATTTCAGGTTTTATTTTCGTATCTGATTTTATTTCTATTTTGATGCGGATTGTTTCTAAAATATTTTGATTTTTTATAGAACGGTTTATCTCTTTGATGAGTTTGTTTTTTATATGCATAGCAGGATTGGATAAACTCAAATAAATTCTGATTTCATTATTTAATAAATCTATTTTTTTTACCCAACCAGATTCTACAATATTTTTATTATCAATAATAATAACATTTTTTAACGCTTTTTCAATTTCTTTATACAACATAATTCAATAATATTCACAATAGTACAAAAAAAATGGCTAGATTTAAAAAAATTCTAAAATAGAATGAATTTTTATACCTATAAATTTCATACTCTTCATACTATGATCATAGTTTTTAAATGGAAACATTTTTTAGAAACTATGTTTTTAAGAAAACTGAATCTTTCAGATCAAGAGAAGATGTTTTTTTTATCATTATCAGAAAAACGAAAAAAAGAATTTTTAGGAATACGTTCTGCTTTGAGATATATAGGTATAAAAATGAATATTTTTTATAATGAAAAAAGAAAACCTTTTCTTTTTCCTTCAGGAAAACATATTTCTTTAAGTCATTCTTTTGAAAAAATAGCCATAGCTATAAGTTCTTATCATATAGGAATAGACATAGAAAAATTACGAAAAGATAAAAAAATAGTAAGAATAAAGAAAAAATTTATTAGGGATGATGAATCTATCTTTATTCATCCAAATTATGAAGAAGATTATTTACATATTATATGGGGAATTAAAGAAAGTTTATATAAACTAGAAGGAGGAATTTTTTATAGTTTTTTAAATCATTATAAAGTTTCTCCTTTTTACCTTCAAAACAATTCTTGTGTATCATGCTGGATTATAAAAAATTCCTATAGTAAGCGATTTTATGCTTTCTATCGAAAAATAGAAGAATATTACTTAGTTTATATTATAGACAAATAATTACTATGAATCATGATTATTGGATAGATATCCTTTTATCCCCCTATTATCATAATAGTTTTTTTCACATAATGTTAGAATTAACAGCTGTAGCATTTACAATATTTAGTGTATTTTATGTTCAAAAAAATAATGTATGGGGATATCCAATAGGAATAGTTAGCACTATTATATATAGTTATTTAACTTTTGATACTTCTCTTTATGGAAATTTTATTATTAACTTGTATTACACGTTGATGAGTTTTTATGGATGGTATACATGGATGTATAAAAAGGATAAAAATAAAAAAAAACCTATTACTTTTTGCAATAAAAAAGATTATTTTTATACCTTTATTTTGTTTTTATCCACTTGTATTTTCAGTATAATGGTTTATTTGTTTTATGGAAAACTTCAGTATCATTCTGATTGGATGGATATTCTGACAACAAGTATTTATTTTTCGGGTATGTATCAAATGTCCATGAAAAAAGTAGAAAATTGGATATTTTGGATGGTGGGAAACGGAATTTCCGTTTTTATTTATTTTTTGAAAGGTTTTATATTAACAGGAATTTTATTTATTATTCTTCTTCTATTGGCTATAGTCGGATTTTTTCTTTGGAAGAAAAAAGCACTTAATCCAATTTTATCATAATTTTTTCGTTAATTGATTCACAACGTTGTTAATGTTATCGTATTCTTTTTCTGTTCTTTTTTGAAGATCTTTCATTCTGATTTTATTTTGATTGATTTCATTTTTTCCGATACTAATAACAAATCGAATATTGTTATCATTAGCATATCTAAATTGTTTTCCTATTTTGTCTGCATTAGGATATAATTGAGTAGAAATTCCTTTTTTTCTCAAAAATTGGATTATTTTGTATGCATACAAAACCTCTTCATTTCCGAAATTAATAAACAAAACTTTTGAAGGATAATTAGAAACAGTTTGAAATAGATTTTTTTGCTCCATGGCTAAATAAATTCGATCCAATCCTAAAGAAATTCCTACCCCATAAATATTGTTTAATCCAAATGAATGAGCTAATTGATCATATCTACCTCCTCCTCCAATAGAAATAAAACTCTTATTATAGAATGGAACAATTTCTAATATTGTCCCTGTATAATAATTCATTCCTCTAGCTAAAGAAATATTCCATTCCAATTTTGTCTTTTGTAAAGAAATATTCTTTATTTTTCTATAAATAAAACTCAGATCTCGTAATCCTTTTTTTCCTATTTCAGAATTTTGTAAAGCTATAGTTAAATGTTTTTCTTTATGATAGAAATTTTCTTCCATATCAAAAAAAAATGCCACTTTATCAAAAGATAAAGATGTAATTCCTTTGGAAAGCATTTCTTTTTTTACTAAATCGCGTCCAATTTTATTCCATTTATCTAAAGATGTAGTAAAATCTTTCCATAAATTATTTTTTATTCCAGCTATTTCAACTAGTCCTCTTAATATATCTCTATGATTAATATAGATAATAATAGGAAAATTTAATTTAGTAAAAATTTCGTCACAAAGTTGAATTAATTCTATTTCTTCCCATAAAGACCAAGAAAATGATATCATATCTGCATCACATTGATAAAATTCTCTCAATCTTCCTTTTTGAGGTTTATCTGCACGCCATACAGGTTGTATTTGGTATCTTTTAAAAGGAAAAACGATTTCATTTTTATGCATAACTACATAACGAACAAAAGGAACCGTTAAATCATATCTCAGAGCTTTATTCGACATATGTTCAATGAAACATTTTTCCACAACATGATTCACAACCATTTCTTGATCATTTTTTATTTTTTTTAAAAAATCTAAAATTCTTTTTTTTAAAAAATTACCTGAATGGAGCAATTTAAACATTAAGGTATCTCCTTCTTCTCCATATTTACCAATAAGAGTGGAAATATTTTCTATGGAAGGAGTTTCTATAGGATCAAAACCAAAAAGTTCAAATTGTGTTCGAATTGTTTGAATTAAATAATTTCGTTTACTCATTTCGATAGATGAGTAATCTCTGGTTCCTTTGGGAAGATTGATCAATTTAACTCTCGATTTGTATTATTTTCTTTTTTACGTTTTAAGATTTTTTTTTCATTTTCATTGTATGAAATCGGAAGATCAAAACTATCTTCTAACATGTATTTTGTATGTTTTTTTTCTTTAAAAAAATTTGTCTGTATAGACCGATCAAAAATGTTTTGTTTTTGATTCGATAAACAATCATCTTTTTTATTTTTATAATAAAATTTTTCTAAATGACTGGATTTTGAATAAGTTTTTGAAAAATCAGGATCAATCCGTTTAGAATAAGAATGGATATCTTCCATTTTGTTTAATTTTTGTTCATAAGGTTCTTCTAATCTATGAAATATTTTTTTTTCTTCATGATTAATAGCTCTCTGTATTTCCGTAGGAAATCCCGTAGCCACTATAGTAACTGAAATACTTTCTTCCAACCCTTCGTCTTCCCCTAGACCCATTATAATATTGGCATTGTTTCCTGCTTCAGCTTGTATATAATCACTGATAATTCCTATTTCATCTATAGTTATTTCTATTTTTCCTGAAACAATAAGAAGAAGAACATTCTTGGCTCCCGTAATTTTATTATCATTCAATAATGGGGAATCTAAAGCTTGGACAACAGCTTCCTTTGCGCGATTTTCTCCAACAGCAATAGAAGAACCCATAACAGCCGTTCCACTTTCTTTTAAAACGGTTCTTGTATCTCTTAAATCTATATTTTGTTTATAATGATGAGTGATGACTTCTGCAATGCCCTTAGCTGCAGTCGTTAAAACTTCATCAGCTTTTGAAAAACCCGCTTTAAATCCTAGATTTCCATATAATTCTCTCAATTTATCATTATTAATCACAATGAGAGAATCCACATTTTTTCTTAATGCTTCTATTCCTTTTTGAGCTTGTTGTAATCTCATTTTTCCTTCAAAATGAAATGGAATTGTAACGATCCCTACAGTTAGAATTCCTTTCTCTTTAGAAATTCCTGCAATAATTGGAGCAGCACCCGTTCCCGTTCCTCCACCCATTCCTGCTGTAATAAAGGTCATTTTAGTATTAGAATCTAAAATACTTTTTATTTCCTCCAAACTTTCTAATGCGGCCTTTTCTCCTACTTCTGGATCAGCTCCAGCACCAAGACCTTCTGTAATAGAAGCTCCTAATTGAATTTTTATAGGAACTGGATTATTATTTAACGCTTGTGCATCTGTATTACACGCAATAAAATCAACCCCAGTAATTCCTTGTTCAAACATATGACTTAAAGCATTACTTCCTCCTCCTCCTACTCCAATTACTTTGATGGAAGCTGAACGATTTTTTGGAAATTCCAATTGATCGTTTTCTTTCTTTATAAAATCTTCTTTTTTCATTTCATAGTTTATTATTCTGTATCATTCAATATTTGACGGAACTTATCTGCCCAAATTTCAAGAAAAGATTTTGTTTTATTTTTTTTCTTTTTCTGATCCTCTTCAGAATTTAATCTACGATTTTTATTATAAAACTTTGTAGAAATCAACTCAGAATTTTCATCATATCTATGATATCTATGTTCCATCTCCGCGTTTGTACAAAGATATTTTTTTTTATCATCAAGTCCTTTAATTACTAACCCTATAGATGTTGCATATTCTGGATTACTTATAATCCCGTTTTTCCCTCCTGCTATATGTTCATTAGAATAACCTATACGAACGTCCATTCCAGTAATATATTCTGTTAATGGACGAATATGTTTAAGTTGAGAACCTCCACCTGTCATAACTAATCCTGCAATCAGTCTTTTTTTTTGTTCTTCATTTCCATAATTTTTTATTTCTACATTGACTTGTTCCACAATTTCACATACTCGTATATGAATAATTTGGGAAAGGTGTTTTAAAGAAATTTCTTTAGGATCACGACCTCTTAATCCAGGAATACAAACAATTTCTGTTTCCTTATTTTCTCCTGGCCATGCAGATCCAAATTTGATTTTTAGTAATTCGGCTTGTCGTTCAATAATCAAACAATCTGTTTTTATATTTTCAGTAATGACATTTCCTCCAAAAGGAATCACGGCAGTATGACGAATAATGTTATCTTTAAATATAGCAATATCCGTAGTCCCTCCTCCTATATCCACTAAAGCAACCCCTGCTTCTCTTTCTTCTGTACTTAATACAGCTTCAGCAGAAGCTAAAGGTTCTAAGGTCATTCCCGATAAATCCAATCCTGCCGCTTTTACACATCTTCCAATATTTCGTATTGAAGAAATTTGTCCTACAACTACATGAAAATTTGCTTCTAAACGACTTCCATACATTCCTATTGGTTCTCCTATTTCTGCTTGACTATCGACTTTATATTCTTGTGGAAGAACATGAATAATTTCTTCTCCTGGTTGCATAATCAGTTTATGAACTTGATCTATTAATTTTTGTATATCTTTTTGACTGATAACATTTTCAAAATCTAATCTAGTAATATAATCATTATGTTGTAGACTTCTAATATGTTGTCCTGCTATTCCAACAATAACTTCTTTTATTTTTAAACCCGAACTATGCTCTGCTTCAGATACCGCTTCACGAATAGCTTCAATTGTTTGAGTAATATTATTTACAACCCCTCTATGTACACCTACACTTTTAGATTTCCCTATGCCTAAGATCTCAATTTTATTATATTCATTTCTCCTTCCTACCATAGCTACAATCTTTGTGGTTCCCACATCAAGACCTATAGCTATATCTTGATATTCCATAGACTTATCTTTTTTTTGCGACTACTTGGTCTTTATATTGTAAATCAATACTTTTGTATTGATTAATATCTATTTTATTTAGGTACTGATTATAAAATGCTTTTAATTTATTCAATTTATTTTTAAAATTTTTTATATTTCCTAATATAATATGATGATTTCCTATTTTTGGAATTAAAACAAATGAATTTTTCTTATTTTTTTTTATGCTAATAATTTGGTTTTTTAATAATTCATCGGAGTTTATGAATTTGACTAAATTCGTTAAATATTTTTTTTCTTCTTTTGAAAAAGGACCTTTTGCTAATACAACTTTTGATGAAAAAAAAGAGGAAAGTTCTAAATTTTCCGCATCTGTAGTAAGATAAGATTCTTTCTTTCCATTTTTGATTCTTAATATAGGTTCTTTTTGCCAAATTTTAATATTTAAAGTTCCATCTACACTAAGAAACACTTCAGATTTTTTGATAAAAGGGTAATGATTTAATTTTTTTTCCATTCTTAATATACATAATTGACCGATTTTTTTTTCCATTTTTTTTGTTTTATAAAATAGAATATTTTTAATAATTTCTTCATTTACAAAATGATTGTTAGATAAGGAATCAATGACAATATTAAATTTTTTTAAAGTTCTGTTTTGATGTGTTTTTTTAGAAAAATAAAAAAGATAGATCATACAAATCATATATAATAATAAAATAATGATAAAGGATGTTTTATTCTTTTTCATTGATTTATCCATATCGTTTATACAACCATTCTTTGATAGGAAGAATTAAGGTATCTATATTTCCAGCTCCCATTGTTAGAATAATATCAAAATGTTTTTTTTCAATTTTTTCTAAAATTTTGGAAAAAGAAGATATTTCTTTAGAACTCATTTTTATTTTCTCTAATAAACTATTAGAATTTGTTCCATTTATGGGAAATTCTCTAGCTGGATAAATATCTAGTAAAATTAGAATATCAAGATGTTCTAAACTTTTAGCAAAAGATTTTTCAAAAAATTTAGTTCTACTAAATAAATGAGGTTGAAAAATACCCAATATCTTTTTATTTGGAAAACATTCTCTTACAGTAGAGATCAAAGCATTGATTTCTGTAGGATGATGTGCGTAATCATCTATATATATTTTATTTGAAGATTGATAATGAATGGAATATCTTCTTTTGATCCCTTTAAAGAAAAATAAAGCTTTTCTGATTTCTTCTTTAGGAATTTTTAGATAATCAGAAATAGCTAATGCTGCAGTAACGTTTTTTAAATTATGTTGACCTGGAATAGGTAAAGGTAAAGATTTCCATGTTTCTGTAGGAGTATGAAAATCAAAATACCATTTATTTTCTTTTATATTAAGATGATCGGAATAATAATTTTCTCCTTGTAGTACAGAATAATATATTGCGTTATTGAATCGACAAGATCCTTCTTGGCAAAGAAATATTTTCTTATATGGTTTTTTGATTCTATTTGAAAAAGCTATATAAGCCTTTTTCAGGTTTTCTTTTTTTGGATAAATATCTACATGATCTTGGTCAAAAGACGTTATACATGCTATATTAGGAGATAAATATAAAAAAGAATGGTCAAATTCGTCTGCTTCTACCAAAAAAATTTTTCTTCCATTCAATACATGATTCAATATTAAATTTGATTTATAATTTTCAGATATTCCTCCTAAAAAAGCAGTGATATTCATTCCATAACTATATAAAATATGTCCTAATAAGGTACAAGTAGTTGTTTTTCCATGTGTCCCTCCTATGGCTATACAAATCTCATTTTCTGTAATGAAAGCTAATACTTGAGAACGTTTTTTTACATTTTTACCATATTTTTTTAAATACATCCATTGTTTATGATGACTAGGAATGGCTGGGGTATACACAATCAAACATTGTTTGGATAATACCCATTTTGGTAATATTTCTATACTATCATGATAATTGATAGATATTCCTTCTTTTTCTAATTCTTTTGTCAAAAAGGTTTTATTTTGATCATGACCACAAACAGTTTTACCCATAGTATGAAAATATCTAGCGAGGGAACTCATCCCCATTCCTCCTATTCCTATAAAATAAAAAAAAGAAATTTTTTTGAAGTTCATAAAATAATTTGTAAAATCTCGTTTACAATATCGTTTGTTGCTTTAGGTTTTCCTAATTTTAATAGATTTTTACTCATTTTTTTTTTCATGCTGGAATCATTCACTAATTTTATAACAGAATTCACTAATTTTTTCTCTATTTCCTCATTTTTTATAATTAAAGCCGCTTTTTTTTCTTCTAATATTTTAGCATTTTGATTTTGATGATCATTTGAAGAACAAGGAAAAGGAATCAATATATATGGTTTTCCTATTAAACATATTTCTGATATAGTCAAAGCTCCAGCTCTAGATACAATGATATCTGCAGCAGCATAACATACTGGTATATTTTCAATAAATTCCATGAAAAGAATATTCGAATGATGAGACATTTTATTTTTTGTAATTTGATAAAAATCAAGTTTTCCTACTTGCCAAATTAGTTGCATATCCAATTCTATTATCCGTTTTAATCCTTTTATCCAAGCATTATTCATACTATTGGATCCTTGACTCCCTCCTATAGATAAAATGATAGGTTTTTTTATGTTTAACCCTAAATGAATACAAGCTTTTTCTTTACTAGGCAAGTGTAAGATTTCAGATCTGACTGGATTTCCAGTTATAATCGTTTTTTTTTGGGGAAAAAATTTTTTTGTTTGCTCATAAGCAATGCATATTTTATTCGCATAACGAGAAAATATTCTATTAGTCAGTCCAGGAAAAGAATTCTGTTCTTGAATCAAAATAGGTATCTTATTTTTTTTTGCAGCATATAAGGTAGGAAAACTGACAAAACCACCTGTTCCGATAACTATATTTGGAGAAAATCTTTTCATAATTTTATTTGCCAAAAATAAGCTATATATTAGTTGTATAGATACAATAAAAGCTGATAGAGAAAAAAATTTATTTTTTCCACCTGAAATACAAATTTTTTCAATGGAAAAACCCCATTTTGGTATTTCTCGCATTTCCATATGATTTTTAGATCCAATAAACAAAATATCAATTTTTGGAATTTTTTTTTTAAGTTCGTTAGCAATAGCTATTCCCGGATATATGTGTCCTCCGGTTCCTCCACTTCCAATAATTATTTTAGGGGTTGAAATCTTATGATTCATGATGAGTTATAATTTTAGTGGGTGTGTCATTCGAAGAATATATCAGTCGACTGACGCTTAATATGATCCCAAAACTTAAAAAAGTAACCCATATAGAAGTACCTCCAGCACTAATCAGAGGCAAAGTTTGTCCTGTGACTGGAAATAAACCCACAGCAATTCCCATATTAATAAGTGCTTGATTAATAACAGGAAAACCTACAGAAAGAACCAATAAAGAACAAGAATAATTTTGTACTTTCGTCGCTATTATCATAATTCTCATGAGAATTAGTATATAAATGAATAAAAGAATTACACCTCCAACAGATCCATATTCTTCTATGATAATAGCATAGATAAAATCTGAAGAAGATTGAGGAAGAAAAGCTTTTAAAACACTCTTTCCAGGACCACGACCCAATTTATTTCCTAAAACAATAGCCGTTTTAGATTGTTTTATTTGATAATTTTCTTCAGATTCATGATCCAAAAATTTTTCTATACGACTTTTCCATGTATAAACCCTATTTATAGGTTTTTTATCTCCCCATTTTATAACAGAATAAATATATATTCCTGAAAATAAAAAACCCATGAAAAAAAATCCTATAACACTTGTCAATGGGTTTCCTCCTATAAAAAGTAAAATTAAAACGGATATAAAAATAATAGCAGCAGTAGATCCATCCGATGGAAAAATCAGTCCAATGATCAAAAATATTGGTAAATACAAGGAAAAAAAAGAATTTTTCAAGTTGATTCGTTCTTTCTTTTTTTGAGATAAATATCTTGCACAATAAATGAAAAGAACTAATCCAGCGATACTGGAAGTTTGAAAAGTTATATTGATAATAGGAATATGTAACCAACGAGAAGCATTTACTCCATCTAATTCTTTTCTTTGACTCATTGTAAAAATTAATAAAATGAATATTATAGGCATGAAAAGAATAGACATTTTGTAAAAATATTTATAGTCTATAAATTGAGTGAAAAAAAGGATACAAAAACCGACTAACAACAAAACAGTATGTTTAAATAAATAACGAAATACAGTATTCGTATCTCCATATGTAGTAACTAAGTTTGTACTAGCAGAATAAACTGGTAAAAATGAAAATATAGCCAGTAAAGAGATGAAAGCCCATAAATATCTATCTCCTTTTATATATTTTTTTAAAAACAGATTGATTTTTTCATAAACTTTCATAAATTAGTTTTCTTACTTCTTGCTTAAATTGATTTCCTCTTTCTTTATAATCTTTAAAAAGATCAAAACTAGAACAAGCAGGAGAAAATAAAACATTATCTCCCTGATAGGATAATATATAAGCCATATAAACAGCTTTTTTAATGTTTTTTGTTTCCAAAATGATATCAATGATATTTTTAAAAAAATTTATAATTTTTTCATTATTTTTTCCTAAACAAATTATGGCTTTTACTTTTTTTTTAACCAAAGGAATTAATTCTACATAATTATTTCCTTTATCTTCTCCTCCTACTATCCATATAATAGGCGCATTTATACTTTTTAATGCATAAAAAACGGCATTTACATTAGTGGCTTTAGAATCATTAATAAATTGTACTCCATTTATATTTGATATTTTTTCCATACGATGTTCTATTGATTTCAATTTTAATAGTATGGAAATTATTGATTCTTTTTTTACGTTTAATATTTCGGATATAATTAATGAAGCCATAATATTATAGAGATTATGATCTCCTATTAAAGGAATATCTTTTACATTTAAAAAATATATTTCTTGATTTTTTCGATTTCGAATAAATATTTTGTTAGCTTTTATATAAGCTCCAACATGCAATTCTTCCTTCATAGAAAAAGGAATACAATGAGATGCAATGGCATATTTTTTTATTCCCTCTCTTATAATAGGATCATCATGATTATAAATGAAAATATCTTCTTTTTTTTGAAAAGTTGCTATTCGAAATTTGGAATCAATATAATTCTCAATATTATTATCATATCTATTTAAATGATCTCTTGTTATGTTTAATAATACGGCAATATTTGAACGAAAATTCAAACAATCATCTAATTGAAAACTACTCATTTCTAATATATAAATATCTTTTTTTTTATAATGTTTTTAGAAAAACTCTGTCCAATATTTCCTGCTATTTCTACATTCATTCCTTCTTTTTTAAGTATTTTATAAATAATGGAACAGGTCGTTGTTTTTCCATTACTTCCTGTAATTCCAATAACATAAGAATTTTCTATATAACTTTTACCGAATTCTAATTCGGATTGTATAGGAATCCCTAAATAATTGATTTTTTTTATCAAAGGATTATTTCTAGAAATTCCAGGACTTTTTATCACTTTAATAGCATTTTGAATGATAATATTCTCTGTATGTCCTTTTTCTTCAAAAGGAATTTTATTCTTTATTAAAATTTTTTTGTATTTATTTATAATAATTCCAGAATCCGATAAAAATGTTTTTAATCCATTTTTCTTAGCTAATAAAGCTGCTCCTACTCCACTTTCTCCTCCACCTAATACAACTATAAATTTTTTTTTCATTGTTTGTTTATATTTTTTTATATAATTAATAAAAGAAATACTAACATAGAAAGCATCATTTGTATGATAATAAAACGATTGAAAATCTTATTTTCATGATATCCTAATTTTTGAAAATGATGATGTAAAGGAGCCATTAAAAAAACTCTTTTTCCTATACCATATTTGTTTTTAGAATATCTAAAATACAATACTTGCATGATTACAGAAATATTTTCTATAAAAAAAATTCCACACAAAATAGGCAATATTAATTCTTTTCTATTTATAATAGCTAGTGTTGCGATGACTCCTCCTATAGTTAAGCTTCCTGTATCTCCCATGAAAATTTGAGCTGGATAAGTATTATACCAAAGAAAACTTATTAAAGATCCTAAAAAAGAAAAAGAAAATATAATGATTTCTTCTAAATGAGGAATATATATAAAATGAAAATAGAAGGAATATATTTTATTACTGGAAATTATAGATAATAAAGAAAATAGAGAAAAAATAATAGAAGAAATTCCAGCTGTTAATCCATCTATTCCATCCGTTAAATTAGCTCCATTGGATAAAAACGTAATAATTCCAATAACAATAGGAATATAAACAATCCATGCATATTTTTTCCATTTTTGATTATACCAACTCAAAAGATAAGCATAGTTAAATTCATGATTATGATATATGGAAGATAAAATGGGAATAGTGGTATTGAACCCATATTCTTTTTTTTTCAAAAAATGTGAATTTTTTGATTCTATTTTTTGTTTTTGAATAGAAATGTTTGTGTTAAAGTACATAGTGATTCCAATAAAAATTCCTAATAAAATTTGACTAAATATTTTTCCCATTATACTAAGTCCTTTTTTATTATGTTTTATTTTAATATAATCATCTATCAATCCAATACAACCCATATACAATGTGGTCATGATCAACATTAATACATATACATTATTTAAAGTAGAGAACAATATTGTAGAAATTAACGTAGAAAATATCATAACAATACCTCCCATAGTTGGGGTTCCTTCTTTTTCTTTTTGACCAAAAAGTCCAAGATCTCGTATTTTTTCTCCTATCATACTATTTTTTTGATTCCAACATATAATTTTTTGATACAAAATAAAAGCTATACAAAACGATAAAAAAAAAGCGATAATAGCTCTATAAAAAATAGAATTTATAATTAAGTATTTATTAAAAAAATAAATCATCTTACTTATTGTAAGTTTTTAACAAATTTTTAGCAATTTTCATATCATTAAAAGAATAACGTATTCCTTTTATTTCTTGAAAAGTTTCATGTCCTTTTCCAGCTATTAGAATAATATCTTTTTTTTTTGCCATTTGAATGGCCGTTTGAATCGCTTCTTCTCGTTTTACAAACGTTAAAATAGATTTTTTGTTTAGATATGATTTAAAATTTTTCATATCATTGAATATGATATTGATATTTTCCTCTCTAGGATTATCGGATGTAAAAATAGAGATATCACATGTTTCATAAACAATTTTTCCCATTAAAGAACGTTTTTTTATATCTCTATTTCCTCCACAACCTATGACACAAATTAATTTTTCATTATTTTTTTTTATAATTTTAAGACTATTTAAAATAGATTTTAATCCATCTGGATTGTGGGCATAATCCACAATAATATGAATACCTGAATTGGATAAAAATTGCTCAAAACGTCCTTTTATGGGTTTTACATATTTTATTTGTTTCAGAATGTTCTCTTTATTTTTTCCTAATAAAATAGCTGTAGCGTAACTAGCTAATAGATTATAAATATTAAATTTTCCTATCAAATAGGTATAAATTTGATGACCATCAATTAGTAATTGATTTCCATTCATGTTTTCTTTCAAAATTTGAATTTTAAAATTGGAATTTTTTTTTATACCATAAAAATAGGTTTTAGCTAAAGTTTTTTTTATGATTTGATGCGAATTTTCATCATCGGAATTGATTAATGCAAAAGCTTTTTTAGATAAATTTTCAAAAAAAAACCTTTTAGTAGATAAATAATGATCAAAAGATCTATGATAATCTAAGTGATCATGTGTAATATTCGTAAAAACTCCTCCTTGAAATAATAATCCTGCAATTCTTTTTTGATGGATTCCATGTGAACTTACTTCCATAAAAGCGTATTTACACCCTTTTTGTATTGAAATATTTAAATATTTATTAATTTCAATAATATTCGGAGTTGTATGTGTAGTAGGATATTTTATGGATAAAATTTTTATTCCCATAGTAGAAATAAGAATATTTTTTTCTCCCATTTTAGAAAATAACTGATGAAGGATCGTAGCTACAGAGGTTTTTCCATTTGTTCCGGTTATTCCTATTAATTTTATTTTTTTTGTAGGATGATCATAAAAATGAGACGATATAATTCCTAAAGCTTCCATAGAATCTAAAACAAATACATAAGTGATATGTTTATGAATAGGGATGAAGGAAGAACTTTTTTCACAAATTATAGTATTTGCACCTTTTTGGATTGCATCTATAATAAATTTATGTCCATCTGTTCTTTTTCCTTTTATAGCTACAAAAATCATATTTTTCTTCACTATTTTAGAACTCATAGAAATTCCTTCTATCAATTTAAAAGGATTTTTTCCTATTATTTTTAACACATATATTTTTTTTAAAACATCTTTTAATAGTTTTTTCATTCTTCTAGTTTCAAAAATATAATCTGATTTTTTTTCAATTTTGTTCCTGGTTGAATAGATTGAGTCAACACTTTTCCTATTCCTTCATATTGAATGTGAAAACCCCTGTTTTCTAATATAGGGATAATTTCTTTTCCAGGAACAGAGACAACATTAGGCATTATCCATTTATCAATAAAAAAATTTCTTGATTCTATAATTTGATTTAGTAAATTCTCTTGAATTTCTTTTTTTTTTAAAAGTATTTTTCTTTCTATTCTAGGATAAATAGATTTAGCAATTTTGTCAAATACAGGAACGGCGACCTCTATCCCGTAGTACCCTTTTTCTGGTTTTGAAATGACTACAATACAAGAATATTTTGGATTTTTAGCAGGAAAGTATCCTACAAAAGAACTGTTGTAAGATAAGGGTTTTCCTTTCATCCAATAATTTAACTGTGTTGTTCCTGTTTTTCCCGCATAAGGATATTCTGGATTATAATATTTTTTAGCGGTTCCATTTTTGACTACTCCTTCTAACATATTTTGAATTTTAATTAAAGAAGATTTTCTAGCTATAGAAGGATTCATAATGATAGGTTTTGTATATTTTTTTATACTTTTTCCATGATATTTGATTTCTCTAATCAATAGAGGTTTAATCATTTTTCCATGGTTTGCAATAGCATTGTAAAAAGTGAGTATTTGTAAAGGAGTTAGTTTAATATTATATCCAAAAGTCATCCATGGCAAGGTAATGCTACTCCAATTTTTTTTTCCAGGTTTTGGAATAAAAGGCATGCTTTCTCCCGGTATGTCAATTCCTATTTTTCTATCCAATTTCCATTTACGGAAATGTTCTATGAATTGTTCCGGATTTTCTTTATAATTATCATAAATAATTTTTGCTATTCCTACGTTTGAAGATAATTCTAAAATTTGTTTTGGATTCATTTCAATATTTCCATTATAATGACTATCTCGTATTTCTTTTCCTCTCAATTTCATGACTCCGCCTTTGGTATTGACAATCATATCTACATCTATTTTTTTATCTTCTAAAGCGGCAAGAATAGACATTGTTTTAAAAGTAGACCCAGGTTCACTTCCTTCCCATACTGAAAAATTTTTTAAATCTTCGTAAGTTTTTTTTTTTGTTTTTTCCAGATTGATCATTGCAGAAATTTCTCCACTTTTTACATCCATTAAAATAACACATCCATGATCTGCCTGAGAAATGAATAATTCTTGAAGTAATGCATGATAGGCTATATCTTGTAAAGATATATCTATAGTGGAATAAACGTCTTTTCCATCTTCTGGATTAATTTCGTTTCTTGACTTCAATGGTTTCCATATTTTAAAGCTAATACGTTGTTCTAATCTTTTTCCATCTTTTCCTTTCAAATATTTGCTAAAAGCCCCTTCTAATCCTGCTTTTCCTCTATGATCATCATATCCTAATGTTCTTTTTCCAATATTTTCTAATGTGTGAATTCTACATATTTTTTTTTCTACAATGAACCCACCTCGTATTTGTCCCTTATTGAAGATGGGTAATTTTCGTAATATTTTAAAATGTGGATAATCTAAATTCTTTGCTAATAAGAAATATCTACTTCCCTTTTTTTTTTCGTATTGAAATTTTTTATAGAAAAAAAATTTCGGTTTTTTAAATAAAAGTTCCAAAGCATTACATAAAGAATAAATATTTTCTTGAAATAATTCTTCAGATATGGACCTAAAATCGATGTGAATTTCATATCTTATAACAGACATTGCTAAAATACTATTATCTGACGCATAAATATTTCCACGTTTAGCTTTAATTAAATTGGTTCTAATCGTTTTTTTTAAAACAGATTTTTTGTATCCTTCTGAATAATTTTGAATATAGAATAAATTGAAAATAATTAATGCAGCAATAAATATGAAGAAAAAACCAACTAAATAAGATTTATATAATAAAATATATCTTTTCCGTTTCATTATTGATTTGATTGTGTCTCATCCATATTTTTATTATGATCTTCTTCTATTATGACTAATTCGTATGGAGGAGATTCTAAATGTTTTAATCCATTAACTAATTTTTTTCTTATAAAAGAGGCTAATTGCATTTTCATACATTTACTGTGTAAATCTGCATATTCAGATTTTAATTCCTTGATTTCTTCACTAATTTTAGTGATTTGTCGAATTTTTCGGTCCATCATATGTGAACTGGTAATGCTAATTAAAGATAGTACAGTAATAAAAACAATAAAATTCCAACTACGATAAGCATCTTTTTTTACTAAAAATTTTCCTTTCAGGATATCTGGTATATTCGTTTTCATTTTATGATATTATTTTTTTTATGATTTAAGTTTTTTCTGCAATTCTTAATCTAGCGCTTCTAGATCGTGTATTTTTTATGATTTCTTGAAAACTTGGTTTAATTACTTTTTTATGGATCATTCTGAATGGAAGAATTTTAAAATTGATTTTATCTATTATAATTCCTTTTTTAAAAAAATATTTAATGATTCTATCTTCTATAGAATGATATGAAATCACGGCTATTCTACCTCCTGGTAATAGGATTTTAGAAGATTCTAATAAAAAATCCTTTAAAACATTTATTTCATTATTAACTTCTATTCGTATAGACTGAAAAAGTCTAGCAAAAAATCTTTTTCTCTTTTTAAAAGATCCTTTTATAAAAAAAAGATGAACTAAATCCAAAGCCGTTTTTATATTTTTTTTTAAACGTGTTTTAAATATTTTTTCTGCAATGTTTCTTGCATTTTTAAATTCTCCATATTCATAAAATATATGAAATAATTTTTGCTTTGAAGATTCATTTATAACATGTTGAGCAGAATACAAAGATTTCTGATTCATTCTCATATCTAAAATACAATTGGATCTATTCGAAAAACCTCTTATAGGATTATCTATTTGTAAAGATGAAATCCCTAAATCCACTAATATTCCTGATACTTTATCAATCCGGTTTTGATTCAAAATATCACGTATATGAATAAAATTATTGTGAAATAGATGAAAACGTTTATCTATAATCAAATTTCTTTTGATTGATTCCTGATCCTGATCCAAAGCTATTAGAGTTCCTTTTTGATTTAATTTTTTTAGAATGGCATCAGAATGTCCTCCTCCACCAAATGTAGTGTCTACATAAATTCCGTTTGGATTTGTAATTAAATTTTCTATACTTTCTTCTAGAAGAACTGGTTTATGGTGATATTGAGAATTCATTTTTTATAAATAAATAGTACGAAATTATGTTTTATAACTACTATATGTTACATATATCGTTTAATTTGTTAAAATCTTTTTCAAATGAAATTCAACTTAATTAAAACAGATAGTTATTCCAAAGCAAGAATAGGAATTTTAGAAACAGATCATGGTAAAATCGAAACTCCTATTTTTATGCCAGTTGCTTCAAAAGGCTATGTAAAGTCTGTTCCAACACATGAACTTTATAAAATGTATAAAATAATTATTGGAAATACTTATCATTTACATTTTCAACCCGGTATTGAAGTCTTACATGAAGCCGGAGGAATTCATTCTTTTCTAAATTGGAAGGGATCTATATTAACAGATAGTGGAGGTTTTCAAATTTTTTCATTGAAAAAATCAAATAAAATTACTGAAGACGGAGTTCTATTTAAATCTATGATAAATGGATCTTTTCATTTTTTTTCTCCTGAAACATCTATGAAAATTCAACGTTTTATAGGTGGAGACATTATTATGGCTTTCGACGATTGCCCCCCTTTTCCCTGTAGTCATACAGAAGCTCAAAAATCCTTAAAAAAAACACATAGTTGGTTAAAAAAATGTTCTTCTTATTTAGAAAAAAATCCAGAAATATATAATTATAAGCAAAGTTTTTTTCCGATTATACAAGGAAGTATTTATCCGGATTTAAGGAGATCTTTTACAGAAGAAATTTCATTGTTAAAATCGGAAGGGTATGCGATAGGGGGATTAAGTTTAGGAGAAGAAAAAGAACAAACACATAGCATTACTGATTTATTAACAGACATTTTACCTAAAAAAAAACCGCGATATTTAATGGGAGTGGGGAGTCCTACAGATATTTTAGAAGGAATTTCTCTTGGAATAGATATGTTTGATTGCGTTCTTCCTACAAGGAATGGACGTCATGGAATGCTATTTACATGGAAAGGAATCATGAATATCAAAAACAAAAAATGGGAAAAAGACTATTCCTGCTTAGATGAATTCGGGAACTCTTTTGTAGATCAATTGTATAGTAAATCTTATGTTAGACATCTTTTTTTATCTAGAGATAATTTAGCAAAAGAGATTGCTTCTATCCATAATCTTTCTTTTTATTTTCATCTTCTTCAAGAAGCAAAAATTCATATCATGCACAATAAATTCTTTTATTGGAAAAAATCTATGATTCCTTTGTTACAAGAACGTTTATAATATTATGAAAATTATTGATCGTTATATAATTCGTAATTTCATTGTGACTTTCATATTTATTACCATTTCTCTACAGATCTTATCTATAGTTATAGACATATCTCAACGGATGCATCGTTTAGAAAATAATCAAGGATCTATTAAAGAAGCTTTAATTTTTTATTATCCTTTTTGGTCCATATGGTTAATTAACACTTTTTCTCCTATTTCTGTTTTTTTGTCTGTTATTTTTTTCACATCTAAATTAACCCATCATTCAGAAATCACAGCGATTCTATCAAGCGGAATTAGTTTTAGAAGATTGACACTTCCTTATTTGGTCTCAGCTATTATGATAGGAATTATAGCTTTAATCATCAATTATTATTTTTTACCTATAGCTAACAAAAAGAAAAATCAATTTCATTATCAATATATGTTAAGTCCAAGACATAAAAATAAATATGAAAAAAATCAAACGATCAGTACTCAAATTTCAAAAAATGAATATATTTTTATTCAAAATTTTTCAAAAAAGAAAAATATAGGAAAAAAATGTGTATATCAAAAATTTAATGGAAAAAATATAACATATATTCTAAAATCTAAAATCATATATTGGTATAAAAAATATAACATATATATTCTATTTGATTACAGAGAAACTACAATCAAGAAAAATCGTGATTTTTTTGTTATGGGAAATTATAAAATTATAAGACTACCCATAAAACCGGAACAATTTTTACCGGAAGAATATATAGCAGAAACTATGAATATTCATGAGTTGAAAAAATTTATTAATATGGAAGGAGACAAAAAAAATATAAATATGCATTTAAATGAATATTATCAAAGAACAAGTTTACCCTTTTCTACTTTAATATTCACAATTTTGGGTTTATCTATATCTACAAGAAAAAAAAAAGGAGAAATTGCTTATAACATGATTATAGGAATTATATTAGCTTTTTTTTATATTTTTTTTATAGAAATCACAAAAATATATTCCAACAAAGATTATATTCCTTCTTATTTATCTGTTTGGCTTCCCAATGTTATTTATGGAATCATTACCTTGTTCTTTTATTGGAATAGAAGTAAATAAAGTATGAATTAATTCATTTCAAATCCTGCTATATATACTTGTCCATTTTGTTTTATCGATTTTATGGTCACATCTCCTGAGTATTTTTTTAAAACTCTATCCACATCATTAGGTTTTTTCATATTGACTCCATTAATAGATAAAATGATATCTCCTTCTTCCAAACCGATAGCACTTAAACGACCTGATCTGATCTCTTTTATTCTAATACCATAACCAATTCCAAAATTTTTTTTATATTCTTGACTAAGTGGCTCAAATATTACGCCTAATAATTCAGATGGAGTCATTTCTTCTTTAGTTCTTATTTTTGTTCTTCCTTGTAAATCTTTTAAAATAACGTGAAAAATTATCTTTTGTTTGTTACGTATAATATTCACGTTGACTTTATCTCCTGGATGTTTTGTCCCTACAATAAATGAAAGATCTGCAACATTTTGTATAGGTTTTCCATCTATGCTTTTTATGATATCTCCTTTTTTAAGTCCTGCATCTGACGCTCCACTTTTTTCAAATATTTCTCCTATTAAAAAACCTTGTTGTGATTTTATATTTTGATGTGTTTCTTTATTATAAGCTTTTAAATATTCTGTTTTAGAAAGATCCATTCCTCTCACTCCTAAATATGCACGTTGTACGGTTCCGTATTTTTTTATGTCTTGGATCACTTTTGCTACCAAATTAGAAGGAGCCGCAAAACTATATCCTATAAAATTTCCTGAAGCTGAAGAAATGGCTGTGTTAATTCCAATTAATTCCCCATTTGTGTTAATTAAAGCACCTCCACTATTTCCAGGATTGACCGCTGCATCTGTTTGGAAAAAAGATTCAATAGAAGAAGATGATAGTGTTTCTCCTCTTAATATCCCCAAACTTCTATTTTTTGCACTTATGATCCCGGCTGTAACAGTAGAGTTTAAATCAAAAGGATTTCCTATCGCTAGAACCCATTCTCCTACTTGTACTTTATTAGAATCCGAAAAATAAATAAAGGGTAAATTTGTTTCATTAATTTTTAATAAAGCAATATCGGTACTAGGATCGGTTCCTATTAATTTCGCTTTATAAGTTCTTTGATCACTAAGAGTAATTTCTATTTTTTCTGCATCTTTTATGACATGATTATTAGTCACAATATATCCATCAGGGGATAGAATGACTCCAGATCCATGAAGTCCAGGAATCTCATTTCTTTGAGGTTTTTTTTCTCTATTGTTTCCAAAATCATCAGGAAATCCAAAAAAGAAATCAAATGGATCAAATTGATTGTTATATTTTTTTGAATAATTTTTAACATTGACTACTGCATGTATGGTTTTTGATACGACTCTAGTAAAATCAGGAAAACCAGCAGAACTAACCAATGAGGAAGAATCTGATGAGGTAAGCCTTGTTTTTGAAGTATATGGAAAAAGTAAAGGGTCTTCTTTAGCGTATTGTTTATATGCAGCAATAGTTATTATTGAACTCATAATACTGCTCAGTACAATATAAAAAACTATTTTCTTCATTTATATTTTGTTAGTGATTACACACAAACAAATATATGGAAATAAATAATTTTACAGTTTAAAAAATAATATTAAATTCGTTGTTATGAAATTGAATTTTTATAAATATCAAGGAACTGGAAATGATTTCATACTCCTAGATTCTAGACAACAAAAAATAGAAAATCCTTTTTTATTTAAAAAATTGTGTGATAGACATTTTGGAGTTGGAGCCGATGGAATTATTTTGATTCAAAATGATGATGAATATAAAAGTGATTTTTATATGAAATATTGTAATTCTGATGGAAAAGAAAGCACAATGTGTGGAAATGGGGGGAGATGTGCAATTTCTTTTGCGAATCAATTAGGAATCCCAAAAAAAAATAAAATTCATTTTCGAGCTATAGATGGATATCATGATGGATTTATAAGGAATAATGATAATTTGGTTTCTATAAAACTTCTTGATATAGATAAAAATACAATAGAAATTCATAAAAAATACGTTTTTTTAAATACAGGTTCTCCACATCATATTTTATTTGTAGAAAAAATCAATGAAAAAAACATATATCAAGAAGGAAAAAAAATTAGATTTCAAAGTCCTTATTTGGAAAAAGGAGTCAATGTGAATTTTGTAAAAATACTTAAAAATAATATGCTACAAGTTCGTACTTATGAAAGAGGAGTAGAAAACGAAACTTTATCTTGTGGAACAGGAGTTGTTGCCTCTGTCATCGCCGCATGTGAAACAAATAAAATAAAAAATGATGTGGGAGAAATTTTAGTCCAAACTCTTGGAGGAAAATTATGGGTTTCATTAAAAAAAACAAAAAATGAATATTTTGATATTCATTTAACCGGAAATGTTAAATTTATATTTAAAGGATCCATCCTTATGGAGGATTTTTATAAATCGAAAAAAAATGAGTAATTATTCATATTCAATTAATAGTGAATCTATTCAATTTCTTGAAAAATATTTGAATAAATGTTCCCCAACAGGAAATGAAAATGAAGGACAACAAATATGGACAAACCATATTAGTTCTTATATAGAAAAAATACAAACTGATTTATATGGGACAGCAGTAGGAATTATTAATCCTAATTCTCCATACAAATTGATTCTTGAAGCTCATGTTGATGAAATATCATGGTACGTTAATTATATCACAGAAGAAGGAATAATATATGTATCTCGTAATGGAGGTACCGATCATCAAATTGCTCCATCTAAAAGAGTAATCATTCATACGGAAAAAGGATTTATACATGGAGTATTTGGATGGCCTGCTATTCATACAAGAAAACCTTCATCAGAAAAATATCCTAATGTAGAGAATCTATTTGTAGATATTGGTGTTTCCAATAAGACTGAAGCAATTAATATGGGGGTTCATGTAGGTTGTATGATTACTTATCCTGATAAGTTTTTTATTATGAATCAAAATTATTTTGTATCTAAAGCATTAGATAATAAAATAGGAGGGTTTATTATAGCAGAAGTAGCAAAAATTATAATTGAAAATGGGATAAATCTAAAATTTGGATTATATATAGTAAATTCAGTTCAAGAAGAAGTGGGTTTTAAAGGGGCAAAAATGATTTCTCAAACTATACAACCCAATGTGGCAATTGTTACCGATGTCATACATGATACTTGTAGTCCTATGATTGATAAAAAAATACAAGGGGATATCAAATGTGGATTAGGACCTGTCATTGGATATGCTCCTTCAATACATAAAAGTATTAGAGAATTGATGATTAATACTGCTAATAGGAAAAAAATACATTTTCAACGTTTGGTATCATCTAGCACAGGAACAGATACAGATGCTTTCGCTTATTCCAATAAGGGAGTATTGTCTGCTTTAATTTCCATTCCTCTTAAATATATGCATACTACAGTAGAAATGGTTCATAAAAAAGATGTAGAACTAACTATATTACTTATTTTTGAAACTTTACAAGAAATTAATAATAATATAAATCAGTTTTTTATTAATTGAATCGGAAGTGAATAAGATCTCCATCTTGAATGAGATAATTTTTTCCTGCTAATAATATTTTTCCTGCTTTTTTCACATTTTCTTCAGATCTATGTTTTATAAAATCATTATAATGAATAACTTTTGCTCGAATAAATCCTTTTTTAAAATCTGTATGAATCACTGAAGACGCTTCATAAGCTGTACATGGATTAGGAATAGACCAAGATCGAATTTCTTTTTTTCCTATCGTAAAAAAACTTTGTAAGTTTAGTAATTTATAGGTATTTTTCAACACTTGATCAAGTTCTATACAATTTTTTTTTAATGATAAAATTACTAAAGTAGAATTTTCCCTTTTTACCATTTTTTTCATACTTTCTATATGCAAATTAGTTTTTTGATCTAATTTTTTATCATCTATGTCTAGATTACATATATAAAGAACAGGTTTAACAGTGAGTAACTGTAAATCTTTTATATATTCTTGTTCATTTTCTTGAAAGGGATACATTCTAATATTTTTTCCTTCTTTTAAAAAAGAAGAAATTTTTTTCAGTATATGTGTAGATTTATTGACTTGATTTTTTTTAATAGTTTTTTCTAATTTTTTTTCTATCGTTTCTATGTCTTTAAACTGTAATTCCATATCAATAATCTCTTTATCTCTAATAGGATTTACAGATCCTTCCACATGAAGGACACTTTTATCACGAAAAAAACGAATCATGTGTATGATGACATTTGTTTCACGAACATGAGATAAAAATTTATTTCCTAAACCTTCTCCTTTATGCGCCCCTTTAATTAATCCAGCTATATCTACTATTTTTATTTCAGATGGAATAATTTTTGTAGTAGGAGAATTAATGATTTTTTTTAATTCGTATAATCTTTTATCTGGAACTTTTGTGATTCCATAATTAGGTTCTATGGTACAAAAAGGAAAATTTTCTGATAAAGCTTTTGAGTTGGAAATCAGATTAAAAAATGTTGATTTTCCCGTATTGGGAAGTCCTATAATTCCACATTTCATGTATATGAAATTTAACATGAAAATTACAATTTTTATTGAAAATAAATATATTATTTTTTTATAAAATTTAATTTTAATGAATAAAAATAAAATGCCGTTTTGGAAACATATAGAGGAATTAAGAAAACATATAATTCATTGTCTTTGTGCAATCATTATTGCAATGATTATTTTAATGAACAATAAATATATTATATTTGATTACATTATTTTTGGTCCCGCAAAAACAGATTTCATTACTTACCGTGTTTTTTACAAATTAGCAAATTCATTT
This sequence comes from Blattabacterium cuenoti, assembly GCF_014251755.1. Taxonomy (NCBI): domain Bacteria; kingdom Pseudomonadati; phylum Bacteroidota; class Flavobacteriia; order Flavobacteriales; family Blattabacteriaceae; genus Blattabacterium; species Blattabacterium cuenoti. The sequence goes on along the minus strand of NZ_CP059200.1, from coordinate 254,440 downwards.
TTAGGTATACATTTGAACTCCGTTTCTTTTTTAGATAAAAATTTAGAAATACAAAATAGACAAATATTTGGTCAATTCAATATTTATGTATGGACTTGCTTCATAGGAGGAGTCATTTTATCATTTCCTTATGTTGTTTATGAATTTTGGAAATTTATTAAACCGGCTCTTTCGGATGAAGAAAAGAAATATTCTCTATGGATATTGATCATGGTTACTTTTTTGTTTTTATTAGGTATTTTTTTCGGTTATTTTGTATTATGTCCATTTTTAATTCATTTTGGATATTCTTTTAGAATAAGTTATATTCCGAAAAATATATTTGATTTATCAGATTATATTTCTTTAATCGTTCATTCCGTGTTTTCTATGGGGATTCTTTTTTTATTTCCATTTCTTATATTTTTTCTAACTAAAATGGAATTAATATCTTATTCATTTTTAAAAAAATACAGAAAACATGCTTTTCTGATCCTGTTAGTTATAGCTTCTGCTATAACACCTGGAGATATTTTAAGTACAATCATCGTATTAATTCCTCTTCTAATACTTTATCAAGTAAGTGTATATATCTCTTTTCAGACAAACAAAAAAGCCTCTTGAAAATCAAGAGACTTTTTTTATTTATGATTTTATGACTTTTTGATTATGATTTCAACACATCGTCCTTTTTTCTTTTCGATTCCTAATCCTCTAATTTCTATTCTAGAAGCATCTACCCCTTTAGATACTAAAGCTTCAAATACGGAATAAGCTCTTTTTACAGATAGAATCTTATTCAAATCGGATTTTCCATTCGGATCTGTATATCCATTGATGTAAAATTTAGAATTAGGAAGAATATTAATCATGATTTCAGCAATTTTATTAATTTTTGTTAAAGAATGAGGAGATAATGAAAATTTACCAAAATTGAATAAAATAGGATAAAAAACTACATGAGGACATCCTTGATGTTCTTTTTTTCCAAATTTGTTTGGGCATCTATCTTCCTGATCCGGAATATTATCTAAATCTGTATCCGGACAACCCTGAAATTTTTTTAATCCAAATTGATTTGGACAGGAATCTTCCTGATCCGGAATATTATCTAAATCTGTATCTGGACAACCCTGAAATTTTTTTAATCCAAATTGATTTGGACAGGAATCTTCCTGATCCGGAATATTATCTAAATCTGTATCTGGACAACCCTGAAATTTTTTTAATCCAAATTGATTTGGACAGGAATCTTCCTGATCTAAAACTCCATCATTATCTGAGTCTTCTTGATTATTACAACAAATTTTTTTTTCTTTTTCTTCTTCTTTTTCTTTAATGGGAAGAACGGAATAAAAATTATCTTGATCTGTTTCTCCAACCGTTTTATGATCATGTTTATGAATTTGTAGGGTTCCACCAAAACGGAAAATCAATCCTACATTATGTTTCCAAAAATTTAAATAATCTTCTGATTGTTTTGCAAATATTTGATTATAAGTGCTTTGAACATTAAATCCAAAGTTAGGAACCATCCATAAATTAAACCCTAATCCACTATTTAATAGAAAAAAATTTTTTTTATTCGTTTTAAAATATTTTGTTTCTGAAATTCTCAATTCTCTATTGAGATAATTATTGAATTTATGATAACCTAATCCCAATTTTAAATAAGGATCAAACTTGTTATGCTTGTTATGAGGTAACATATATAAATTCACTCCATGACTTAACTTCATAAAAAAGTTATTTTCTATTTTCCATCTTGGATTGTCTACCATTCCTAATGAAGCATTTAAATACACTCCCATATGTTTCTTGATCTGATGTTCTAATTCTATGCTAGAAATAACGGGATTAAAACTATTATTCTTTTTTAGAAAAAAACCTTCAAAAGGAGACGTTATCGGATAATAATTTATATCATGTGCTCCTATTCGGATAAACCATTTTTCTTTCGAATCTTCTTGGGAAAAAACAGACGAAAAAAAAGTAAATAAAGCAATAATAAAAAAATTGACGTTTCTCATAAAACTATAATTTCTTTAAATCTAAACAAATATAAAGATTTGATTTCAAAAATAAATTAAATACGATTTTTTAATTTAAAAGATTGCTGAATTTCCCTAAAAAAATCTTTTTTACGCAAAGATTCACGTTTATCATATGTTTTTTTTCCTTTAGCTAAAACTATTTTCATTTTTATATATCCTTTATCATTAAAAAATAATTCTATGGGTATTAAAGTTAAACCTGGATTTTTTAATTTTTTATTGATTTTTATTAATTCTTGTTTTTTCAATAATAATTTTCTTTCTCTTCTACTTGAGTGATTCCAGTTTGTTCCAAATTTATATTCAGCTATATACATATTGATAGAATACAACTCTCCATGTCTCATTTGACAAAAACTTTCCATTATATTGGCCTTATTTTGTCTTATTGATTTTACTTCTGTACCAAATAATTGTATTCCAGATACGTAATGTTCCATAAAATGATATTTAAATCTTGCTTTTCTATTGAGAATACTCATAATGAAATTAATTGTTACTTTTGTGAAATAGTCAAACACGAAAAAAATATACAAACAAAAATTGAAAAAAATGAATGTACGTTATTTAAAAGATTTGTGTATTCAAGTGAGAAGAGATGTTTTACGTATGGTAAATAACGCAAAATCTGGACATCCTGGTGGATCTTTAGGGTGTACAGAGTATTTGGTTTCTTTATATCAAAAGATCATGCATTATAATTCAAATAAATTTTCTATAGATGGGAAAGGAGAAGACCTTTTTTTCTTATCCAATGGACATATATCTCCTGTTTATTATAGCATATTAGCTCGTTCTGGTTTTTTTTCGATTAAAGAATTATCTACTTTTAGAAAGTTAAATTCTCGTTTACAAGGACATCCATCTGTACATGGAGGACTACCCGGAATACGAATTTCTTCTGGTTCTTTAGGACAAGGAATGTCTATATCTATTGGTGCTGCTTTATCAAAAAAACTAAACAAAGAATTGAGTAGTATAATTTACAGTTTGCATGGAGATGGAGAATTAAATGAAGGACAAATTTGGGAAGCAGTTTTATATGCAGGTTCTAGAAAAATAGATAATTATATAGCTACTGTAGATTATAATGGGCAACAAATAGATGGGACAACAGATGAAGTATTACCTTTAGGAGATTTAAAAAAAAAATTCGAATCCTTTGATTGGAAAGTTCTAGAAGAATTAGAAGGAAACAATATTGAAAAAGTGATTAACATTTTAAAAAAAGCCCAAAATGAAACTGGAAAAGGAAAACCTATTTTAATCATATTATATACTCAAATGGGATATGGTGTAGATTTTATGGTGGGAAATAATGCATGGCATGGAAAAGCTCCCAATGAAGAAGAATTGAAGAAAGCTTTACATCAACTTCCTGAAACTTCTTTAGGAGACTATCCATTATAATATATATTTTTTTATTATGAGACAATATGAAAATCAAGGACTAAAAGAAACGAGAGCCGGTTTTGGAAAAGCTTTAACTTTTTTGGGAAGAAAAAATCATAAAGTAGTCGCATTATGTGCAGATCTTACGACTTCTTTGTTTATGGATCAGTTTTCACAAGAATTTCCTGAAAGATTTTTTCAAATAGGAATCGCAGAAGCTAATATGATAGGAATTGCAGCTGGACTTAGTATTGGGGAATATATTCCATTTGCTGGAACATTTGCTAATTTTGCTACATCTCGTGTTTATGATCAAATACGACAGTCCATTGCTTATTCTTACAAAAATGTAAAAATATGTGCTTCTCATTCTGGATTAACGATAGGAGAAGATGGAGCAACACATCAAAGTTTAGAAGATATAGGAATGATGAAAATGTTACCTGGTATGACCGTGATTAATACTTGTGATTATAATCAAACTTATGCCGCAACGATAGCCATATCTAATCATTTTGGTCCAGTATATTTACGTTTTGGTCGTCCTTCTGTAGCTAATTTTACAGATGAAGATCAAATATTTGAAATTGGAAAAGCGGTAGTATTAACAGAGGGAAAAGATGTTACTATTGTTAGTACAGGACATTTAGTTTGGGAGTCTTTAGAAGCATCTAAGATTTTATACGAAAAAAAAGGAATAGAATGTGAAGTTATTAATGTTCATACAATTAAACCATTAGATGAACATACAATTTTGAAATCGATTAATAAAACAAAATGTATTGTTACTGCAGAAGAACACAATTATTGGGGAGGATTAGGAGAAAGTATTGCCAGAGTATTGACCACTGTTAAGAATAAAAAATGGTCTGTTATTCAAAGTTTAGTAGCTGTTAACGACATTTTTGGAGAAAGTGGAAAGCCTATGGAACTTTTAAAAAAATATGATATTGATCGTGAATCTATTATAAATCATGTAGAATTCGTTTTGAAAAATAAAAACAAACAATAAGTTATTGATATTGGAAATTAAAGATTTACAAAAATTAGTTCATAATTGGATCATAAATTATGGAATTCGTTATTTTGATATATTAACGAATACAATTCTTTTATCTGAAGAAGTGGGGGAAGTTTCTAGAATTATTGCTAGAAATTATGGAGAACAATCAAAAAAAAAAAACTGTAAAAAAAATGAAGATCTTGGAGAAGAATTATCAGATGTATTATTTATTATAATTTGTTTAGCAAATCAGACTGGAATAGATTTGGAAAAATCATTTCATAGAAAATTAGAAAAAAAGAAAAGAAGAGATCATGTCAGACATCATAAAAATAAAAAATTGAAATAAAAAATATGTCTTCTTATATTAAAATTTACAAAAATAAGAGGGCCTTATATGGTTCTATATCTATAACGGGATCTAAAAGTATATCTAATCGTCTTTTAATTTTAAAAGCTATTTATAAAGATGACATTCATATTGAAAATCTTTCTAATTGTGAAGATACAAAAATATTAAAAAAAAGTTTAATTAGTCCTTCTAATATATTAGATATTCATCATGCGGGAACTGCTATGCGTTTTTTAACCTCTTATTTCTCTATACAAGAAGGGAAAAAAGTAATATTAACAGGATCAGATAGAATGAAAGAAAGGCCGATTTTTGTACTCGTAGAAGCTCTAAAAAAGCTAGGATCCGAAATTTATTATTTAGAAAAAGAAGGCTTTCCTCCAATACAAATTTTTGGAAAAAAAATTTTAGGAGGAGAAATAGATATGAATGCAAAAATTAGCAGTCAGTATATAAGTTCTCTTATGTTAATATCTAGTCAATTTAAAATGGGATTAAAAATTTATTTAAAAGGAAATATTACATCTATTCCCTACATAAAAATGACTTTCGATTTACTGACTTTAGCCGGAATAAAAGCTGATTGGAAAGAAAGAATGATTCATATTTATCCCATCAAAAATCAGGGAAAAAAATGTTTTTCTGTAGAATCAGATTGGAGTTCTGCTTCTTACTATTATTCTATGTCCGCTATTGCAAAGAAAAGCCATATTATTTTACGTTCATATAGCAATAAGAGTTTGCAAGGAGATAAAGAAGTTTGTAATATATACAATCAATATTTTGGAATATCTACTATTTTTGATAAAAATGTAATAACATTAAAGAAAAAATTGAATTTTTTATTACCAAAATTTATTGAATTAGATTTGAATAAAACACCAGATCTTGCTCAAACTATTGTTGTTACTTGTGCAGCGATTGGCATTAAATGCAGTTTAAAAGGATTAGAAACATTGAAAATTAAAGAAACAGATAGATTACAAGCATTGAAAGAAGAGCTTTTAAAATTTGGGGTGATAACAAAAATTACGAAATCTTGTTTAAAAATAACAGATTTTTATAGAAAAAAAATGGATTCTTTTATCAGAATTCGAACTTATCAAGATCACAGAATGGCAATGTCTTTTTCTACATTTGGATTATGCTATGATTTTATCAAAATAGAAAAACCCAATGTTGTAGAAAAATCATATCCTAATTTTTGGAAGGACTTAGAATCTTTAGGTTTTTTAATTGATTTTTCTTTCTTCTGAAGAAAAAAAAATTCTTCTTGCCATAATGAATTTATGATTCCAGTATTTTTTATATAATTGAGAGATAATCACTCCATTGGATGTAGATGCATGAATAAAAGATATATTTTTATTGCTCGTATGGATCACCATTCCTACATGATTGATTTTTTTAGATATTCCTGTTGTTGTTGAAAAAAATAATAAGTCTCCTTTTTTTATTTTGTTTTTGGGAACAAAAAAACCTTTTTGGGCTTGATTGTAAGAAATACGTGGTAAGAATATATGATAGGAGGCAAAAATATTTTTGATTAAAGCGGAACAATCTATTCCAGTTTTGGTATTATTTCCTCCATATTTATATGGAGTATACATGTAATTTTTAGCTTTTTCTATAATGCATTCTATCTGTTCTTTAAAAAACAGTTTTTGATTCAAAAATTGAAAATAATTTTTTGAATTATTTCTATACATATTTTGTTTTTTTTTCCTGAAAGAAATTCTTTCATATTTTTTATTGCATTCCACATTTCCATATAATGAAATAGAAATAAGATGATAATAAAAAATTATAAGTAAAAGAATTTTAGAATTTATGATAAACTTTTTTTATTGTTTAAAACAAAAACAGATCAAGAAAAGAGATACCCAAATATAAACAAAAACAAAATACTTGTATTAAAGATAAAAAAAATTTAATTTGTATCATTAATTATTATTTGATCAAAGGCCCATTCGTCTATTGGTTAGGACGTCAGGTTTTCATCCTGGAAAGAGGGGTTCAATTCCCCTATGGGCTATAATTATTTTTTATGGCAAATCATTTATCTTCTTTAAAAAGAATTAGACAGAATCATACTAGACGATTACGTAATAAATATGCGTATAAAAGTACTAAGACAGCTATTAAAAAATTGTTAATAGATAATAAAAACAAAAAACAATATTCTATTGTTCTTTCCATGATAGATAAATTAGCCAAGAAAAATATTATACATGTGAATAAAGCTGCTAGATTGAAAAAAAAATTGAGTAAAAAAATTTTAATTAGTTAATAAATAATGAATAAATTTTTATAATAAAATATCATGATTTTGTTGATGATTGTTTTCATCATGGGAATGAAATGATATTTATCAATATTCATTATTATCCTTGTTCAAATTTTGAATAAAATTGAGATTGTTAATCTTTTCAAACAAAAAAAAATTTGTTTCAATCTGATTGAACATACAATCACGATGATTCTAGTATTTTTTATATTTCTTCTTTTTTACAAAAAATTATATCAAAATCAACATAAAAAAATTATTCATCCGGTTTTATTTTTATTTTCTGTATTAGATTTTATAATTCGTTTTCCATTTAATTTAATGTAAATATGAAAATCAGTCCATTATCTCCAATAGGGATATTTGATTCTGGAATTGGCGGACTTTTAATAGCTAAAGAAATGAAAATTCAAATGCCTAATGAATATTTTATTTATTTTGGAGACACAAAAAATATGCCTTATGGAGAAAAATCTAAAGAATTTATTATAAAAAATTCTATGAAAATCGCTTCTTTTCTTTATGAAAAAAAATGTAAAGCTTTAGTCATAGCATGCAATTCTATTGCATCTAATGCTTTGGATCTGATTCAAAAACAATTTCATAAAAAAATATTAATATTTAATGTTATAGATCCTGTTGTAAAAAACACAGTTTTTCTTTCTTATAAAAAAATAGGAATCATTGCTACGCCTGCTACGATACATTCAAATTTTTATACAAAAAAAATCAAAAGATACTATCATCATTTAGATGTCATTCAAATGTCTACTCCTTTATTAGCCCCTATTATAGAAAATGGTTGGGAAATAAAAAAAATAAATCCTATTATAAAAAATTATTTAAATCACTTAAAATCAATAGATGCAATATTATTGGCTTGTACTCATTATTTATTTTTGAAACAAGAAATCAAAAATTTTTTTCATGGAAAAGTTCATTTAATTGATATTCAAAAAATAGTAGTACAAGAAATAAAAAAAAAATTAAGTGAAGAAAAATTATTATGCTTCCATCCTATCTATAATAAATTTCCTATTTTTTATACGTCTAGCTCTATTCCCATTTTTTTTGAAAAAAAAGTACGAATTCTTTTTGGAAAAAATGTGTTTTTAAAACACATTTTTTTAATTTGATCTCATTTGTGCATCTATTACAGCCAAAGTAGCTAGATTAACTATTTCTTCTATGCTAGATTGCTTTTGCATAATATGTGCTGGTTTCCGCATTCCTAACATGACAGGACCAATAGTTTGAACATCTCCTAATCCTCTAATAAATTTATAAGTCAAATTTCCTGATTCTAAATTTGGAAAAATAAAAATATTTGCTCTTTTTTTAACAAGTTTAGAAAAAGGAAATTTTCTATATAACAAAAATTCATTCAAAACAAAATCAGGGTGAACTTCTCCATATACTATCAAATCTGGATATTTTTTATGTAAAAAAGAGACTGTTTGAGAAACTTTAGAAGATATTTTAGGATTAGATGAAAAATTTTGAAAAGATAACATAGCTATACGTGGTTTTATATCGAAACCTTGCACCACGTGAGAAACCATTAAAGCTATTCTAGCTAACTCCTCACTTGTTGGATCTGGAATCACGGCTGTATCTGCTAAAAATAGAGGTCCACGTTTTGTTAATAAAATCATCATTCCTGCCGTTTTGTTGTGTATAAAATCAGCTTTTCCTATTACTTCTAACAAAGGACGTAAACTTAATGAAAAACTTTTAGAATACCCTGTAAGAACAGCATCTGCCTTTCCTTGATCCACCATCATAGCTCCAAAATGATCATTCGTACGCATACGAATTTTTGAATCATATAAAGTTAACCCTTTTCTATTTCTTCTTTTCCAAAGAATTTTGGAAAATTCTTCTACTTTTTTTATATTTTCTTCTTTTTCTGGATCTATAATTTCTAATTCAACATCTAAATGATTTTCATGAATTAAACGTTTGATACGATTTTCATTTCCTAAAACTATGGAAATAGAAACAATTCCTTCTTCGTGAAGAATTTGAACCGATTTAAGAATATCATATTCTTCTCCATTACAAAAAACAATTTTTTTAGGATTTGTACGGGCTCGGTTTTGAATCATTCGAAGTATTTTAGTTTCATAACCCATTCTATCAAGCAATTTTTCTTGATAAATTTTCCAATCTAAAATAGGATTTCTTGCTACTCCAGAATCCATAGCTGCTTTTGCAACAGCAGGAGCAACACGAGTTATTAAACGATTATCAAAAGGTTTCGGAATGATATATTCTTTTCCAAAAGAAATATTTTTCTTATTATAAACAATATTGACCTGTTCTGGAACAGGTTCTTTTGCTAAAGAAGCTATCGCATGTACTGCCGCAAGTTTCATTTCATCATTAATTACATTAGCATGAACATCTAATGCTCCTCTAAATATATAAGGAAATCCTAATACGTTATTCACCTGATTGGGATAATCACTTCTTCCTGTAGCCATAATCACATCTGGACGTACTTTAATAGCTAAATTATAATTGATTTCTGGATCAGGATTTGCCATAGCAAATACAATTGGATCTTTAGCCATACTTTTTAACATCTTAGGCGTTAATATTCCTCCTATAGATAACCCTATGAAAACGTCTGCATTATAAATAGCATCCTCCAATTTTTTAATGGGAAAAGTATTTACGGTAAATTCTTTTTTTTCTTTATTTAAATCTTTCCTTGAAGCATGTAATAACCCTTTACTATCAAACATCAAAATATTTTCAGGTTTTACTCCAAGTTGTTTATATGTTCTTGCACAAGAAATAGCTGCCGCACCGGCTCCATTTACTACCATTTTAATTTTATGAATTTTTTTATCTACATAAGTAATCGCATTCAGTAATGCTGCTCCTGAAATAATAGCTGTTCCATGTTGATCGTCATGCATGACAGGAATATTAAGTTCTTTTTTTAGTCTTTTTTCTATTTCGAAAGCTTCTGGAGCTTTGATATCTTCTAAATTAATTCCTCCAAAAGTAGGAGCAATAGCTTTTACTGTTTCTATAAATTTTTCTGGATCAGATTCATCTATTTCTATATCAAAAACATCAATTCCGGAAAATATTTTAAATAAAAGAGCTTTTCCTTCCATAACTGGTTTAGAGGCTAATGCTCCAATATCACCAAGACCTAATACAGCAGATCCATTAGTAATCACTGCTACAAGATTTCCTTTAGATGTGTATTTATATACTTCTATAGAAGAACGAGCAATTTCCTTGCAAGGTTCAGCAACTCCTGGAGAATAAGCAAGAGATAAATCTTTTTGACTTCTATATTTTTTTGTAGGGGTTATTTGTATTTTTCCAGAAGGAAATTGGCTATGGTAATCTAAAGATTCTTCACGAAGATTACTTATATTTTTTCTCATTATGTTTAAAATATTAAAATGTTGAAACAGATAAAAATATCTATCTATGTTAATTCCAAAAAATATCTTTTTCAAAAAAAAATTTTTTATCTGTTTTCCATCGAATTATCAGTTTATAATATCCTTTTTTCAAAAATCTTTTAGGAATCAATAATATTTTTTTGGAATTTTTCAAAAGTTTGAAAAACTGCGTAAAATCTAAATCTTTAGAAGAAGATCTAAATAAAGTAAAAAAACCATGAATATCATTGTTAACAGGAGGAAATATTATTTTAATTCCAGAATTTAAAATGAAAACTTTGATTTTGATAGGAAGTTTTGACACATTTTTTTTCTCATTTATAATTTCTTGATATTTCATTTCTTCTTCATAATATCTATCTGATACAAGTTGACTTCCTACATGTGGAAAAAAGAAAGCAATATAAGTGATAAAGATTATAAAAAAAACTAAAGATAACACGATTCCAGTATCCCAATTGAATTTCATTTTCATAATTCAAACTTTGAGTTTTTTATCAAAAAAAAGAAAATTAACTATGGATAAGATAATTTGACTTATATCTGATTCCATTTTTTTATTTTTATTCCTTGAGGAGCTTTTCCTATTAAAGGTTTTTTATATTTTTGGTTTATAAAATAAACATAACTGGATATTTTTTCAATATCATTTCCTTTAATTTCTCCTAATTGACCAAAAGCACGCATAGTCGGATTATTATCGCTCCCATTCCATATTACAGAATATATGTTTTTAAATAAATCTTTTTCTTTTACATTGATCCAATAATCATCTGTTAAATTAGGACCTATATTTCCACTTCCATCCGATTGATGACAAGTTGCACAATTTTCCTTGAAAAGAATTTTACCATGATTGATTAATTTTTCCTGAAAACATGCATTTGTTATAGTTACTTGTGGGGTGTTTTTTTCAAAAATTTCAATTTCTTTTAATTGATTTTTATAAGCTATATCATATTCCTTATAAGGATTAGAAAAATCTATGAATAAATAAGAAAAAAAATAAATTGCGGAAAAAACAATTGTTAGATAAAAAAGATGAACCCACCACATAGGTAATTTGTTATCTAATTCTATAATTCCGTCAAATCCATGATCTATTTTTTTTACTTCATCATGATTGATTTTTTTAGAATCATAAAATATAAATCTGTAAAGTCTATAAAAATAATTTCCTTCATTTTCTTCAAAAATCTTTTTTCTTTTTTCTTTTGAAAGAAATTGCAATTTTATTCTAAAAATCAAATGATTGATAGATTCCAAAATATACAATAATACCGTAATTATAATAAAACAAAATATAGTAATAGGATGGACTAAATAAGATATATGATTATAACTTACAAAAAACACATAAAACATGAATATGATAACAGATAAAATAGAAGGAATCAGAATAAAAGAAGGAATTTTAGATCTCATAATCTTTCCTTTTTTTTTCTTTTTCTAATTCTAAAGGAATTAAACTGATTTTATGATAATATTTCTTAGATTTTGAAAACACAAAAAATATTAAACAAACAAATGACAATAAAAACAAAATTAACATAACAGATTGAAAGATCCCTATATTTTTTTCTCCTGTAAAGTATTGCTTAAAAAAACTTATCATGAACTTTTTTTTATTTTCGTATTAGGATTTTATATCTTTACCTAATCGTTGTAAATAAGCAATAAGAGCTATAATTTCTCTTTTTTCTAATGGAATAAATTTTTCTTTTTCTCTTTTTTTTTGTTGATCTATTTTCTTTCTCAAACTTGGATGTTCTTGATAAATTTCATACACAATTTGACTCGCTTGATGATTCATATCTTGATTTACATTTTTTATGTATTCCAAAGTATATGGAACTCCTAATTTTATCATGGCTTTCACTTTTTTTTCTGTATTAGATCTATCCAATTCATTATAAATTAACCAAGGATATCTTGGCATAATAGATCCAGGAGAAGTAGAACGAGGATTATACATGTGATTGAAATGCCAAGAATTAGGATTTTTTCCTCCTTCTCTAGCCAAATCAGGGCCTGTTCGTTTAGAACCCCAAAGAAATGGATGATCGTACACAAATTCTCCAGCTTTAGAATATTCTCCATAACGAACTACTTCATCTCTAAACGGACGAACTTGTGCACTGTGACAAGCGTTACATCCTTCTCTTACAAATAAATCTCTACCTTCTAATTCTAGAGCTTTATAAGGTTTAACATTATGAATTGTAGGAACATTCGATTTAATCACTAAAGTAGGTATAATTTCTATAAAACCTCCAATAGCTACTGCTATAAAAGAAAGAATTGTCAATTGTATTGGTTTCTTTTCTAACCATCCGTGAAATGTATCCCCTTGATCTTCTTTTACAGAACTTCCATAAAAAGGATCGCATTGAAATTCTTCATTATCTAATGAAGAACCTTGTTTTATTGTTTTAAAAATATTATAAATCATTAAAACAAAACCTAAAAAATAAATCATTCCACCTACAAATCTCATTTTATAAAATGGAATAATAGATAAAACAGAATCTAAGAAATTTTTATAAGCTAAAGTACCATCAGGATTAAATTTCTTCCACATGATAGATTGTAAAATAGATCCGCAATACATGGGAAAAATGTATAAAATAAGACCAGAAACACCTAGCCAAAAATGAATATTAGCCAATGAAATAGAATACAATTTTGTATTCCACATTTTTTGTGTTAACCAATATATAATTCCAAAAGCCATAAATCCATTCCATCCCAAAGTACCTAAATGAACATGAGCGATGACCCAATCTGTAAAATGTCCTATTGAATTCAGAGTTTTCGTTGCTAACATTGGGCCCTCAAAAGTAGCCATTCCATAACATGTAATTCCAACTACAAAAAACTTCAAAATAGGATTTTTTTTCATTTGATCCCAAGCTCCTCTTAAAGTAAGTAACCCATTCAACATCCCCCCCCAAGAAGGAGCGATTAACATAATTGAAAAAATAGTACCCAACATTTGAGCCCAATTAGGAAGAGATGTGTACATTAAATGATGAGGACCTGCCCAAATGTATATAAATATTAATGACCAAAAATGTATAATGGAAAGTTTATAAGAAAAAATTGGTTGATTAGACGCTTTTGGAACAAAATAATACATCAAACCCAGTATAGGGGTAGTTAAAATAAATGCCACAGCATTGTGTCCATACCACCATTGCATTAAAGCATCTTGTACTCCAGCATATATAGAATAACTTTTAAAAGATAAAAGAGATATAGGTAATTCAAGATTGTTAAATACATGTAACATACCCACAGCTACCCATGTTCCTAATAAAAACCAAATGCTAACATATAAATGTTTAATTTTTCTTTTCAGAATACTTCCAATCATATTTATTCCGTAAATGATCCAAATAAAAAATACTCCTATATCTATAGGCCATTCATGTTCAGCGTATTCTTTACTTGTATTAATTCCTAATAAAAAAGTAATCCAAGTAGAAATAATAAATATTTGCCATCCCCAAAAATGAATCCAACTCAGGAGATCACTGTAAATTCTTGTTTTTAATAAACGTTGTAAAGCATAATAATAACCAGTGAAAATCACATTTCCTACAAAAGCAAAAACAGCCGTACTTGTATGTAACATTCTCCATCTACCGAACCCCATGATCCCTTGAGTATCTTTCAGATTTTTACCAAAAAAAATCTCAGGAATTTCAGGATAAAATAATAATAGAGCTACAAATAACCCAGCTAAAAATCCAATTGTTGCCCAAAACATAGTAGCATACAAAAAAGCTTTTACAATACTGTTATTATAATAATATGTTTTGAATTTCATCAGAAAATTTAATTTTTTTCAAAATCATCAATAAAAATTCTAATACTAGGAGATTCATAATCATCAAATTGTCCAGAATAAAGACAAATTAAAAAAAATATGAGAAAAAATGCTCCTAAAGAAATACTAGATAAGATCATAATAATTATTATATCCATAAACTAAAATATTAATTTTCGTGAAACGATCCAAGTTGATATCATCGAAAAAAAAATAACAGAAAAAGAACTTAAAGGCATTAAAATAGCGGCTATAAAAGGGTTTAAATTTCCGGTGACTGCAAAAAAAATTCCTATACTATTATAAAGTAAACTAATCATCAAATTTATGAATACTAATTTTGTAGATACTTTGGATATTTTCAAAAATAAAAAAATTTGATTCATACAATTGGATTGCATAAAAGCATCACAACTTGGAAAAAAACTAGTTGGATTTTCGGATACAGAAATTCCTACTTCACTTTGATTTAACGCAGCACAATCATTAATTCCATCTCCAAACATTATAATTGTTTCTCCTTTTTCTTGTAATTTTTTCACATAATTTAATTTATCTTCTGGACTTTGACTAAAAAAAACCTGACTTGATTTTGGTAAAATAGATTTTAAATATTTTTTTTCTAAATCATTATGATCTCCAGAAAGAATAACAATTTTATATTCTTTTAAATTTTGAAACATTTTTTCTATACCCTCACGATAATAATTCCTAAATAGAAAATACCCTACGAACTTATGATTTATCGAAATAAAAACTGTAGTTTGATTAATTTCATTTTCATTAATTATTTTATTTGTAATCCCTAAATATTTGGAAGATCCAATTTTAACCGGTACATCTCTTATGATCCCTTCTAATCCTTTCCCTATAATTTCTCTAAAATTTTTTATAAAATAAAAATCTTTTATCGATAATTCTGATAATATTTTTTGACTTAAAGGATGACTTGAATTTTTTAATAAAGAAGCTATCATTTTTTTTTCTTCATTTTTCATATTTCCTACAAAAAATATTTTTTCTTTATTGGGATCAGTTATAGTTCCAGTTTTATCAAAAATTAAAGTTTTAGATGACGAAATTCTTTCCATTGTGAAAATATCTTTTACATAAAAACCCTTTTTGGAAAAAACACGTATCATATTTCCGAAAATTAATGGAGTAGAAAGAACTAAAGCACAAGGACAAGTAATAATCAAAACGGAAAAAACTGTATGAAAAATTTTTGAAACATCATGACTAAAAGACCAGTATATTCCAGTTACAATCGTAATTATCAAAATAATAGGAGTAAAATATTGACTGAATCTAGTAGAGATTGAATTTAAATCAAATAATTTCTTATGACGAAGACGATTAGATTTATTCTTATTCCATAATAAACTCAAATAACTATGATCCATATTTTTGATTACTTTTATCAGAATTGCTTCTCCTTTTTGTTTAGAACCAGCATAAATTCGTTCTCCCATTTTTGTACTACTGATCAAATCAGATTCTCCTGTAATAAAACTATTATCTAATATAGCATTCCCTTTCATTAATATAGAATCAGCAGGAACAATTTCTTCATTTCTGATTAAAATCAAATCTCCTTTTTTCAAATAAGAAAGCATAATTTTTTCTTCTTTTTTATTACTATGTATTTTTGTTATTAAAGCGGGATAAAAAGATTTGTAATTTTTATCAAAAGATAGAATTTTATTATGAGTCTGTATTTGAAATATTTTACTTATAAGTAGAAATAATGAAAAACTAGAAAGGCTATCAAAATAACCCGAACCTAAATCCAAGAAAACCTCATAACAACTCCATAAAAAAAGAACTAATATTCCAATAGAAATTGGAACATTCATATTCAAAACATGTTTTTTTAATCCCAATACAGCATATTTGATATGATCAGTAAAAGAAAACACGACGACAGGTAAAGATAAAATCATCATGAGATAGCGAAAAAAATTACGATGGTTCATAAACCATATATCTTCTTTAAGAGCTCCAACATATTCTGGAATAGCTAAAAGCATAATATTTCCGAAACAAAAAAAAGAAATAGCTAGTTTTCCTATTAATTTTCTACCCAATGATTTTCTGTTTTCTATAGATTCAAAATTAATAGAAGGTTTATATCCCATACTATCAAGTAATTGAGCTATATCACTCAATTTAAATTCAATATTATTATATGTAATCCAAATTTTTTTACTTGAAAAATCAACAGTAGAATTCAAAATATTTTTATATAGTTTCGGTAAACTTTCCAAAATCAAAACACAAGAAACACAGTGAATAGAAGGAATGAAAAAACGAACTGTAGTAATGTTTTTATGATGATAATCAATGATTTTTTCTGAAATTTTTTCATCATCAAGAAAATCAAAAATGTTCTGTTTTTTCATATTGTATTTCCTGATTGGTTAATTGGATTCCTGTTGTATGTATTTTTGATATTCTTTTGAGGACATTAATTTATCATATTCTTTGAATTCTATAATTTTTATTTGAATAATCCATCCTTCGTTATAAGAACTTTTATTAATAAGTTCTGGGTTGGATAATAATTTATTATTAATTGCAAGAATACATCCCGAAACAGGCATAAACAAATCTGAAACAGTTTTTACCGCTTCTATTGTTCCAAATGAATTCTCTACTTTTATTGTTCTTCCTATTATAGAATTTTCTACATCTAAATAAACAATATCTCCTAACTCATTTTGAGCGAAATGAGTGATGCCTACATAAGCTTGATGTTTTTCATTTGGTATACCTATCCATTCATGATTTTTACTATACCTTAAATTATTAGGATTCATATTCAATAAATTTTAATTCTCAACCAAAAATGATTGTTTTTCACCCCATTCAATTTTTTTTGTATTGAAAAAAAAATTCTATAAAAAAACGTAATTTTTTACTCAATCTTCTGAAAAAAGAATCTTTATTTTTTTTCATTATGTAATTTAAATATTGATTGATTTCTTTTTCTATCTTGAAAGAAGTACTTTGATCAAATTTCCATAAATCATATTTTTTTATTTGATCAATTAGCAAATTTTCATAATTTAAGGATGTAGCATAACCTGCTTTCTTAAGTTCCGAAGCCCAAGCTTGATAATCATCTTTTTTAAGAAGAAACAATTTAGAATAACGTGGTTGTTGTAAAAATTTGGAGTGATCATGAAAAGATTCTTTCACAGAATTATATTTTCGAAAACATTCTTTTGGAAGATCATCATCATGGTAATAAATATCTCCCATCCAATTTTTTCCACATTTAATTCCAAAATGGTTATTCGTTGCTTTGGATAAACAACTCTTTCCACTAGAAGATTCTAAAATTCCTTGACCCAACTTAATACTAGCTGGAATCCCAAATTTTTCCATTTCTTCAATAGCAAAAACAGCATATTTTTTAACATATTCAATTACATTTTCTATTTCTTTATTTTTTTCTTGTGAATTTTGTGAAAAAGAAAACAATGACATCAAAAAAAATAATCCGAAATAAAAAAACTTTTTCATTTTCATTCATTTTTGACAAATAAAATTACGTTTTTTTACAGATTAATTTTTTTTATCAAGTAAAAAGATTCCACAATAAACCAGTTTTAATAACTAATTTATTATCATGAGGGTTATAAATATCATAAAATCCTATATTTTGGATCTTGAAATAAAACATAGTTCTATGGATTTTAAAATTGAAAAAATAATCCACAAAAGGAATTCCTCCAATTTGAGGAGGAGAAAAACACTCTTTTTCAAAAGAAAATGACTGAAAATCAAAAAGATTATCTTGTTTTGGATAAAAAAATTTACTGAAATAATGAAAAGAAAAACCTGTTTGTATAAATAAAGCTTTATGAAAGTAACTATCTTGATAAAAAATTGTACTTCTCGATAAAAATTTTGGAATAGAATAAATTAATGAATCAGAATTATATTTTTGATATAATAAAATATTATTTAATTGAAATTTCCATATATCATGTGTTGTTTTGATATTAAATCCATATGAAAAAAATTTTTCCATTTTTTTTTCCTGATGTTGAAAAAAATGATTCAATCTAGAAACATAAAAGGAAATATAATATTTTTCTTTGTCAAAATTTAAAGAAAAATTCATTGTTTTTTTTCGTTCATGATTATAATAATTATTATAACAATCTTTATTTTTTTTTAAAACATAAATAGGAATAAAATTATTGTAAATCCCATTATCATTTTCATCAATACTCAATTGAGTGAGAATCTCAAATTTTGGAAATAAAAATGCATATAACATAACATTAGTCTGAAATAAAGACTTTTTAATATTATTATTTTCTACAATCCATTTTCCGTTTGAATACAATTCGAAAATATTATTAATGGGATAATGAATTTTAGTTTGTATTGATAACCCATTGATATATTTATTTTTATTATTATAATTATTATTAAATAATTGATAATGTATTCTATCAAAAATAGATCCGATTTCTATATGGATTTTTTTTTGATTGAATATTAGAAATAAACCATTTCTTAAATAAGAATGATTTATTTTTTTTTGAAAATTTTGAAACGAATGATTTTTAAAATATTTTTCGTATTCTATATAAGTTTTCAAGAAAAATGACCTGTTTTTTTCTTTGAAATCCAAAATTTTTTGAATAAAACTTATATAAAATCGACTATGAATTAATTTCTTATGAGATAAGAAAGCATTTTTATAATTTCTAATATTCCATTTTGGAAATTCTTCTTTTTCTTCTGTATCCAATTTTTGTAAAAGATAATGACCCCAAGATTTATAATTATAATCATTATGATGATCTTTAAAATTGAAAGTAGTTAGTACTAAATTTTTCCTTTTTTTTAAGTCAGGTTCGTTATGTAAATGAAAATTTCTATAATCTATAGAATAATTAATTTTTTCATTAAAACTTTGAGAAAAAAAAACACCTAATGTTTTTTCTTTTTTCAAAAAGTCATTTATATAAAGAATTTCCGAAATAGGAGTTCGAACATCGAAATATTGAATTTTTTCACGATAAAAAAAAGGATCCTTAAAAAAAAACATTTTTTTAGGCATTTGTTTATTAAAATTTTCTATAAGAAATTTTTCATCTATAGGAACAAACAAATCTTTTCCATTATTGAATAATCCGATTTCATCAGATTTCAAAAAATTATGAGAATGATATTTTTTTATGGAAAAAGATTTTTCTAAAAAACATTTTTTTATGTCTTTTTCTTCCGTCCAATATTTATAATCTTGATAAGTAGGATGATAAAACTCCATATTTTCTGTTTTTTTTTCATCAATATGTATTTTCATCATTTTTTCTTCCATGTTATCAAAAGAGACAAAAAGAAAAACAATAAAAATGAATATTTTCATATTAATTGAATGATAAATTGAATGATCGATAATTAAAATCAAAAAAAAATAGGAAAAGTTTATTTATATTTGCATAATGTAAATGTCATTTAAATGGTGTATTCTTCAATATTGTTTATGCAATATTTTTGTTTTAGGATTGTTTTTATGACAATTTTTTTTCTCATATCAAAATCCCACTAAGCCATGTTAAAATTTAATTTTAGAACTATTCATAAAAAAATTTTGGCTGATCGTACTACACCAATAGAATTATATTTCAAATTAAGAGATATTTTTCCTAATACATTATTATTAGAATCTTTTGATTATCAGATTACCAAAAAAAATTCTTCTATTCTTTGTATTAATCCTATTTCTGAACTGATTTTAGATCGAGATGTATTACGAATATCATATCCTAATTGTGTTCAGAAACATATTTTTCTAAACGAAAAGTTAGACATTCAAATTTTCATTGAGGATTTTTTTCAAAAGTTTGAGAATGAAAATACAACTTTTTCTTATTCCGGTTTATATGGATATCTATCTTATGATAGTATTCAATATTTTGAAAATATTCAATTTCATGCTCCCATTCAAGAAATATATAATATTCCAAAAATACGATTGTGTTTTTATAAAAACTTGATAGTGTTCCATCATTTTCATCATGAAATATATGTTATTGAACATCAATTTTCTGATTTTAAAAAAAAAACTTACATAAATCAATTGATAGAATTGATTCAAAAAAAAATTTTTCTATCTTTTCCATTTAAATCTGTTGGAAATCGTTATTCAAATGTAACAGATGTAGAATACAAAAAGATGGTATCTCTAGGAATCAAAGCTTGTTTACGTGGAGATGTTTTTCAAATAGTATTATCTCGTCAATTTCAACAAAAATTTAAAGGAGATGAGTTTAATGTGTATCGTGCTTTGCGATTTATAAATCCTTCTCCATATCTTTTTTATTTCGATTATGGAAATTATAAATTATTTGGATCTTCTCCAGAATCACAACTCATTATTAATAACCAAATTGCCTATATAAATCCAATTGCAGGAACAATCAAAAGATCAGGAAATAAAGAAAAGGATAAAAAACTTTCAGAAAATCTTGCAAAAAATCCAAAAGAAAATGCAGAACATGTCATGTTAGTAGATTTAGCGAGAAACGATCTGAGTAAAAATTCTTCTAACGTAAAAATAGAAGAATTTAAAGAAATTCAAGTTTTTTCTCATGTATTTCATATGGTATCTAAAGTCTCCGGAAAACTAGAAAAAAATCTATCAATTATAAAAGTATTTGGAGATACTTTTCCTGCAGGAACTCTCTCTGGAGCTCCTAAATATAAAGCGATGGAATTGATTGATAAAATTGAAAATCAACATAGAGGTATATATGGGGGAGCAATTGGTTTTTTTGGATTAAATAATTCTTGTATTAATACGGCTATAGTCATTCGTTCTTTTGTAAGTAAAAATAATACTTTATTTTTTCAAGCTGGTGCAGGAATTGTTTCTGATTCTAAAGAAGAAAAAGAGTTGGAAGAAGTGAATAATAAGCTAATGGCCTTATTTAAAGCTATAGAACTAGCTAAAAATATATGAAGTATTTATGATGAATAAAATACTGATTTTGGATAATTATGATTCTTTTACTTATAATCTTGTACATACTGTAAAAAAATTAACAAAAAATCCTGTACAAGTATCTAGAAATAATGAAATTAAACTTTCTGATATAGAGAAATATCATAAAATTATTCTTTCCCCAGGACCTGGAATCCCTGATGAAGCGCATATTTTGAAACCTTTAGTAAAAACTTTTTATTCTACTAAAAGTATTTTTGGAATTTGTTTAGGTCAACAAGCGATAGGAGAAGTTTTTGGAGCTTGTCTTCTAAATACAAAAAAGGTTTATCATGGAATATCTAGTTTAATCAAAATTGTGGATACACAAGAAATTTTGTTTCAACAATTACCTAGAAAAATTAAAGTTGGACGTTATCATTCTTGGATTATATCTCCACATAACTTTCCTGAAGAACTCAAAGTTACAGCTATTGGAAATAAGGGAGAAATTATGGCTTTACGTCATAAATTTTATGATGTGTGTGGGGTACAATTTCATCCAGAATCTATTTTAACTCCATATGGAGAAAAAATTATAGATAATTGGTTGAATTTAAAAATATATTATGAATAAAATATTAGAAAGTCTTTTTGTAGAAAAAACATTGACAAAACAGGAAGCTAAAAATCTTTTGATAGAATTATCAAAAGGAAAAATTAATCAAACACAAGCTGTAGCTATAGCTACTATATATCATATGAGATATCCTACTTTAGAAGAAATAGTAGGTTTTAAACAAGCTATGATGGAACTATCTATAAAAATTAATCTTACAGAGTTTAATGCTATTGACATTGTAGGAACGGGTGGAGATGGAAAAAATACTTTTAATATTTCTACTTTAGCATGTTTTATAGTAGCAGGAACAGGAGAAAAAGTGATTAAACATGGAAGTTTTAATTCTACCTCTATTACTGGATCTTCCAATATATTAAAAGGATTAGGATATCATTTTACTAATAAAGAAGAAAATTTGAAAAATCAATTAGATAAAGTAGGAATTTGTTATTTACATGCTCCTATATTTCATCCCGTATTAAATATTATATCTGGAATAAGAAAGAAATTAGGAGTTAAAACAATTTTTAATACACTTGGTCCATTGTTAAATCCAGGAAAACCAAAAAATCAATTATTAGGAGTCAATAATTTAGAATTGGCAAGAATATATTATTATATGTATCAAAATACGAAAAATAATTATGCGATTATTCACAGTTTAGATGGTTACGATGAAATTACGCTTACTAGTGATGTAAAATGTTATTCCCCAAAAGGGGAACGATTTTATTCTATAGAAGAATTAAAAATAGGAAAAAAAAAGGTTAAAGTAAATCCATATGAATTAAAAGGAGGAAAAAATACAGAAGAAAATATTCGTATATTTATTAGCGTTTTATCTGGAGAAGGAACTTTAGCTCAAAATGAAGTAGTTTTAACAAATGCCACATTTGCATTATGTTTGTTAAATCAAGATAGTCTTGAAAATAATTATGATAAAGCAAAACGTTCGTTAAAAAGTGGAAAAGCAAAGAATATTCTAAAAAAATTATTAAGCTTATAATGAATATTCTTGAAAAAATTGTATCGGTAAAACAAAAAGAGGTATCCAATAAAAAAATTATACACCCTATAAAAAAATTGGAAAAAAGTTTTCTTTTTCAAAGAAAAACCTTTTCTCTTGTAAAAAAGATAAGGAGTAGCCATACGGGGATCATTGCCGAATTTAAATGCAAATCTCCATCTAAAGGAGTTATTAATAATACGGCATTAATAGAAAAAGTAGTAAAAGATTATGAATCTGCAGGAGTGAGTGGAATATCTATTCTTACAGATCAACATTTTTTTTTTGGTAAAAATGAAAATTTAAAAAAATCACGATCTATAGTTTCGATTCCTATATTAAGAAAGGATTTTATTATTGATGAATATCAAATTATAGAATCTAAATCGATAGGAGCTGATGTGATCTTATTAATTGCCGGAATTCTTTCTAAAAACCAAATATATAACTTCTCTAAATTATCAAAAAGTATTGATTTAGAAGTTATTATTGAAATTCATAATGAATTTGAAATAGATAAAATAACAGAAAATTTGGATATTGATATTGTAGGAATTAATAATAGAAATTTACAAACTTTTATTGTGGATTATAATCGGTGTTTGAATTTATCTTCGAAAATTTCTAATAGTTATGTAAAAATTGCAGAAAGTGGAATTAATGATATCAATCATATATTGAAATTAAAAAAGCAAGGATTTGAAGGTTTTTTAATTGGAGAATATTTTATGAAAAAAAAGGATCCCGGAAAAATTTGTAAATATTTTATAGAATCTTTATCAAAAAAATTGAATTGAATGAAATGAAATTGGTTGATCAGATCAATATCAAATTCCAGCTATTAAAAATAAAAATATGCGGAATGAAATTTAACATACAAAAAATTTCTGACTTATTACCTGATTTTATGGGTTTTATATTTTATCCTAATTCTCCTAGATTTGTAGGTTTTGATTTTGTGATTCCAAAACTAAAAAAAGAAATTATAAAAATAGGAGTTTTTGTAAACGAATCAGAAGAAAACATATTGAAAATAAAAAAAAAAAATCAACTAGATTTTATTCAATTACATGGGACAGAAAGTCCTTTTTATTGTGAAAAACTATTCAAAAAAGGATTGAAATTAATTAAAGCTTTTAGAATAAATGATTTTTTTGATTTTAAAAAAATTGTGAATTATATTCCTTTTTGTAATTATTTTTTATTTGATAGCAATACAATTTATTATGGAGGAAGTGGAAAAAAATTTTGTTGGAAAAAACTTTATGAATATACTTTTCAAGTTCCATTTTTTTTAAGTGGAGGAATTGGAATACAAGATTTTGATACAATCAAAAATTTTTCTCATGCGAGAATATTTGGAATCGATGTTAATAGTAGATTTGAAATTTTTCCAGGAAAAAAAGATGATATAAAGTTAAATGCCTTTATAAAAAAAATAAGAACATTATGAAATTTTTTGTTGATAAAAATGGATATTATGGAGAGTTTGGGGGTGCTTTTATTCCTGAAATGTTACATGATAATATAACAGAACTACAGGGTAAATATAAAAAAATTATTACGAGTAATAAATATCAAAAATTATATAGAAAATTGCTAAAAAACTATGTTGGAAGACCAACTCCTTTATTTTTTTGCAAAAAATATTCCGATCAATATAATGCTAAAATTTATCTTAAACGAGAAGATCTAAATCATACAGGATCTCATAAAATCAATAATGCGATTGGTCAAACTTTACTGGCAAAAGAGTTAGGAAAAAGAAAAGTTGTTGCAGAAACAGGTGCGGGACAACATGGAGTAGCAACAGCTACGATTTGTGCATTAATGCATTTAGAATGTGTAATTTTTATGGGAAAAACAGATATGCAACGTCAATATAGTAATGTTATTCGAATGAAATCTCTTGGAGCTGAAGTCATTCCAGTTTTTAGTGGAGAGAAAACACTCAAAGATGCTGTTAATGAATCCATTCGTTATTGGATTAATTATCCTGAAAGTTATTATTTAATAGGTTCTACAGTGGGGCCTCATCCTTATCCTCAAATGGTTGCAGATATTCAATCTATTATCAGTGAAGAAATTAAAATGCAACTAGAAAAAATAGAAGGGTCTTCTTCTCCTAATTATGTGATAGCTTGCATAGGAGGAGGAAGCAATGCTGCAGGATCTTTTTATCATTTTTTGGATGATGACTCCGTTAATCTTATAGCTGTAGAAGCTTCAGGTTTAGGTATTAGAACAAAAAAAACAGCTTCGGCTATTCACTGTGGATCAAAAGGGGTATTACATGGTAGTATGACATTGATTCTACAAGACAAATATGGTCAAATTTTTCCCGCTTATTCTATATCTCCGGGATTAGATTATCCAGGAATTGGACCTATGTTTGCTCATCTTTTTGTAAAAAAACGTGTCAATTTTTTGCATTCCAAAGATGAAGAAGCTTTACAAGCGGGATATGAATTAACTCGATCAGAAGGAATTATTCCTGCTTTAGAAAGTGCCCATGCATTAGCTGCATTAAAAAAAATACCATTTCATAAAAAGGATATAGTAATTGTGACTTTATCTGGAAGAGGAGATAAAGATATTAATATTTACGATAAATTCTTTTTTAAATTTTCAAATAATGAATCAAATACATAATTTATTTAAAAATAAAAATAAAAACATATTATGCATTTATTTTACAGCAGGATTTCCTTGTATAAATAGTACAGAAAAAATAATAAAAATTTTGCAAAATCTTTCTGTAGATTTAATTGAAATAGGAATTCCCTATTCTGATCCTTTGGCAGATGGAATGATTATCCAAAAAAGTAATCAAATTTCGTTGAGTAATGGAATGAATATCTCTTTATTATTTAATCAAATCGAAAAAATTAAGGAAAAAATAAAAGTTCCTATTATTTTTATGGGATATTATAATCAATTTTATCAATTTGGAGAAGATAAATTTTTAAAAAGATGCAAAGAATCAGGTGTTTCAGGATTAATTTTACCGGATCTTCCGGTTGAAATTTTTTTACATAAGTATCAAAATATATTTGAAAAATATATGTTATCTATGATATTTTTAATTACTCCGAAAACCAGTTCCGATAGAATATTCATGTTAAGTCAAATCAGTAATGGATTTTTATATATAGCCTCTTCTAGTTCTACTACAGGTACAGTAAATGTTAATCCTTTTGGAAAAGAACAAATATCATTTTTCAAACGTATCAAAAAATTGTATTTCAACATTCCAAAATTGATAGGGTTTGGTATAAAAGATAAAAAGACTTTTGATTTATCATGTCAATATGCTAATGGAGGAATCATTGGAAGTTCTTTTATTCAATCATTGGATAAGAATAAATTGGAAGAAAGTATAAAAAAATATATAAAATCTATTAGATAGTTTTTTTTCGATTACCAAAAATTAAAGTACCTAGTCTAATAATTGTACTTCCATATTTTATAGCTATATTATAATCTCTGCTCATTCCCATAGAAAGAATGTTATGTCCGTACTTATTTTGATATTCATTATATAATTTACGTAAATATGAAAATTCATTATGTACTTTTTTTAATTCTTGAAAAGAAGCTATCCCCATTATTCCTATTATTTTTATATTTTTCATCTCTTTAAAAGTTTTGTTTTCCAATATTTTTGAAGCTTCTTGAAAAGTGATTCCTGATTTCTTTTTATCATTACAAATTTTGATTTGTAAAAGACAATTGATCGTTTTTTTATGTTTTAATGCTATTTTATTTATTATATTAATTTGTTTTATATTTTGTACGCTATGAATTAAATGAATAAAAGGTATTATATATTTTAATTTATTACTTTGGATTCTTCCAATCATATGCCATCGAATATCTTTGGGTAATTTTTTATATTTTTTCACTATTTCTTGAATATAATTTTCTCCAAAATCTCTATGTCCTAGTCTATATAATTGTTTTATGGAAGAAATATCTTGATTTTTAGAAACGGCTAAAATTTTCACATTTTTTGGAATTATTTTTTTTATGCCAAAAAATCTATTTTCTATTATGTGATTCATTATGAAAATTTTCTTTCGAATTCTTTCATGATTTCAATGAGAAATTGAATACTTTCTAATGGAAGTGCATTATATATACTAGCACGATATCCCCCTAAATATCTATGTCCATCTAATCCTACAATATTTTCTTTTTTCCACATTTTATTGAATTCTTTTTCTAAATTTTTTTCTTTTAAAAAAAAGGTAACATTCATATTAGAACGATTTTTTTTATGTATTTTATTTTCAAATAAATTATTTTGATCTATTTCATCATATAATAATTGAGCTTTTTTCTGATTGTGTTTTTCCAAAATAGAAAGACCACCTTTATTTTCTATCCATTTCAAAGTCAACATAGAAGTATAAATAGAAAAAACATTTGGAGTATTTAAAATGCTATTATTTTGTATATGAATTTTATAATCCATATAAGAAGGAATGTTTTTCCTGATTGTTCCTAAAATATTTTTTTTCACAATTACAATAGTCATTCCTGCAGAACTTACATTTTTTTGTGCCGAGGCGTAGATTAACCCGAACTGACAAAAATTTAATTTTCTACTAAAAATATCGGAAGACATATCACAAACTATTGGAATAGATGTTTTAGGGAATATTTTCATTTGTGTTCCAACTATTGTATTATTAGATGTACAATGAAAATAATCCATATCACATGGTATATGATAATTTGTTGATATATATGTATAGTTTTTATTTTTACCGGAAAATAAAACTTTTACTTTTCCAAATTTTTTTGCTTCTTTAATCGCGTTATAAGCCCAAAATCCTGTATCTAAATAAGCAGCTTTTTGATTCATTAAATTGTATGGAATCATTGAAAATTGTAATGTAGCTCCTCCTTGAAGAAATAAAATAGCATAATCGTCATTTAAATTCATAATACGTTTTATTAAAAAAGTAGCTTTTTCTATGATTTCTAAAAAATCTATACTTCTATGAGAAATCTCAAGTAAAGATAATCCCGAACCATTAAAATTAATTATAGATTGAGCTGATTTTTTTACAACTTCTTTCGGTAGAACCGAAGGTCCTGCATTGAAATTGTGTATTTTCATATAAATCAAAATTAAAAAAAATACTAATTGAAATTGTAAAATGGATAGACAATAACTCAATTATATTTTTGTTATACCTAATATTTTGTTTGTGTTTTCTGTAACCTTGAATCTATCATCTAAACGATTTCCTAGAATTAAAATTATAGATCCATTTCCGTTAATTAATAACCATGTGTGTTCTTTTTTCAAAATAGAAAATTTCTTTTCTTTATAATATTTACTTAATTTTTTTTTCCCTTTCATTTTTAAAGGATAAAAGAAATCTCCTTTTCTCCATGTTCTTAATAATAATGGAAATTGAATTTTATTAAAATCTATTAAACACATATTTTTTTTACTTTCTTTTTTTGGATTCAAAAAAAATTCGATATCAATAGGTAAAAACATTTTTTTAGAAATTTTTAGATTTGGGATTATATAAGTCTTATTTATATTTTCTAATAAGGATTTATGGGGAATTACAACCCAATTATTTCTGCTTTTAATAATTCGATAGATTTTGGATATAAGTTGTTTTCCAGATTGTGCATGAATCATATGTTTCATACTATGAATATCATTAAATCCATATGGAGAAAATAATTTAAACAAATAAAAAGACAAAGGATTCAATTCTTTTATCTTTTTACATTCTATTTTCCAAAAAAATGGATCATCTTTTTTTTCTATTGTAATTTCTTTACGAATTTCTTCTATTTTTTGTTCGATGAAAAAGTTTTCATCATAAAGATGATTTATAGTTTTTTTTAATCCATTGTGAAAAGAAAAAGAAGAAAATTTAGATAAAACTGAACGAATTTTATTTCTTAAATATTTAAAATTTTGATTACTACGATCTAATCTCCATTTTATATTTTTTATTTTTGCATAATGTAAAATTTCTTTTTTATTGAAATCAGAAAGAGGACGAATAATTTTTTTATTTTTTTTGGGAATACCCAATAATCCTTTAATTCCAGTTCCCCTAAAAGCGTTTATAAAAAAAGTTTCTATAGAATCATCAAAATGATGTCCTAATACCATGTATTCATATGAATTTGTTTCTAACAATTTTGAAAACCAATCATATCTAAGTTTTCTAGCGGCCATTTGTATAGATAATTTATATTTTTTAGAAAAATTTAAAGTATCAAATTTTTTTACATGACATATTATATTTTGTTTATCACAAAAATTTCTTATAAAAAATTCATCCTCATTAGATTCTTGATCTCTTAACGAAAAATTACAATGTGCTACTTCTGATTCGATTTCAGGAATATCAAGTAACAAATTTATAAGAACCATGCTGTCTAATCCTCCGCTAACAGCCACACAGACTTTCTTTTTCATTTTATTCAAAGAATTCGAAAAAAAATATTTTTTAATTTTATCTATAAAAAAATGATTATATGATATTTTTTTCATGACTATTTCAACTAACAGATTTAACAATTTCTTGAACTATATCGTATTTGGATTTTCCGTATACATTTATTTTTTCCAAAGATTTTTCATAAAAATATGATCTTTTCGATAAATGTTTGATAATAAATATAAATAATTCATTTTTAGATAAATGAGAAATTAAAGGTCTTGTCTCCTTTTCTAAGAATAACCTTTTAAATAAAGTATAACTATCCGTTTTCAAATAAAATGTATTTGAATATTTGTTTAACAAATAAATATTGTTATAAAAACAAGGAGTCCCTCCTCCAACCGATAAAACGTATTTATTTTTTTGTTTTAAAATTGTTTTTAACAGAGAATGTTCTCTATTTCTAAAAAAAAGTTCTCCTTTCTTTTTAAAAAGATTAAAAATAGAATCATTTTTACTTTCTTCAACAAGAATAGCATCCAAATCATAAAAATTCAAATTTAATTCTTGGGATAACATTTTTCCTATAGTAGTTTTTCCACTTCCCATATATCCAATTAAAGTGATTTTCATAAAAACATAAAAATTATAGTATATTTGCTTTTAATTAATCACTATTTGATAAAAATAAATATTCAAGACCTGATAGCTCAGCTGGTAGAGCATTACACTTTTAATGTAAGGGTCCTGGGTTCGAATCCCAGTCAGGTCATTATTTCATTATTAACAAATATCTAGCACAACAGGACAATGATCGGAATACTTAACCTCCGGAAGGAGATAAGCTTTTCTCATTTTTTTTTTTAAGGAATTACTAACCATAGCATAATCAATTCTCCACCCTTTATTATTTTTTCTAGCGTTATAACGATAACTCCACCAACTGTAATGATGCGCTTTTTGAACAAAATTTCTAAAACTATCTATAAATCCTAAATTCATAAAATGAGTCATCCACTTTCTTTCTTTTGGTAAAAAACCAGAAATGTTTTGATTCCGAATAGGATCATAAATATCAATTTCATGATGACAAATATTATAATCTCCACAAATAATAAGATTATTCAATTGATCTTTTATTTTTTTTATATGTAAAAAAAATTTTTTCATAAAAAAAAATTTAAAATTCAGTCTTTTCATCATATCATTTCCTGAAGGAAGATAAAGACTAATTATTGATAGATTTTTTAGATCTATACGTAATACTCTTCCTTCTTCATCTATAGAATTCAATCCTATTCCGTATTCTACATGAATAGGTTTTTTTTTGCATAAAATCCCTACTCCACTATATCCTTTCCTTTTTGAAGGACACCAATAATGATTATAGCCTAATTTTTCAAAAATATTTGTATCTATTTGTTCTGGAAAAGCTTTTATTTCCTGTAAACATAAAACATCTGGTTGATTTGTTTCAATCCAATTTAATAATCCTTTATTAATTCCAGATCGAATTCCATTTATATTATAACTGATAATTTTCATTTTTTTTTAATTTTTAATTTAAAAAAATAGACTAAGTAATTCAACAAGGTTAATTATATTAATTATAAAATATTCAAAATAGTTTTTATATTTGTTGTGATGCATTAAGATGCATGAATCTACTAAAATCAAAAGCTTACAAGAGTAAGCTTTTATTATTTTTTCCTGTATTGGATTATGGATAAACTTAAAATAGCAATTCAAAAATCAGGTCGTCTTTATGACGATTCTATCAAATTACTGAAAGATTGCAGTATTGAAATTAATATTGGAATAGATAAGTTAAAAACAACGGCTCTTAATTTTCCACTAGAAATCCTTTTTCTTAGAGATGATGATATTCCTCAATATTTAGAAGATGGAGTAGCTGATATAGGAATTGTAGGAAAAAATGTTCTTTTAGAAAAAAGAAAAAGGATAAAAATCAAAGAAACTTTGGGATTTGGACAATGCAGACTTTCTATAGCTGTTCCTAAATCTTTATCTTATAATAATATCCAAGATTTGGATGGAAAACGAATTGCTACAAGTTATCCTTTTTTGGTTAGGGAATTTTTTAAAAAAAGATATATAAATGCAGAAATTCACGAAATATCTGGAGCAGTCGAAATCGCTCCTGGAATAGGGTTAGCCGATTGTATTTGTGATTTAGTAAGTAGTGGTTCCACACTTTTTATGAACGGATTAAAAGAAGTAGAAACGGTTCTTCAATCTGAAGCAGTATTGGCTTCACATCTCCATTTAGACTCTACACAAAACATCATAATGGAAAAATTTTTATTCCGAATTAGAGCTGTAAAAAAAGCTAAAAATAATAAATATATTCTATTAAACGTTTCTAATGAAAAATTAGAAAAAATAATATCTTATCTTCCAGGAATTAAAAGTCCAGTTATTCTACCTTTAGCAAATACAAAATGTAGTTCCGTGCATTCTGTCGTCAATGAAAATGATTTTTGGGGAATAATAGAAAACTTAAAATCACTTGGAGCTCAAGATATATTAGTACTCCCGATAGAAAAAATTATACTATAAATAATAAAATAGAAATATGGATATGATTCAAGTATATATTCATCCCACATGCGAAATATGGAATTCTATTTCAAATAGAACCTTACAAAATATTTCTCATTTAAAGAATTCAGTTACTCCTATTATTGATAATGTTAAGAATTACGGAGATGTCGCTTTAAAAACTTATACAAGAAAATATGATCATACAGATATAAAACAGATTCAAGTAACAGAAGAAGATTTCAATAAAGCTGATATGCAAATTTCAAATTGTTTCAAAAAATCTATTGAAATCGCCTATCAGAATATACAATGTTTTCATCAAAAACAAATACATGAAGAAACTCCAATAGAAATTTCAAAAGGAGTTTTTTGTTGGAGAAAAATTATTCCCATAGAAAAAGTCGGTTTTTATATCCCAGGAGGTTCTTCTCCTTTGTTTTCCACTGTATTAATGTTAGGAATTCCTGGAATTTTATCAGGATGTAAAAACATTATATTATGTAGTCCTCCAAATAAAAATGGAGAAATTCATCCGTCTATTCTCTATACAGCTAGATATGTAGGAATTACACGTATATATAAAGTAGGAGGAGCTCAAGCTATTGCAGCTATGGCCTATGGAACAGAAAGCATTTCTTCTGTATATAAAATATTTGGTCCAGGAAATTCTTATGTTACAATAGCGAAACAAATTGTATCCCAAAGAGGAATTGTATCCATAGATATACCTGCTGGTCCTTCAGAAGTAGCAATTATGGCTGATGAGACAGCAAATCCAGAATTTGTTGCGTCTGATTTATTGTCCCAATCAGAACATGATCCAGATAGTTATATTCTATTGGTCACTCCAAACAATCAATTTTGGATAGAAAAAGTGAAAAAAGAATTAAAAAAACAATTTTTAGATATTGATAAAAAACAAGATATTGTTAAAAAATCTTTGAAAAAAAGCAAAATAATTGTTCTTACATCTTTAGATGAATGCTTGACTCTAATCAATCAAATTGCTCCAGAACATTTAATCATAAATTGTAAAAATGCTTCTTATTGGGGGGAAAAAGTAACTAACGCTGGATCTGTTTTTTTAGGAAATTATTCTCCAGTTAGTGCAGGAGATTATGCTTCCGGAACCAATCATGTTCTTCCTACCTATGGTTATGCCAAATTTTATAGTGGAGTATCTATAGATAGTTTTATAAAAAAAATCACTTTTCAAAAAATATCTAAGAAAGGATTGAAAAATTTATCAGAATGCATCAATATTTTATCTTCTGAAGAAGGATTATTGGCACATAAAAAATCTATTAATATTCGATTAAAAAATGAGTTTTAAATGTCAATGCATGAATAAGTTTAATTTGAATTCTCTAATCAGAGAGAATATTTTAAGTCTGGATCCTTATATATCTGCTAGAACAGAACATCATAAAGAAAAAAATTCTATTTTTTTGGATGCTAATGAAAATTCTTTTGGTTCTCCTTTATCTTTTTTAAATTCTTATAACAGATATCCGGATCCTTTACAAAAGGAATTGAAAGAAAAAATATCAGATTTTAAAAATGTTTCTCCATCTCAGATATTTTTAGGAAATGGAAGTGACGAAATTATTGATTTGGTCTATCGTATTTTTTCTCGTCCAAAAGTAGATCACGCCATTATCTTTCCTCCTACTTACGGTATGTATGAAATAAGTGGAAAAATTCATGGAGTCGATGTTAAAAAAATTTTTCTTACAGAAAAATATTATCAATTAAATTTAGATAAAATAAAAAAAGTTTTGAATCCAAATAGCAAAATTATTTTTATTTGTTCTCCCAATAATCCTACTGGAAATGATATAAAAAGAGAAGATATAGAAAAAATAACAAAAAAATTTACAGGAATTGTTGTTTTAGATGAGGCATATATAGATTTTTCAAATCAAAAATCTTTATCAATGGAAATTGATAAATATCCCAATTTAATCATTCTACAAACGCTTTCTAAATCTTGGGGTTTAGCAGGATTAAGAATAGGAATGGCCATTGCTTCTGAATCCATCATTCGGTGGATGAATAAAGTAAAATATCCATACAATATCAGTCTTCTTTCTCAAGAAATAGCTTTAAAAGCTTTAGAAAATAGAGATTTATTTTTTTTTCATTTAAAAAACATTCTTGCAGAAAGAGAATATATGAAAAAGTCCTTAAGAAAAATTCCTATCATACAAAAAGTATATCCTAGTTCTGCTAATTTTTTATTAGCGAAAATCAATTTCTCTTCAAAAAATCTTTATCAATATCTTATAAAAAAGAAAATTTTTGTTAGAGATCGTTCAAAAATCATTTTATGTAAAAATTGTTTAAGAATCACAGTAGGAACTCATGAAGAAAATGAGTATTTAATAGATCAAATTCGAAAATATTCCATTCAAAAAATAGAAATATGATGAAAAAAATATTGTTTATTGATAGAGATGGAACTTTAATACAAGAAAATCCTCCCACTTATCAAATTGATTCTATTGATAAAATTCATTTTTATCCCAAAGTAATATTTTTTTTGTCAAAAATCGTGCAAGAATTGAATTACGATTTAGTTATGATAACTAATCAAGATGGTTTGGGGACAGATCAATTTCCTGATAAAATTTTTTGGCCTATACATAATCATATATTAAATATTTTAAAAACTGAGGGAATTCATTTTACTTCTGTTCATATAGATAGGACTTTTCCAGAAGAAAAATCACCCAATAGAAAACCGGGTATCGGAATGCTTAAAAATTATTTAAAATCTGATTTTTACAACATTTCAAAATCTTTTGTAATTGGAGATAGATTAACAGATGTTTTGTTAGCTAAAAATCTAGAATGTAAGTCTATATGGATAAAAAATAATCATCATTATCAAAATTTAACAAAAGAAGAAAAAGATTACTATTCTAGTATAGATAAAAAATATCTTAAAAAAATAATATCCTTAAAAACAGATAGTTGGAAAAAAATTTATGAATATTTATCATCTATCACAACTAAAAAATTTAGTCATCAACGAACAACATTAGAAACAAATGTTAAAATTACTATTTCTATTTATGGAAAGGGTAAATCTCATATTCAAACAGGACTGGGTTTTTTTGATCATCTTCTACAACAAATAGCTTTTCATAGTTCTATAGATTTGAATATTCAAACAAAAGGAGATCTTTATGTAGATGATCATCATACTATAGAAGACATCGGAATTACTTTAGGTGAAAGTTTTTATCAAGCTTTGGAAAATAAAATAGGAATAGAGCGTTATGGATTTTATTCTCTTCCTATGGATGAGAGTTTAGCTACAATTTCATTAGATCTTGGAGGAAGAAGTCAGTTGATATGGAAGGTCAAATTTTTCAGAGAAAAAATAGGAAAAATTTCCACTGAAATGTTTTTTCACTTTTTTAAATCCTTTTCTTTATCGGCTAAATGTAATTTACATATTCATGCTATAGGAAAAAATGATCATCACAAAATAGAATCTATTTTTAAATGTTTTGGAAGAGCTATAAAAATGGCAATGCAAAAAAACTTTTCTACTAAAATACCTAGCACGAAAGGTATATTGTAAAAATTTTAAAATATTATGAAAACGATTATCATAAAATATCCTGCAGGAAATGTACAATCGGTTCTTTTTTCTTTAGATAGAATAGGAATACAAGCGAAGGTAACAGATTCCAAAGAGTTGATTCAAAATGCAGAAAAAATTATTTTGCCTGGTGTTGGAGAAGCAAATTTTGCTATGAAATATTTAAAAGAAAAAAAATTGGATTTACTTTTATATGAATTAAAACAACCTGTATTAGGAATATGCTTAGGCATGCAATTACTTTGCAAGTTTTCAGAAGAAAGCAGTACTCCATGCATAGGAATTTTTGATTTATTTGTAAAAAAATTTCAATCTATAGATAAAAATGAAAAAATTCCTCAAATAGGTTGGAATACAATACAAAAACTGAAAGGGCCTTTATTTGAAAATATTCCAAATGGGAGTTATCAATATTTTGTTCATAGTTATTATGTTCCTTTAGGAAAATACACAACAGCAAAAACGGAATATATAATCACTTACAGTGCTGCACTGCAAAAAAATAATTTTTATGCTGTACAATTTCATCCCGAAAAATCTTCTTATGTAGGACATAAAATATTAGAAAATTTTATCCGATTATAAAATTTATGACAATGGATATTATAGTAGCTATAGATTTAATTGACGGTAAATGTGTCCGATTAATACAAGGTGATTTTAAAAGAAAAAAAATTTATAATAAAGATCCATTAGAAGTCGCTTTTTTATTGGAAAATCATGGAATATCTAGATTACATTTAGTGGATCTAGATGGAGCAAGAAAAAGAAAAGTAGTTCATTGGAAAATTTTAGAAAAAATAGCCAAAAATACACGTCTAATTATAGATTTTGGAGGGGGAATTCATTCTGAAGAAGATATTCGTACTGTGTTTGAAAACGGAGGTCATATGGTGACTGTGGGAAGTATTGCTCTTCAAAAACCTTTTCTTTTCAAAAAATGGATTGATACTTATGGAGGAGATAAGATCTTATTAGGAGTAGACGTTAAGAACAATAAAATAGCATCCAATGGATGGACTAAATTTAGTGATTTTCCATTTTTTGATTTTTTACAAGAAAAAAGTAATCATGGAGTTAAAAAAATTTTTTGTACAGATATATCTAAAGATGGAGTTTTATCAGGTCCTTCTTTTCTTTTATATGAAAAAATTCTTGAAAAGTTTCCAAATATTGAATTTATAGCAAGTGGAGGAATTAGGAATATGGATGATGTATACAAATTATTTGATTTAGGTTGCGGTGGAGTCATTATTGGAAAAGCTATATATGAAAATAAAATATCATTATCCAATCTTAGAAATTGGAAAAAAAAAAGAAATAATAAAAATTAAAATATGTTAGCTAAACGTATCATACCTTGTTTAGATATAAAAAATGGAAGAACCGTAAAAGGAATAAATTTTAAACATTTAAAAGATGCTGGAGATCCAATACAATTAGTTTGTTGGTATACAAAACAAGGAGCAGATGAATTAGTATTTTTGGATATTACAGCAACAAATGAAAAACGTAAAACATTAATTAGCTTAGTCAAGGAAATTTCCCGTCATATTAATATTCCTTTTACGGTTGGTGGAGGAATTAGAGAGGAAAGAGATATTGAACTTTTGTTAAATGCGGGAGCAGATAAAATATCGATCAATACGGCTGCTTTTAAAAATCCGAATCTTTTAGAAAAATTTTCTAAAAGATTCGGAAGTCAATGTATTGTTTTAGCTATTGATACTAAATATGAATCAAATGAATGGTGGGTATATTTAAATGGAGGAAGAATTTCAACTCAAACTAAAACCCTAGATTGGGCTAAGGAAGGAACCAATAGAGGAGCAGGAGAAATATTATTAACTTCAATGAATCATGATGGAACAAAAAATGGATTTGCATTAGATATCACTAGAAAGATATCCAAAAATATTTCTACACCGGTTATTGCTTCAGGTGGAGCTGGAAAATTAGAAGATTTTTATAAAATTTTTGAAAAAGGAAAAGCTGATGCTGCTTTAGCCGCCAGTATATTCCATTATAAAGAAATAGAGATTCCAAAATTAAAATATTATTTAAATCAACTTCACATACCTGTAAGAACTACAGTCAAAAATACAAACGGATAAAAAAACATGATAAATTTTAAAAAAGGGTTAATTCCCGTGATTGTTCAAGATTCAAATACAGATAAAGTATTAATGATGGGTTATATGAATCAAGAAGCTTATAAAAAGAGCATTAATGAAAAAAAAGTTACTTTTTATAGTAGATCTAAAGAAAAATTGTGGACTAAAGGAGAAATTAGTAAAAATTATCTTTTTATCAAAGAGATATTAGTAGATTGCGACAAAGATACATTATTAATTAAAGCAAAACCAGCAGGACCTATTTGTCATAAAGGATCGGATACGTGTTGGAAAGAAATAAACAATAAAAATTTTTTATTTCATTTGGAAAATATAATATCGGACAAAATTAAAAAAAAACAAGAAAATTCTTATATATATCAATTATTAAAAAAAGGGGTCAATAGAATCTCACAAAAATTAGGAGAAGAAGCAGTAGAACTAATCATTGAATCTAAAGATAATAATAAAAATTTATTTTTAAATGAATCTGCAGATTTACTTTTTCATTATCTTATTCTTTTGAAAAAAAAAGGATGTGAAATACAAGACGTTATTAATATTCTGGAGAATAGACATTCAAAATCTTAAGGAATATTTAACATTTTATGAATTTGAAGAGAAATTCTCCATTTAGGATTTTTTTTAATGTAAGAAATTATTTCAGGAAGAATCCTGAAAGTGTTATTCCATTCTGGTTGCAAAAACAAAAAACAATTAGGAGATTCAATATAAGTAGCTTGTTCTTCCGCAAAGGAAAAGTCGTTTTCATCCGAAATCACAATTTTTAATTCGTTTATTTTTTTGTAATTTTCTTGTATAGGGAGTTTTATTTTTTTAGGAGAAATTGTGATCCAATCCACATATTTTTCTTTTATAGGATAAGATCCTGAAGTTTCAATATGAATCCGATATCCTTTTTTTTTAAGTTCTTTAATTAAAGGATACAAATTCCACATTGTAGGTTCCCCTCCAGTAATTATAACAGTTTTAACTTTATGAATGTTGTTAACAACATTAGCAATAATTTTATGAATTGGAACGAAATCTTTTTGTTTTATATTCCAACTTTTTTTCGTATCACACCAATCACATTTTATATTACATCCTCCGAAACGAATGAAATATGCAGCTATTCCATAATAATGTCCTTCTCCTTGAATAGAATAAAATGATTCTGTTATAGGATATTGATTTTGTTCATTCATTTATTTATCTGTTATTTAATGCTGCTATTAAAGTATTTTTAAGTAACATAATACGAGTCATAGGGCCGATTCCCCCTGGAACAGGAGTCAGATAAGAAGCCTTTCCATAAACACTGTAGAAATCAACATCTCCTAATATTTTTTTTTCATGATTATGGATTCCTACATCTATAACTATGGCTCCTTTTTTAATCATTTTTCCTTTAAGAAATCTTGGAATTCCTACTGCTACTATAATAATATCAGCTTGTTTAGTATAAAATTCTATGTTGGGAGTTTTACTATGAGTAAGTGTTACTGTACTATTTCCAGGATTATGTTTTCTACTCATGAGTATACTAATTGGTCTTCCTACTATCCTACTTCTTCCAATTATCACAGTATATTTTCCAGATATCTGTATTTTATATTTTTCCAAAAGAGTTAATATTCCTAATGCAGTAGCAGGAAAAAAAGCTTTCATATCTAAAGCCATTTTTCCAAAATTTTCAGGATGAAATCCATCTACATCTTTTTTAGGGTTGATGGATAAAATTATTTTATCTTGATTCAAGTGTTTTTCTAAAGGTAATTGCACAATAAAACCATCTATATATGGATTTTGATTCATTCCTTTTATTTTTTCTAATAATTCTTTTTCTGAAGTATTTATAGGTAAATGAATCAAAGAAGATTTGATTCCAATATTTTTGCACTCTTTAATTTTGTTATTAACATATGTTATGCTAGAATTATTATTTCCCGTTAAAATAATCCCAAGATGAGGAATACGTTTGTTTTTGTTTAATATTCTTTTCTCTATAATCTTGCATATTTCATTTTTTATTTCTTTAGCCAATAGATTTCCATCTAATAATTGAGTAATCATTTCCTAATTTCTATTTCTTTTGTTAATTGAAGAAATTCTTTTACAGATAATTCTTCTGCTCTTTTGTTTAAAAATGGTATTTTTTGAAAATTTGGAATATGTTTAAATAATTGTAAAGAATTTTTTAATTTTTTTCTTCTTTGATTAAAAGCCATTTTAACGCATTGAAACAACATATTTTTATTGAAATTGGTATTTTCATTTTTTCTTTTTAAAGAAATCACTGCAGATTGTACATTGGGAATGGGAAAAAACACTTTTTCTCTTATAGTAAAAAGGTATTTTACATCATAAAATGTCTGAACTAAAACTGATAAAATTCCATAAGTTTTTTTACCCTGATGTGACGTGATCCGTTTTGCTACTTCTTTTTGAAACATTCCAATACATTCTGGAATGTATTGATTATATCTCAATATATGAAATAAGATTTGAGAAGAAATATTATAAGGAAAATTACCAATAATTGCAAAATTTTGTAAATTGATTTCCTCAGGATTCCATTTTAAAAAATCTCTGTGAATAATTCTATTTTTAGAAATTAGAAAATTTTTTCTTAAAAAAGAAACTAATTCTTCATCAATTTCTATTAAAAAAATATGATGATATGGATTATTAGTCAATAAATATTGAGTTAAAACACCTAACCCTGGACCGATCTCTACAACTGTATTGTAATTTTCAAAAGAAAGATAGTTTACAATTTTTTTTGCTATATTCTGGTCTCTTAAAAAATATTGATCAAATTTTTTTTTCAAAAAAAAGTTTATGATTTGTCTCATGCAAATATAGAAAATATTATTTGTATCTTGTGTGCATAGTAGTAAATTAGTACGATTTTAGTTTTTCATATGATATGCTTCAAATTTCTTTTATACGAAAAAATCAAGAAAAAGTTTTATTGGGATTAAAAAAACGGAACTTTAAAAAACTACATCTAATAAATGAAGTATTAACTTTAGACGAAAAAAAAAAAATAGCTCAAAACGTTCTCAACAAAATATTGGAAAAAGAAAATTTGATATCCAAAAAAATAGGTGAAATTTTCAGTTCATATAATGATGACTATCAAATCAAATCTTTAAAAGAAAAATCTTTTTTTCTAAAAAAAGAAAGAAAAAGAATCAATATTCAATTAGAAAAAATTTCTAAAATTTTAGAAAATAAATTAAATCAGATTCCTAATGTTCCTGATGAAAAAATCAAGAAAAATTATGAAAAAAATGAGATTCTTTTTCAGGAAGGGGAATTTTCTTGTTCCATCATAAATCCTTTACCTCATTGGGAATTATCAAAAAAATTTTGTTTATTTGATTCAAATTTAGGTACAAAAATATGTGGTTCTGGTTTTACCGTTTATATAGGAAAAGGAGCAAAATTACAAAGAAGTTTAATTCAATATTTTCTAGATCAAAATATACGAGCTTCATACAAAGAATATAGTTTACCTTATCTTATTAATGAAAAATCTGGATATGCTACAGGACAAATTCCGGATAAAGAAAATCAAATGTATTTCATAGAAAAAAATAACTTTTATTTGATTCCAACTGGAGAAATTCCTATTATGAATTGTTATAGAGATAGAATCCTTACCGATTTAGATCTTCCTATTAAAGCCACAACTTATACTTCTTGTTTTAGAAGAGAAGCAGGTTCTTATGGTTCAAAAGTTAGAGGATTGAATAGATTGCATCAATTTGAAAAAGTGGAAATTATTCAAATTACTACACCAGATTCTTCTTCTTATTCTTTGAAAGAAATGATTTTACATGTAAAAAATATTTTACAATCTTTAAACTTACCCTTTCGTCTTGTTCGTTTAAGTGCTCCAGATCTTGGATTTTCTTCTTCTATAACTTATGATTTTGAAGTTTATTCTATAGCACAAAAAAAATGGTTAGAAGTCAGTTCTATATCAAATTGTACTAATTTTCAATCTCATAGATTACATCTTAGATATAAAACTATTACAGGTAACATAGAATTTTGTCATACTCTGAATGGTAGCGCTTTAGCTTTACCAAGAATTATGGCTGCTATACTAGAAAATAATCAAACTGAAAATAAAATTACTATTCCCAAAGTTTTGGTTCCTTACACAGAATTTGATCATATCAAGTAAAAAATTTTTATGTTATGAAAGTGATAGAGCATATAGCTAAAGCAAAGAAAAGTTTATTTTCTTTTGAAATACTCCCTCCTTTGAGAGGACGTGATATTCAAGATATTTTTTCTACTTTAGATCCATTAATGGAATTTTGTCCTCCTTTTATTGATGTGACTTATCATCGTGAAGAATTTCTTTATGTAGAAAAAAAAAATGGGCTTTTACAGAGAAAAAAAATTTCAAGACGTCCAGGAACCGTAGGTATTTGTGCTGCTATTATGAATAAATATGGAGTTGATGCCGTTCCTCATCTAATTTGTGGAGGATTTAGTAAACAAATGACGGAAAATGCTTTGATAGATCTCAATTTTTTGGGTATAGATAACGTTTTGGTTTTGAGAGGCGATCCTATAAAATCTGAAAAAAGTTTTATTGCGCCAAAAAATGGACACACATATGCCGTAGAACTCGTAAAACAAGTTAAAAATTTAAACCTAGGAAAATATCTTGATACAACTTTTTTGGATAAAAAAGAATTTCCATTATTTGATTTTTGTATTGGAGTAGCAGGATATCCAGAAAAACATTTAGAAGCTCCAAATATGGAAAGTGATTTATTTTTTTTGAAAAAAAAAATAGAAGCAGGAGCGAATTATATTGTAACTCAAATGTTTTTTGATAATAAAAAATTTTTTTCTTTTGTAGAAAAATGTAGATCAGAAGGAATTTCTGTTCCTATCATACCTGGAATAAAACCTATTTCTTCTAAAAAGCAATTAAACAGTCTTCCATCTCGTTTTTATTTAAATATTCCGAATGAATTAGTAAAAGAAGTAGAAAAAGCAAAAAATAAAAAAAATGTATCCCATATTGGAATTGAATGGGCCATTCATCAATCGAAAGAATTAAAAAATTCTGGAACAGAAGTGATTCATTATTATACCATGGATAGACCAGAAAATATTTACAAAATTGTTCAAGCTATTTATTGATATTTTTTTAAATTTTTAAATAAAGAGTTCTTTTTATAGCATTGATTATTTTATTTTCATCAGGAAACCAATTTTTTACTAAATTAGAAGCATAAGGAGCAGGTGTATCTAATAAAGTAATTCTATTAATAGGAGCATCAAGATAGTCAAATGCTTTTTTTTGTATAAAAAATGAAACTTCAGAAGCAATAGATGAAAAAGGCCATGATTCTTCTAAAATTACTAAACGATTAGTTTTTTTTACAGAAAATAGGATAGATTCATAATCTAATGGACGTATAGTGCGAATATCTATGACCTCTACACTAATATTTTCTTTATCTAGTTTAAATGCCACATTTAAAGCTATTTTCATAATTTTTCCAAAGGAGACTAAACTAATATCAGTTCCTTCTTTTTTTATATCTGCTTTTCCAATAGGTAGAATATATTCTTCATCTGGAATCATCATTGTATCTCCATACATTTGTTCAGATTCCATAAAAATTACGGGATTGTTATCTCTAATCGCCGATTTTAAAAGACCTTTTGCATCGTAAGGATTACATGGAATTACGAGTTTTAATCCAGGACAACTTGCATACCAACTTTCAAAAGATTGAGAATGTGTGGCTCCTAATTGTCCAGCAGAACCAGTGGGCCCTCTGAAAACAATGGGAATATTCCATTGTCCTCCACTCATATAACGTATTTTTGCTGCATTATTAATAATTTGATCCATGGCAACTAAAGAAAAATTGAAAGTCATGAACTCAATAATAGGTCTACATCCATTCATGGCAGATCCGACTCCGATTCCAGAAAAACCTAATTCTGATATAGGAGTATCAATAACTCTTTTTGGACCAAATTCCTTTAGCATTCCTTTAGAAGCTTTGTAGGCTCCATTATATTGAGCTACTTCTTCGCCCATAAGATAAACAGTATCATCTCTTCTCATTTCTTCACTCATAGCTTCTGCTATAACTTCACGAAAACTCTTTTTTTTCATAAGAATAGGATGTATCAGTTTTTCATAAAATATAAAAAAAAATCCACGTAAAAGAAAGATTTTCTTTTACGTGGAAAAAACAATATCGAATCATCTAATTTAATTTAGCTTTTTCTTTTTTCTTTTTTCTTTTCAATAAATATTTTTCTTTTTCTTGTAATTTTTCTTTTTCTTCTTTCGCTTGTGCTATGGATTTTGTTAAATTATACAAAAGGTGATTTTTTTCTTTGAGTATTTCTAATTTTTCTCTTCCATATTTTTTTTCATTTTCAAAATCTATCTTAGCTATTTTTTCTTCTTCCGAACCTACAGTTTTAGATTTCATAATTATTCTTTTTATTCTAACATTTTCCAAAATTGCCTTTTGGATTTCTGACATCTTACTGTATTCATCATAGTGTCGTGAACTTTCCTTTTCTAATATTTCTATTTTTTCTCCTATTTCTTTGATTTGTTTAGATAAATCTTTTGGATTTATCTTATCAATTTCATCAGCATCATAAGGAGGAGGTAGGATTTCATCTTCATCCTCATCTTCAATGGAAGTCGATTCTTCCGTTGAAGCGATGTTGGTTTTCTGGTTATTGTTGTCTTCCTCTGTAGAGTTTATATCATCATTACAAGAAGTAATGAATCCTAATGCTATGAAAATTGTAAAAATCAAGAATCTAAAAGAAGTATTCATAATAAAAATTTTTAATATTATTATTAAATATATAAAAAAAATTATTACATGTAACTAAGAATTTTATTATATTATTGGTAGAATAATAAATCAAAAAAACATCCTCCCGGATTTAGGATATTTGGAGAGAGTGGTTAGATTGATTATAATAAATATATTCCTATGGATCAACTCATTAGATTAACTATACGGGGAATATCCTTAAGTCAAATACAATCTGGTATATATGTTTTATTGCTTGAAGAAGAATATGGAAAAATAAAACTTCCGATTATTATAGAAAGTTTGCAAGCTCAATCTATTGCTTCTGCTTTAGGAAAAAAAGATCTATCCAGATCTTTTACGCATGATTTATTTTTTTCTTTTGCAAAAAAATTTCATATTAGATTAAAAGCTGTAATTATATATAAACTAGTAAATGGAATATTTTTTTCTTCTATTTTATTAGTAGAAGAAGGAGGCGATATAGAAGAAAAAGGAAAAAAAATAGAGAAAAAAGAACACA
Organism: Blattabacterium cuenoti; assembly: GCF_014251755.1. Taxonomy (NCBI): domain Bacteria; kingdom Pseudomonadati; phylum Bacteroidota; class Flavobacteriia; order Flavobacteriales; family Blattabacteriaceae; genus Blattabacterium; species Blattabacterium cuenoti. The sequence continues at coordinate 209,454 of NZ_CP059200.1, read as the reverse complement.
AAATAGATTCTAAAACATCGGATGCTATTGCTTTGGCAGTCCGTTTTCAGGCTCCTATTTATACAACAAGAGAAATTTTTGATAAGGCTGGTATTTATTTTGAAAATGGGTTTCCTATTGATAAAGAAAATGAAACTTCTGATACAGGAATAGAAAAGAATAATCTTCTTTTTTTTAAAGAAAAAAGTAAACAAGATTTAGAAAATATGACAGAAAAAGATTTGAATACCTTATTAAATCATGCGGTCGTTAATGAATGTTATGAGCTAGCGGCACGAATAAAAAAGGAATTAGATAGAAGAGAATAAATTATTTTTTTCTTTCAAATCTAATAAAACTGTAGTCGAATAAATGATTGTTATCTTTTTCACAAAAAAGTTCATATATTTTTTTCCACTTTTTTTGATCTATTTTTGGAAATTTCGCATCTCCATGAAATTTTTTATGAACTAGTGTTAATTCTATAGTATGTGCTTTTTCAATTGTGTACGCATATGTTCTTTCTCCTCCTATAACAAATATTTTTTTGTATATTTTTTCTATTTCTCTGATAGAAGAAACGATTCTAATATTTTTTTGATTTTTTTTTAAGTATAAAAAGTTTTCTTTATTTTTTGTAAGGATAATATTCCTTCTTTCTGGAAGGATTTTCCCAATAGATTCGAAAGTTTTTCTTCCCATTAAAACTGTTTTTCCCACAGTTAAATATTTAAAACGTTTTAAATCATTAGGTAAATGCCACATTAATTGGTTATTTTTTCCTATAAATCCATTTTTTGAAACAGCAGCAATCAAAATAATTTTCATGATTATTTCAATTTTTTTTATATTTTTAAATTTATGAATATTCCAATTAAATATGATCCCAAACATGTGGAGAAAAAAAGATATCATTATTGGATGAAAGGAAATTACTTTTCCTCATATCCAGATGATAGAATTCCTTATGCTATAGTAATGCCTCCTCCAAATGTGACTGGAGTTCTTCATATAGGACATATGCTTAATAATACTATACAGGATGTTTTGATTAGATATGCAAGAATGAAAGGATATAATGCTTGTTGGATTCCGGGAACAGATCATGCATCTATTGCTACAGAGGCTAAAGTAGTTCATCAGTTAAAAAAGAAAGGATTATCTAAGATTTTTTTAGGAAGAAAAAAATTTTTGTATCATGTAACGAAATGGGTCAAAAAGCATAAAAATATTATTTTTGATCAACTTAAAAAATTGGGATGTTCATGTGATTGGAATCGTACTCAATTTACGATGAGTCCTAAATTGTCTCAATCTGTAACGAAAGTTTTCATTGATTTGTATGATAAGGGGTACATATATAGAGGACATCATGTTGTTAATTGGGATCCGGAAGCTCAAACTACTCTTTCTGATGAGGAAGTTCTTTATAAAGAACATATTGGAGAACTATATTATTTGAAATATAAAATTAAAGGAGAAGAAAATTATGTGACTATAGCTACAACTCGTCCTGAAACTATATTTGGTGATACAGCAATTTGTTTTCATCCAGACGATAGTCGGTATTATCATTTGAAAGGAAAATATGCTATAATTCCAATTATAAATAGAGATATTCCAATTATACAAGATTCATATGTAGATCCAAATTTCGGAACTGGATGTTTAAAGATTACTCCGGCTCATGATATACATGATAAAAATATAGCAGATAAACATAAATTAGAGATCATCAATATTTTCAATAAAAATGCCACTCTCAATGAAAAAGGAATTCATTATCAAGGAATGGATCGTTTTCAAGTAAGAAAAAAAATAATAGAAGAACTCCATAAATTAAAAATGGTAAAAAATATAGAAAAATTCAATCATAAAATAGGTTTTTCGGAACGAACTTTATCAGTCGTTGAACAACGACTATCTCTTCAATGGTTTTTAAAAATGAAGAAAATGTCGATTCCTGCTATAGAAGCTGTAAAAAATGGAAATATTCAATTTTATCCAAAAAAATTTCATAAAATCTATTTTAAATGGATGAATCAAATTCGTGATTGGAATATATCTAGACAATTATGGTGGGGACATCGTATTCCTGTCTATTATTATGGTAAAAAACTTAATGATTTTGTAGTTGCAGAAAATTTAGAACAAGCATTAGAAAAAGCAAGATATAAAAGTAAAAATCCATATTTAAATCATAATGAAATATGGCAGGATTCGGATGTTTTAGACACCTGGTTTTCTTCTTGGTTATTACCTATATCTGTGTTTGATGGAATTTATCATCCTGATAATCATGAAATTTTTTATTATTATCCTACTGAAGAGATTGTGACAGGTTCAGATATATTATTTTTTTGGGTTGCACGTATGATTATGTCTGGTTTTTTACTTCAAAATCATAAACCCTTCAAAAGGGTTTATTTTACTGGAATTATTAGAGATTATAAAAATAAAAAAATATCAAAATCATTAAATAATTCTCCAAATCCTATAGATTTAATTAATAAATATGGAGCGGATGCTGTTCGTATGGGTCTTATGCTTAAAAATGGTGCAGGAAAAGATTTTCATTTTGAAGAAAAAATATGTTTCCAAGGAAGGAATTTTTCTCATAAAATATGGAATGCATTTCGTTTGATTCAAAGTTGGAAAGTAACAAAAAATCAATATATTCCTGATACTTCTTTACTTGCTATTAAGTGGTTAAAAAATCGTTTTTATTATGTATTGGATATTTTTGAAAAATATTTTATAGAATATAGATTGGATGAATCATTAATGATTTTATATAAATTTATTTGGAATGATTTTTGTTCATATTTTTTAGAAATTATTAAACCTATTTATGGAAGTAAATGTGTTCCAGAAATGGTACACTTCAATGCTGTAAAGTTGTTTGAAAATATATTGAAATTATTACATCCATATATGCCTTTCATTTCAGAAGAAATTTGGAATCTTCTTAGAAAAAGAGAACCTCAAGAAGCTCTAATTATTTCTTCTTGGCCTAAAAAAAAATTTTATGACTATGATGTTTTAGTTTCTTTCGAGAAAGCGACTAAAATTATATCTAAAATACGATATATTCGAAATCAGAATCATATTTCTCATCAAAAAAGTCTTGTTTTATTTTCTATCAGAAAAAAAGAAAAAATAGAAAAAGAATATGATTCCATTATATTAAAACTTGCCAAGTTAGATAAAATAGTTCCTGTTTCAAAAAAACCAGAAAACATTCCGTTTTTTTCTTTTTTATTAGAAACAGATCAATTTTTTTTATCCTTAGATCAAAAGGATTTTTTTCACATGGATATTGTTAAAATTGAAAATAAAATTCAATATTTTTATAATTTATTGTCTATTATTAGAAAAAACTTATATAACAATAAATATGTGACTTCTGTTCCAAAACAAATTCTTTTGAAAGAAAAAAAAAAAGAAAATGATACATTAAATAAAATTACTAGACTCAAGGAGTATTTAGATCATTTAAAAAAAAATAATTAATTACCAATTACCACTTCCCCCTCCTCCTCCAAAATTTCCTCCCCCTCCAAATCCATCAAAATTTTCATCATGATCATATTTTTTATTTTTAAATAAAAAATTTGTGATTAATAATGTATTAAACAATGAAACGTCTGTTGTTTTTTTTATTAAAAAAAGATAAAATAATAAAAAAATCAAAAAAATACTACTAATGTGAGTGAATAAATTCCATATGGAAAAAATTTTGTTATTCTGTTTTTTTTTATATTTTTTTTTTAAAATTTGAAATATTTCTTGAGTTCCAGAATCTATAGCTTTATAATAAAAATGATTTTTTAATATAGGTTTTATTTTGTTTATAATTTTCATAGTTAAAAAATCGGTAATATAAGGTTCTATTCCATATCCGTTTTGAATAGATATTTTTCTATCATGAATGGATAATAATATAATTATACCATTGTTTTTATGAATCTTTCCAATTTTCCATTTTTCTCCCCATTGAGAAGCTAATAAATTCGGATCTTCTCCCTTAAGATTCTGAATAATGGGAACTAAAATCTCTGTTGATGTAATTTTAGAATATGAAATTAGTTTTTGATTTAACTTTTCTATTTGTTTTTTGGATAAAACTCCTGCATAATCCTGTACAGGATATATTTTTTTTGGAGCTTCAGGGATATAAAATTGTCCTTTTAATAAATTTGAAAAAAAACAAATTAAAATAATTAAAATAAATCGAATAATTTTTTTCATGTTCATAATTTTTTGAATTGATTCTTTTTCAATTCCATATTGTGATCTAACATGAATGAAATTCTCATTTTGAAAAATCTATAATTGGAGACTTTTTGGATCCTATTTGAGATTGAAAATATCCTTTTTCTTGAAATTGAGAAAACAAATTTGCAATTATAATTTTTGGAAATTGATTTCTATAAATATTGAAATTATTTACTTTCTCATTGAAACGATTTCTTTCTACATTGATTCTATTTTCTGTTCCTTCTAATTGATTTTGTAATTCATAAAAATTTTGTGTAGACCTAAGGTTAGGATAATTTTCTACAATTAATAGGAATCGACTGACAGAATGATTGAGGTTATCTTGTACTTTTTGATATTTATTGATTTGGTTTTGATTTAAATCATTTGTATTTATAGTAGAAAGAGAAGTCGCTTTTGCTCTAGCTTCCATAATTTGATTTAATGTTTCTTTTTCAAAATTGGAAGATCCTTTTACTATATTCACCAAATTTGGTATTAAATCTACTCTACGTTGATAAACATTTTCTACTTGACCCCATTGTGTTTTAATATTTTCGTTCAGTTTAATTAGATGATTATATGTGTTAGCTATCCACAATATTATTACAGATATCAAAATAAAAATGATAGAAAAAACTATCAAAAAGCTTTTTTTCATATTTTCATAATTTAGAAAAAAATTTCTCTATTAGAAAAATAAAACAAACATTCTTTTATAGCATTTTGATTACTATCAGATCCATGTATCGCATTTTTTTCTAAAGAGGTTGCATATAAATTTCGTATAGTACCTTTTTTTGCGTATACTGGATTCGTTTTTCCTATTAAAATTCTAAAATCTTTTACGGCATTTTCTTTTTCTAATATTACAGATACAATTGGACCAGAAGACATAAATTTTACTAAAGATTCGAAAAATAATTTTTCTTTATGTTCTGCATAAAATTTTGTAGCTGATTTTTTGGAAAGTTCTGTCATTTTTAGCGCTATAATGTGAAATCCTGCGTGTACTATTTTATATAAAATAGGAAAGATATATCCTTTTTGTACCGCGTCTGGCTTTATAATAGAAAGAGTGATGTTTCCGAACATATGATCAATCATAGTTTCTATTTCATTGAAAAATATTTATTAAAATTAAATAAAGAAATTCAGAAATGGAAATTCCTGTATTTTCATATAAAAAAATGATAGTTTATGAATTACAACAATAAAACATGGATTGATGATGATGAACCCTATTTTGATTTTGATTCATTAAAAAAAATGGTTATAAATGATTATAAATTAGCAAGAATTAGTCGTGAAACTAGCATTTTAGGTCGTAAAGAAGTTTTAAATGGAAGAGCTAAATTTGGAATATTTGGAGATGGAAAAGAAATTCCTCAATTAGCCATGGCAAAAGTTTTTAAGAATGGAGATTATAGATCTGGATATTATCGGGATCAAACGTTTATGATGGCTATTGGAGTTTTAACGGTAAAAAATTTTTTTTCGCAATTATACGCTCATTCAGATATAGAAGCAGAGCCTGTTTCGTCTGGTAGAATGATGACGTCTCATTTTGGAACACGTTTTTTGAATAAAGATGGAAATTGGAAAAATCTTATTCAACAAAAAAATTCTAGTGCAGACATATCTTCCACTGCGGCTCAAATGCCTAGATTATTAGGATTAGCTCAGGCTTCTAAAATTTATAAAGAATTAAAAAATTTAAAGAAAACACATAAAATGTTTTCTCATAATGGAAATGAAGTTGCATTTGGAACGATAGGAAATGCTAGTATTTCGGAAGGATTATTTTGGGAAACATTGAATGCCGCTTCAGTATTACAGATTCCGATTATACTTTCCATTTGGGATGATGAATATGGAATATCTGTTCCCAATAAATACCAATTTTCAAAACAAAATATTAGCGATATTTTATATGGGTTTCACAGAAGTAAAAAAGAAAAGGGTATAGAAATTATTCGTGTTCATGGATATAATTATATAGATCTCACAAAAACATATCTTAAAGCAGATAAAATTGCTCGTAATGAACATGTTCCCGTAATCATACATGTTACAAATTTAACCCAACCTCAAGGACATTCCACTTCTTCTTCACATGAAAGATACAAATCAAAAGAACGTTTAGAATGGGAAATGAATAATGACGGAATCAAAAAATTTAGAGATTGGATTTTGAATTTTAGGTTTGAAATTAATCAAAAAAATTATTGTAAAATAGCTAATGTTGGTTTTTTAGATCAAATAGATATAGAAGCTAAAGAATATGTTAAAAATGAAAAAGAAAAAGCTTGGGAAGCATTTCAAAAACCTATTTTTAAAATTAAAAATGAGGTTCTAAGCATTTTAGATCAAATTCAAAATAATCATGCAGAAAAAAAATGGATCAAAAAATATATAAAAGAATTATATAATACAACTAAAAATTATCCTACAAAAAAATCAGTATTTTGCATTGCAAGAAAAGTATTATATCTTTTATCAGAAGATAAATCTGATCCAAAAAATTGTTTGATAGAATGGGTGAGAAAAAAATATCATGAAGAACAAGAAAATTATTCTTCACATTTGTATAGTATTTCTGAAAAAGCTTCCGTAAAAATAACAGAAGTTTTTCCTGTATATAATGATGACTATAAAGTAGATGGTAGAATTGTCCTAAGAGAAAATTTTGATAAACTATTGGAGTTACATCCTGATCTTTTAATTTTTGGAGAAGATGTAGGAAAAATAGGAGATGTGAATCAAGGATTAGAAGGTTTGCAAAAAAAATATGGAAAAATTCGTGTTTTTGATACAGGGATACGTGAATCTACGATTCTTGGTCAAGGAATCGGTCTTGCAATGCGAGGACTTCGTCCTATAGTTGAAATTCAATACATAGACTATATTCTCTATGCTTTACAAATCATGAGTGATGACCTAGCTTGTTTGCAATACAGAACAAAAGGAGGACAAAAAGCTCCTGTTATTATTAGAACTAGAGGACATCGTTTGGAAGGAATATGGCATTCTGGTTCTCCAATGGGAGGAATTATTAATTATTTAAGAGGAATTTTAGTTCTTGTTCCAAGGAATATGGTAAAAGCTGCTGGATTTTATAATACTTTATTATATGGAGATGATCCTGCTTTGGTTGTAGAATGTCTTAATGGATATAGAATCAAAGAAAAATTACCTAAAAATTTAGGATTATTCAGAACGCCTATTGGAATAGTAGAAAAAACAAGAACAGGAGAAGATATTACTATGATTACTTACGGATCTACATGGAGAATTGTCAGTGAAGCAGCAGAAGAGTTATCTAAGATGAATATAGATTCTGAAATCATTGATATTCAATCTTTACTTCCCTTTGATTTACAAAAAGACATTGTTAAAAGTTTACAAAAAACCAATAGATTATTGATTATAGATGAAGATGTTCCAGGAGGTGCTTCTGCTTATATTCTACAGAAAATATTAGAAGAACAAAATGGATATTATTATTTAGATAGTCCACCTGTTACGATTACAGCTCAAGAACATCGTCCTCCTTATGGATCTGATGGAGATTATTTTTCAAAACCTTCAGTTGAAAATATTGTAGAAAAAGTATTAACAATTATGAATGATAGTTAAAAAATAAAGGGTTTTATTAAAAAAATTATTTATTATTATATTTACTAAATATTTTTTTCATTTTATGAAAATAAAAAAAACCTTACATTCTAGAATTAAAAAAATGGATTTCAACAATATTGATTTTGGAAATCAATATTCAGATCATATGTTTTGTTCTGAATTTAAGGATGGAAAATGGAAAAATTCTATTATTAAACCTTTTGGAAATATAATGTTTTCTCCTATATCTCTTGTTTTTCATTATGGTCAAGCTGTTTTTGAAGGGATGAAAGCTTACAAAGATAAAAACGAAGAAGTTTTTTTATTTCGTCCGGAAGAAAACTTTAAGAGAATAAATAGATCGGCTGTACGTTTGGAAATGCCGACTATACCAGAAAATATTTTTATGAATGGATTAAAACAATTAATAAATATTGATAGAGATTGGATTCCAAAAAATTATGGACAATCTTTGTATATTCGTCCTTTTCTAATTGCAACTAATGGAGTTTTGTCTGCAAAACCTTCTAAAAATTATATGTTTATGATTATATCTGCTCCTGCAGATACTTATTATAAACATCCATTAAAAATTAAAATAGAAGAAAAATATAGCCGTTCTGCATCAGGAGGAGTTGGATTTACTAAAGCTGCTGGAAATTATGCTTCTTCTTTTTATCCTACTCGATTAGCTAATGAAAAAGGATTTGATCAAATATTGTGGACAGATTCTTCTACTCATACCATGATAGAAGAATCTGGAACTATGAATGTCTTTTTCTATTTAAAAAATAGACTTATTACTCCAAAATTTAATGAAAATATATTAAGTGGAATTACTTGCAAAAGTATCCTTTCTTTAGCTGAAAAAAAAGGTTTTTTTGTAGAAAAACGAAATGTAAGCGTTTCTGAAATTATAGAAGGATTACAAACCGGAAAATTGAAAGAAGCTTTTGGTTGTGGTACAGCAGCCGTTATAAATTATTTTCAAACAATTAGCTATAAAGGAAGTGATTTTGATTTACCAAATCTTGCAGAAGAAAAAAGAATATCTCTTTATTTCAAGAAAATATTATTAGATATACAACACAATCGATCCGAAGATCCTTTTGGATGGAGAGTTCCATTAAAAAGATATTTTTAGAAAATTATTCTATATATGTCATCTATGAATAATCATTTTCAATCTATAGAAGAAATAGTAAAAAAGTCCATATCTGTTTTATATAAACTAGAATCTTGTCCTGAATTGGATTTTCAATATACTAAAAAAGAATATCCAGGGGATATGACTTTAATTTTATTTCCTTTATCTAAAAAATTCAAAAAACCTGTAGAAAAAATAGGAAAAGACATAGGAGATTATGTGCAATATCAATTAAAAGGACTAATTCAGTTTTCTATTATTAGAGGTTTTTTAAACTTTATTTTTAAAGATGATTATTATATTCATCTTCTGAAAAAAATGTTAAATACGAATTTTTATGATTTGAAATATCCTTCTAAAAAAATTATGATTGAATATTCCTCTCCTAACACCAATAAACCTCTCCATTTAGGACATATTAGAAATAGTCTTATTGGAGCATCTATAGCTGAAATATTAAAAATGATTGGTCATGAAATAATAAGAATTCAAATGATTAATGATAGAGGAATACATATATGCAAATCTATGATAGCTTGGAAAAAGTTTGGAAAAGGAGAAACTCCTGATAGAGTTAAAATAAAAGGAGATCATTTTGTAGGAAAATATTATAGTTTATTTGATAAGATTTATAGAAAAGAAACTCAAAAATTATCTGAAAAAAATGATAAATCTATTCGAAATTCAATTCTGAATCAAGCTAGAGAGTTATTGAAAAAATGGGAAATAGGAGATCCTGTTATTCGAAATACTTGGAAGAAAATGAATCAATGGGTTTATAATGGATTTGAAGAAACTTATAAAAAATTGGGAATTACTTTTGATCAAATAGAGTATGAGAGTGATATTTATGAAATTGGAAAAGAAATTGTAAAAAAAGGTCTTAAAAAAGGTATTTTTTTTCAAAAAAAAGATGGATCCATTTGGATTGATTTAATCAAAGAAGGTTTTGATCAAAAACTTTTATTACGATCGGATCAAACTTCCGTATATATTACTCAAGATATTGGAACAGCCGTAGAACGTTTTAAAAAATACAATATAGATCAAATCATATACATTGTCGGAAAAGAACAAGATTATCATTTTCAAGTTCTTTTTAATGTATTAAAACGTTTAGGATATTTATGGGTAAATAAATTATCACATTTATCTTATGAAATGGTATATTTACCAAGTGGTAGGATGAAATCTAGAGAAGGAAATGTTATAGACGCTGATAGTATCATTTTAAAAATGTCATCTATTGCAAAAAAAAAATTTCTAAAAAAAGAAGAACAAAAACAATCTTCTGAAATAATAGGATTAGGAGCATTGAAATATTATTTTCTGAAAATAGATCCCAAAAAAAAAATTATTTTTTTTCCTGAAAAATCTATAGATTTTAAAGGAAAAACAGGAACATATATTCAATATACTTATTCCAGAATTCGTTCTTTGGAACGAAACTTTTTTAAGTTATGTTCATTACTTAATTATTATTGGTCAAATATAAAATTTGATACACATGAAAAAAATATGATCAAAATTCTTCAAAAATATCCATTGATTTTAAAAAAATCAGCAAAATATTTAAATCCTTCTTTAATAGCTAATTATATGTATGAAGTATCTAAAATTTTTAATCACCTTTATCAAAATAAAAAATTAATAGATCCTTTAAACATCATTCATAGTAATATTTGCATGAATATTATTCATGTCACAGGAAATGTTTTAAAATCTGGTATGAATTTATTGGGCATTAAAATGCTTGATCGTATGTAAAAAAAATGTATACTTAACTTATGTTTGAACATTTAAAAAATAAATTTTCTAAAGCTCTTCATATTTTGAAGGGACACAATACCATTACAGAAATCAATATAGCATCTTCTCTAAAAAAAATTGGACGAGCATTAATTGATGCAGATGTAAATCATAAAATAGTTAGGAACTTTATTCAAAAAGTTCAAGAAAAATCTATTGGAAAAAAAGTGTTGACTTCTTTAAATCCAAAGCAATTAATTACAAAAATAGTATATGATGAATTAGTTTTTCTTATGGGAGAAAAAAATATAGAAATAAATCTATCTAAGAATCCTTCTATTATTTTAATCTGTGGATTGCAAGGAAGTGGAAAAACTTCTTTTTCTTCTAAACTTGCTTTTTCTTTAAAAAAAAAGAATAAATTTCCTTTGCTGGTTTCTGCAGACATTCATCGTCCTGCAGCTATAGATCAACTGAAATGGATTGCAAAAAAAGTAAATATTCCTGTTTTTTCCTTAAAAAAAAGTAAAAATGTTATAGAAATTTTGGATCAATCTATTCTTTATGCTTTGAAAAAAAAGAAAGATGTAATTATTATTGATACAGCGGGTCGATTAGCAATCGATCGAATCATGATGAAAGAAATTCAAAAAATAAATCAATATTCTAAACCAGATGAAGTTTTATTTGTTGTCGATGCCATGACAGGACAAGATGCTATAAATACAGCTCAATCTTTTTCAAAAGTATTGAATTTTGATGGTATTGTTATAACAAAATTAGATGGAGATAGTCGAGGTGGGGTTGCTATAACCATATCTAGTGTAGTAAAAAAACCCATAAAATTTATTAGTAATGGAGAAGAAATAGAAGATTTGGAAGTTTTTCATCCAGATAGAATAGCTAATAGAATATTAGGTATGGGTGATATAGTTTCTTTAGTTGAAAAAGTACAAGAACAATTTGATGAAAAAAGAACTCAAAAAATTTATCAAAAAATTTCAAAAAATCGTTTTAATTTTAATGATTTACTAGATCAAATTCAAAAAATTAAAAAAATAGGAAATATAAAAAATATTATTTCAATGATTCCTGGAATCGATAAGTATTTTTCTTTTGATGGAAATCAGAAAAATTCTTTTAAAAAAATAGAAACCATTATTCATTCTATGACTCCTTATGAAAGAAATAATCCTAAAATTCTTACTGATGTAAAAAGAAAAAAAAGAATTTCTAAAGGATCTGGTATCACATTGAATCATATAGATCTTTTTATGAAACAATTTTATGACATGAATCAAATTATGAAAAAAATTCATGATCATTCAGGAAAAGAGACTATAAAAAATTTTATCTATCAAATGATTAAAAAAGAAAATAATGTATAATTCTAATTATAATTTTCTTTTATTGAAAATATTTTTAATTTTGTTCATTTAATTTTTAAAAAAAAACCCCAATAATTAGGATATTTCGTTGGAAATTTTATATGAGTAAAAAATGATGAAAAGTTTTTTAAATAGAGATAGGTTTTTGACCATTTTAGAAAATGTAAATCTTTGGGATGTTATCATAATTGGAGGAGGGGCGACGGGATTAGGAATCGCTTTAGATTCTTCTTCCAGAGGATATAAAACTCTTTTATTAGAACAATCTGATTTTTCTAAAGCGACTTCTAGTCGAAGTACAAAACTAGTTCATGGAGGAGTGCGATATTTAGCTCAAGGAAATATAAGATTAGTTTATGAGGCATTGCAAGAAAGAGGCCTCTTATTAAAGAATGCTCCTCATTTAGTAAAAAAACAAAAATTTATCATTCCAGTTTTCAATTGGAGAATGGGAATCTTGTATTGGACTGGTTTAAAATTGTATGAATGGCTTTCTGGTTCTTTAAGTTTTGGAAAATCCAGATTTTTATCCAAGGATGAAATCGTTAGAAATTTTCCAGAAATTAAAAGTAAAAAGTTAAAAGGAGGTATTTTATATTATGATGGTCAGTTTGATGACGCACGTTTAGCTATTAATTTAGCTCAAACTTGTGTTCAAAAGGGTGGAATATTATTAAATTATTTTCAAGTCAAAAATTTACTAAAAAAAGTAGGAAATAAAATTTATGGAGTTGTAGCCTGTGATCTTGAAACTCAAAAAAAATATTCTATTTTTTCAAAAATAGTTATCAACGCTACTGGAGTCTTTTCTGATTCTATTTCAAAAATGGATGAATCTTCACGTCCGATTTTTATCAAACCAAGTCAAGGCACACATATTGTATTAGATAAATCTTTCTTCAGTAGTTCAAATGCTATAGTTATTCCAAAAACTCAGGATGGAAGAATTTTATTTTGTGTTCCATGGCATGATCATGTTTTAGTAGGAACTACAGATACTTTTTTAAAAAAGAGTGTTCTTGAACCGATTCCTTTAGAAAAAGAAATTGATTTTATATTACAAACTTTTAACAAATATTTTGTATTTCATACAAAAAAAAGTGATATATTGAGTGCATTTTCTGGATTACGTCCTCTTTTTGTTTCTAATAATTCTTATTTTTCTATTACTAAAACTAAGGATATTTCTAGATCTCATAAACTTATGATAAGCTCTTCTGGACTAATTAGTATTATAGGAGGAAAATGGACTACATATAGAAAAATGGCAGAGGATACTGTTAATAAAGCTATTGAAATAGGAAAATTAAATAAAAAGCCTTCTGTTACAAAAAATCTTAAAATTTATGGATCTGTTTCTTCATATAAAAGTCAAAATCATCATTGGAATAAATATGGAGAAGATGAATATCATATAAAAAAATTAATTGATCAAAATCCATTATTGGGGAGTTTCTTAATTTCCAAAGATTCTTTTTTTTATACCGAAGCAGAAGTCATTTGGATGGTTCGTAATGAAATGGCGAGAACCATTGAAGATGTTTTAGCAAGAAGGTTCCGTTTATTATTTTTAAATGCTAAAAAAGCAATAGATATAGCACCCAAAGTAGCATCATTAATGGCTAAAGAACTTTCTAGAGATGAAGAATGGGAAAAATCACAAGTAGATGCTTTCAAGAAGATAGCTATGCAATACTATTATCCATCAGTTTGATAGTAGAAAAGTTATTATATGTTTATGAAAAAATATGTACTATCATTAGATCAAGGAACAACCAGTTCCAGAGCTATTATTTTTGATCAAGTTGGAAATATTATTTCTGTAGCTCAAAGAGAATTTACACAAATATATCCTCATCCTGGATGGGTGGAACACAATGCAGAAGAAATATGGTCAACACAAGCTTCAGTAGCTTTAGAAGCTATTTTAAAGGCAAATTTAGAAGGGGGTAATATAGTATCGATCGGAATTACTAATCAAAGAGAAACAACTGTTATATGGGATAAGAAAACGGGAGAGCCTATTTTTAATGCTATAGTATGGCAAGATAGACGAACATTTAAATATTGTGATCAAATTAAAAAAGAGGGATTAACCGAAATGATTCGAAAAAAAACTGGTTTGATTATCGATCCTTATTTTTCTGCTACAAAAATTAAGTGGATATTGGAAAATGTTCCTGGTGCGAAAAAAAAAGCTTATTCTGGATCTTTAGCATTTGGAACGATAGATTCATGGTTAATATGGAACTTAACCGGGAAAAGAATTCATGTTACAGATGTAACGAATGCTTCTCGTACTATGTTATTTAATATTCATACTCTAAATTGGGATAAAGAATTGGTGGATTTATTTAATATTCCAGTCACCATGCTTCCAGAAGTAAAATCATCTAGTGAAATTTTTGGTTATACAACAGGACATATTTTATCACATAAAATTCCTATATCTGGAATTGCGGGAGATCAACAAGCCGCTCTTTTTGGTCAAATGTGTACAAAAATTGGTATGGTAAAAAATACTTATGGAACGGGATGTTTTATGTTAATGAATGTAGGGGATAATCCAGTTTTTTCTCAAAACAATTTAATTACTACTGTAGCTTGGAAAATCCAAAATCAAGTTCAATATGCATTGGAAGGAAGTGTTTTTATTGCAGGAGCTGTTGTTCAATGGCTTAGAGATGGATTAGGACTACTGTTGTCTTCTAATGAAGCGGAAATATTAGCTTCTTCTGTGGAGAATACGGAAGGTTTGTATATGGTTCCAGCTTTTTCTGGTTTAGGGGCTCCTTATTGGGATCAAAAAGCAAGAGGAACCATTGTAGGAATAACAAGAGGAACTTCTTCCGCTCATTTTGTTCGAGCTGCATTAGAAAGTATTGCTTTTCAGAATATGGACGTATTGAAAGCTATGGAAGCGGATTCTGGTATTTCTATAAAAGAACTTCGTGTAGATGGAGGTGCTACCGTAAATAAATTATTAATGCAATTTCAATCTGATATTTTAAATGTAAAAGTTGTTAAATCTAAAATTTCTGAGCTTACAGCAGCTGGAGCTGCTTATTTAGCGGGATTAGCTGTAAATTATTGGAGTAGTCTTGAAGAGATTCAAGATAAATGGAAATTGGAACAAATTTTTGAACCAAAAGAAATGTCTAGTAGATTGGAAAGAATTCAAGGTTGGAAAAGAGCGATCAAAACAACTCGTTCTTGGTCTAGTCAAATAAAATATAAATAAAATGACAAAAATATATGCAGAAATCATAGGAACAATGATTCTAATATTTCTAGGAAATGGTGTAATAGCAAACGTTATTTTATCAAAAACTAAAGGTCATAGCAAAAATGGAGAATGGTTAACTATTACTATAGGGTGGGCATTGGCTGTTTTTATGGGAATAATAGTTTCTGCTCCTTATAGTGGAGCCCATTTAAATCCATGTGTGACAATAAGTTTTGCTATTATTGGAAAATTTAGTTGGAAAATGGTCCCCTTTTATATTTTTTCTCAACTCATTGGAGCTATGTTAGGATCTCTATTGGTATGGTTTTTATACAAAGATCATTTTTTTGAAACTCAAGAAAAACAAGAAAAATTATCTGTTTTCGTGACTTTTCCTTCTATAAAAAATTTATTTTCAAATTTTTTAAGTGAAGTATTATCTACTTTTGTTTTCATATTGATTTTTTTATATCTTTCTACAGAAGGAACTCTTTTTTTTAAAGAAGAAAAATATCCTATAGGTTTGGGATCATTAGGAGCCATTCCTTCTGCTTTAGTTGTGTTAGGAGTTGTTTTATCCTTAGGAGGAGCTACAGGTGCAGCCCTAAATCCTGCTCGTGATTTAGGACCAAGAATTATATATTCTATCATTCCTATTCCGGGAAAAGAAAAAAATCATTGGAATTATGCTTTGATTCCAATACTTGGACCTATAGTTGGATGTGTCATAGCATCAGTATTCTATTTATGTTTATCATTATAAAAATAAAAAAACTTGTAACTTATTTTCATGGAAAAAAATAAGTTAGTTTCTTTTTCAAAAAAAGATTTTAATAGAGATCATAGGAAGATAGGAAAAAAACTAAAATTCTTTGTTTTTTCTGATCGAGTAGGAACTGGATTACCTTTATGGTTACCTAGAGGAACAATTTTTAGAAAAAATTTAGAAGAATTTTTAACTGATGTTCAAAAAAAATATGGATATGAAATGGTTGTAACACCACATATTGGACATAAAAAATTGTATGTTAGGAGTGGGCATTGGGATAAATATGGAAAAAATAATTTTAATCCCATTTACACACCTCGTAAAGAAGAGGAGTTTCTTTTAAAACCTATGAATTGTCCTCACCATTGTGAAATTTATCGTTCTCAAGAATGGTCTTATCGTGATCTTCCTAAACGATTTGCAGAGTTTGGAACAGTGTATCGTTATGAACAAAGTGGAGAACTTCATGGATTAACTAGAGTTAGATGTTTTACTCAAGATGATGCACATATTTTTTGTACTGACGATCAATTGTTGGAAGAATTGAAGAAAGTCATTAACTTAGTTTTTTATGTTTTTCGTACTCTAGGTTTTCTGACATATACAGTTAGAATCTCTCTTAGAGATCCTAAAAAAATAGATGATTATATAGGATCAAAAACAAATTGGGAAAAAGCTGAAAAAGCTATATTAAAAGTGGTAAAAAAGGAAAATATAGAAGCATCTATTAATTATGGAGATGCGGCTTTTTATGGTCCGAAATTAGATTTTCTTATTCAAGATTCTTTAGGAAGAAATTGGCAACTTGGAACGATTCAAGTAGATTATAATTTACCCGAAAGATTCGATTTATATTATAAAGGAAAAAATAATGAAAAGTGTCGTCCAGTAATGATACATAGAGCACCTTTTGGTTCGTTAGAACGGATTATTGCTATTATGATAGAACATACAGAAGGAAATCTACCATTGTGGTTAGTTCCGAATCAAGCCGTTATACTTCCTATAAGTGATAAATATGTCGTTTATGCAAAAAAAATTTTAAATTTAATGTCAAGTTACAATATTCGTGTATTTCTTGATAACAGAAATGAGAAAATTAATAAAAAAATTAGGGATTCTGAAGAAAAAAAGATTCCTTATATGATAATTTTGGGAAATAAAGAGGAAAAAAATGAAATGATGTCATTACGACGTCATGGGTTAGGACATATAGGAATATTTTCTCTATCCAATGGAATAGAATCTATTTTGAATGAAACAAATTTAAAAACTAAAACTATAAAACTATTATAAAAAAAAAATTTTCGAGAGGTCATAAAAAAAATAGAATGTACCGACCATTATCGCAAAAAAAAGAGAAACATCGAGTCAATGAAAATATTGATGCACAAAAAATTCGTTTAGTCGGGGATTCTTCCATAGAAAATGGGATTTACTCTATACAAGAAGCGATTCAATTTTCTAGAAATAGAGAGTTAGATTTGGTTGAAATTAATCCTAAATTAAATCCACCCGTATGTAAAATACTGGATTACAAAAAATTTCTATATGAACAAAAAAAAAGAAAAAAACAATTTAAAGCGAAACAAATTAAAGTCAATACTAAAGAAATTAGATTCGGCCCCCAGATTGGAGATCATGATGGAAAAGTTAAGATTAAAAGTGCAGAGAAATTTTTAATGCGCGGAGATAAAGTGAAAGTTTTTGTTTTTTTTAAAGGACGTTCTATAGTATACAAAGATCAAGGTAAAATCAAATTATTAAAATTTGCGGAAGAAATTGAGGAATATGGAAAAGTAGAGCAAATGCCGATAATGGAAGGAAAGAGAATGTACATGATATTAGCTCCCAAAAAATTTTAACGTATTATTATGCCTAAATTAAAAACAAAATCAGGATCAAAAAAAAGATTTAAAAAAACAGCGAATGGATATCTTAAAAGAAGACGTGCATTCAAGAATCATTTATTAACTAAAAAATCTAAAAGAAGGAAACGTCATCTTTCTTTATTTACTTTATTGAAAAAATCCGATCAAAAAAACATTAAAACACAAATTTAGAAAATTATGCCTAGATCTACAAATGCGGTTTCTTCTAGAAGAAAACGTAAAAAAATACTGAAATCATCCAGAGGTTTTTATGGTTCCAGAAGTAAAGTTTATACAGTTGCTAAAAATGCTGTAGAAAAGTCTTTTGTTTATGCTTTTTCAGGAAGAAAAATCAAAAAAAGAAATTTTAGATCTCTTTGGATTCAACGTATCAATGCAAGTATACGTCAGTATGGAAAATCTTATTCTGAGTTTGTGAGTCAATTATCCGAAAAAAAAATTAAAATCAATAGAAAAATTCTTTCATATATATCTATGAATAATCCTGATGTTTTCAAAAAAATGGTAGATGATGTTTATTCAAAATAAATTATTTTCGGATAATTGACTCAATTTTTTTTCTATTATTTTCTTTTTTTTATAAGAAAAATAATCTATAAAAAGTTTTCCTTCAATGTGATCATATTCGTGTAAAATCACTCTTGCACATATGCCTGTTAATGTTTTTTTTTGTTTTTTCCAATTTTGATCATAATATTCAATTTTAACATGAGTTTTTCTTTTAATGTACCCCATAATTCCAGGAATACTCAGGCATCCTTCATTAAATTTACATTCTTTTCCATGAATTTTTAATATTTTTGCATTAATAAAAACTTCCTTATAATTGCTTATATTTTCTCCATTTAAACAAGGTGTCTTGACTATAAAAAGTCGAATATCTTTTCCTACTTGGGGTGCCGCCAATCCTATTCCTTTTGCTTTGTGTATTGTTTCAAACATATCTTGAATCAATTGATTGATTTTTTCTTTTCTGTCACAAGAAGAAAAATCTATGTCCAAACATTTTTTTCTTAAAATAGGATTTCCATAAAAAACTATAGGTAATATCATATGAATTAATTCATGAATTTTTATCTTTTTTTGTAAGATAAGACTGTAAAATTATAGTGGCACTAATTTGATTTAAAATTCCTTTTTTTCTCCTTTTTTTTTTTTTCAAACCCAATTTTATCATAGTAGCAAAAGCTATTTTAGATGTAAAACGTTCATCTAATCTTTTTATAATGATCTTAGGATATTTTATGTGAAATTTTTTGATAAATTTTTGAATTTCTGTTTCTATTAAAACCTCTTTTTGATTATTCAATTTTTTTGGCAATCCTACAACGATTTTTTCTATTTTTTCACAAACTAAAAAAGATTCTAAAAAATTCATTAGATTTTTGGTAGGAACAGAATCTAGTCCAAATGCAAATATTTTTTTTGCATCTGTTATAGACAATCCCGTCATAATTTTTCCATAATCTATTCCTAATATTTTTGACATTATCAAAATACTTGTGATCTTATTTTATTTTTGCTACTTTTGTTTTATTTGTTATCCAACAATATAAAATAAAAAATGAATAGACTAAAATTAGAAATAGAAAAAGCTTGGAATAAGAAAAATAGTGTATGGTCCACTGATGAACATATAAAAAATGTAATTTTTCAGGTTATTGAATATTTAGAAACAGGTTCAATTAGAGTATCAAATTATTTAAATGGAAAATGGATAGTTAATGAATGGATTAAAAAATCTATTATTATGTATTTTTCTGTTCAAAAAATGAATACAATAAAATTAGGTCCATTAGAGTTTTATGATAAAATTCCTATTAAAAATAAATTTAAAGAAAAAGGAGTTCGTGTGGTCCCTCATGCTATAACACGTTATGGTTCATATATATCACCTGGAGTCATTCTTATGCCTTCTTATATAAATATAGGAGCATATATAGGAAAAAATACTATGATAGATACATGGGCAACAGTGGGAAGTTGCGCTCAAATAGGAGAACGTGTTCATGTAAGTGGAGGAGTAGGAATAGGAGGCGTTTTAGAACCTTTACAGTCTCATCCAGTTATTATTGAGGATAATGTTTTTATTGGATCTAGATGTATTTTAGTAGAAGGAGTTTTAATAAAAGAAGGTTCTGTTTTAGGAGCAAATGTCGTTATTACAGCCTCTACTAAAATTTTTGATGTAACTAATGAAAAACCTATTGAAATTAAGGGTATAGTTCCAAAATATTCTGTTGTCATACCAGGAACTTATCCAAAAAAATTCCCTTCAGGAATATATCATGTTCCATGTGCTATGATTATAGGAAAAAGGAAAGAAAGCACAGACAAAAAAATATCTTTAAATGATGCATTGAGAACTCATAATTTATCAATTTAAATGTCTTTTTACGTAGTAGAAGAAATAGAAAGAAGTGTAGATATATTAAAAAAAGGAAAAAATTTGTTGTATCCTACAGATACTGTATGGGGATTGGGATGTGATGCATTTAACTTACAAGCTATAAAAAAAATATGTGAAATCAAGAATAGAAATCTTTACAAATCTATGATTGTTTTAGTAGAAAGTATGGATCGTTTGCATCAATTAGTAGGAGAAATTCCTCATTTTACTAAAAAAATAATTTTAGACAATTTTCTTAAAAAAGAAAAACCTATCACTATAGTATATGAAAATACTAAAAAAATAGCATCTAATTTTTTTAGAAAAGATAATACTTTAGCTGTTCGTTTAACACATGACCCATTTTGTATTTGTTTAATC
The DNA here is from genome assembly GCF_014251755.1 of Blattabacterium cuenoti. Taxonomy (NCBI): domain Bacteria; kingdom Pseudomonadati; phylum Bacteroidota; class Flavobacteriia; order Flavobacteriales; family Blattabacteriaceae; genus Blattabacterium; species Blattabacterium cuenoti. Next base: position 188,653 of record NZ_CP059200.1, on the reverse strand, counting down.
CAAAATTTGGATAGACCCATAATTTCTACTTCTGCTAATTTGTCTGGATTTGTTACTCCCAAATCTTTTTCTGAAATTAATCCTTTTATTTTAAATAAAACAGATTATGTTGTAAATTTCCGTAGAGAAGAAAAAGGGCCCTATAGGTATAGGAGTTCTTCTATTATAAAAATAGTATCTGATCAGGTCAAAATATTACGAGACTGATATGAATTTATCATCTGTTGTTCATCAACAAATATTTCGCATTATAAGTATTTCTTCTCAAAGAATAAAACAAAAAAGTTATGTAATAGGAGGTTATGTTCGAGATGTTTTGATAGGAAAAATAGAATCAAAGGATTTAGATATTTTAACTATCGGAGAAGGAGTAAAATTAGCTGAAGAAGTTTCTAAATATCTTATTCCTTCTCCGATAATCAGAATATTTAAACGTTTTGGGACAGCTATGTTAGAATATGATAATCAAAAAATAGAATTTGTAGGATCAAGAAAAGAATCTTATTTTTTTTCTAGTAGAAAACCAATTATTCAGTTGGGATCCTTACAAGATGATCAAAATAGAAGAGATTTTACAATTAATACTTTAGCTATTAGTTTAAACCGTAATAATTATGGAAAATTGATAGATCCATTTGGAGGATTATCAGATTTAAAAAAAAAAATATTAAAAACTCCATCAGATGCCAATATTACTTATTCGGATGATCCACTGCGAATGATGCGAGCTATACGATTTTCTACTCAATTACAGTTTAAAATTGAAAAAAATTCATTTCAATCAATTCAAAAAAATAAAAATAGAATCAATATTGTTTCTACAGAAAGAATTGTAGAAGAATTTCACAAAATTTTACTATCTAAAAAGCCTTCTATAGGATTGCTTTTATTATATAAATCTGGATTATTATCAATTATATTACCGGAATTAGTTTCGTTGAAAGGAATAGAAGAAAAAAATGGATATAAACACAAAGATAATTTTTATCATACTTTGCAAGTAGTAGATAATATTAGTAAAGAAAAAAATAATTCTATTTGGTTAAGATGGGTTGCATTACTTCATGATATAGGAAAGACTTATACCAAAAAATTTTTTCCTAAAATAGGATGGTCTTTCCATGCTCACGAATTTGTAGGATCTAAGATGGTTCCAAATATATTCCAACGTTTAAAGCTACCAAAAGGTTCTTCTATGAAATATGTTCAAAAAATCATTCAGCATAGTTATAGACCTATTTCGTTAATAGGAAATAATACTAGTGATTCTGCTATACGTAGATTATTATTTGAGATAGGAAACGATTTAGAAGATTTAATGAAGTTATGTATCGCTGATATTACTACGAATAATATAGAAAAAAAAAATCAATATCAAAAAAATATTGATATTCTAATGGAAAGAATTAGAAGATTAGAAGAAAAAGATAGGATTCAAAATTGGAAATCTCCTATATCAGGAAATGATATAATGAAGGCTTTTAAAATTGATCCATGTAAGGAAATAGGAATTATAAAAAATTTTGTTAAAGATTCTATTTTGGAAGGAAAAATATCTAATAATTTTCATTCTGCTTATTTTATTATGTTAAAAAAAGGAAAAGAATTGGGTTTAAAAAAAAAATAATATGTATGTTGTTTTCTAACATAAATGGAATCAATAAAAAAAAAATTATATTAATTCCTCACAATAATCCAGATGGAGATGCTTTAGGATCTTCTTTAGCTCTTTTATTTTATTTTAGAAAATTAAAGCATGATGTAGATTTAATCTCTCCAACAGAATATCCTGAATCTTTTCAATGGCTTCCTGGAACTGAGGACATTCTTGTATATTCAAAACATACACAATCTTTAGTAAAAAAAAAGATTGTAAATTCTGATTACATTTTTTTTATAGATTTTAATAATTTTTCAAGAATTAATAAGATTAAAAATCTTTTTTCGTGTTCGAAAGCAAAAACAATACTAATTGATCATCATCCTTTTCCATTTTGTTTTGATTTTATGTTTTCAGACCCTACAGTAGCAGCTACCAGTATTTTAGTTTTTCGATTTATATCAGACATGAATAATTTAGATAAAATAGACAAAGAAATAGCTACGTGTTTATATGCAGGATTAATGACTGATACAGGTTTTTTTCGTTTTCCTTCTATTACTTCAGAAACTCATTTTATTGCAGGAAAATTAATAGAGAATGGAATTGATATCAATTCCATTTATAATCATTTACAAGAAAAATACAATGAAAATAGATTAAAATTATTATCTAAAGCCTTAAAAAAATTGAAAATTATTAATAAATATAGAACAGCTTATACCAGCATAAGAGCTTCGGATATCAATTCTGATTCATATAAACAAGGAGATACAGAAGGAATTATTACCTATGGATTAGGTATTAAAAACATTGTTTTTTCCGTCTTCTTTTTTGAAGAAAAAGAAAAATTCCCTATCAAAATTTCCTTTCGTTCGAAAGGAAATTTTGATGTAAATATGTTTGCAAGAAAACATTTTAGAGGAGGAGGACACAGAAATGCAGCAGGAGGAATATCGGAAAAAAGTTTGTCTGAATCTATCAAATATTTTTTAAATATTATTCCCTATTATTATAAACCTCTTATACTTTCCATTTAATATTACATCCGTAACTCAATTTTACTATTGGATATAGTATTTTTTTTCCTTTTAAAATATTTTTCAATACATTTCTTACATCATTACCTGTAACAGGAACATTATTTCCAGGTCTAGAATCATCTAATTGTCCGTGATAACATAAAATCCCATTTCCGGAAAATATAAAAAATTCAGGAGTACATTTTGCAAAATAATATTTTGCTACTTCCTGTGTTTCATCAAAAAAATAAGGAAAAGGATAACCTAATTTATAACATACTTTTTTCATATTTTCTGGAGAATCTTCTGGATACTTTTTTGCATCATTAGAATTTATAGCTAAAAATGAAATCATTTTTGGAATAAAATCATTAGCTAAACGAATTAATTCCGCATTAATATGTTTAACATACGGACAGTGGTTACAAATAAACATGATTACAGTTGCTTGATTCGAAAAAAAAGATTTCAAAAACTTCTTTTTTCCTGAAGAAACTTCTAATAATTCAAAATCTTTAATTTGAATTTTAATTTCACTAGAAGAATAAGTTTGTACCATGATCTATGATTTTTTTTTATAACAAAAAACAAAAAATTTTTTCTTTTCTTCCTCAGCCAATTCCGCATCTATTAATATTCTTCCACTATGTTCATCTATTAAGAGTTTATTACGTTGTATTAGTTCAGAATATTTTTGAGGTGTTATTGCAAGATAAGAACCCAAAGGAGCACCTCTTTGTACTGGAGCAATAGCTATCCCATTTTTTACTCTGTTTCTGATTTTTTGATAAGTTTTCAATAAATCATTATCTACCTTTTTAGAAAAACATGAAAATTTTTCTAATAGAATTTGTTCTTCTTTCTCATTTTCTATAAGAATATTATTCAATTCTTTTTTTTTGTGAAAAAGATGTTTTTTTTTATTTTCTAACATTTCTTCTTTTTCTTTTAAAATTTCCTTTTTTTTATGAATTTGAATATTCAATTCCTTAATTTTTTTTTTAGATAATTGGATTTCTAATTTTTGATAATCAATTTCTTTATCTATAGAATATAATTCTTTATGATTTTTGATATGATCTTTTTGTTTTTCATATTTACTGATCAACATATCTGATGATTTAATATTTTTATTTTGTTTATTTATATTTTCTTTTATAGAAAAAATATCTTCATCAAAATATTTTAATTTTTTTTTCATTTCGTCTAGTTCTTCTTCTAAACTTTTTATCTCCATAGGAATATTTATACGGAACTTTCGTATTTCATCCATACGAGAATCTATTAATTGAAGATTATACAATACTCTCAATTTATCTACTACAGTGACGGCTTCTTGTTTTTTATTATATCTCATAATTAATAAAAATATTTAACTGGATTAGTATGAACTTCTGATTCAAAAACAGAAATAGAAGTAAAATTTTGATATAAAAAAGATTTCAGTAAATTTTTAATAAATTTTTCAGATTCATAATGTCCTATATCCACAATTAATATTTTTTTTTCACATTTCAAAAAATCATGATATTTAAAATCAGAGGAAATAAAAACATCCGCTTTTTCTTTTACAGCAGATTCGATTCCGAAACGTCCTGAACCTGGAATCATAGCAACTTTTTGAATTTTTTTTTCTATAAAATTAGAATGTCGAATACAAGAAAGATTCATTTTTTCTTTTAGAAAAGAAAGAAAATCATGTTCATTCATGTTTTTTATAAGGGTTCCTATAAAACCTATTCCTATATAAGGATTAATATTTTCAAGGTTGTAAATTTCGTAAGCTATTTCTTCATAAGGATGATTTTGAAATAGCGTCTTTTTTATGATATCTAATTTATAATTAGGAAAAATAACACCAATACAAGTTTCCTTTTCTATATGAAAAATTTCTTTTTTTCCAATAAAAGGTTTGGTTTTTTTATTCCCCATATAACTTCCATATCCGTCAAAATTATAACTACAATGACTGTAATTAGAAATATTTCCAGCTCCTGCTTCAAATAAAGCATTTCTTACTTTTTCAGCATAATTAATTGGAACATAAGTTATTAATTTTTTTATAGTTTTTTTTTTTGAAATAAGAACTTTTTCTCTGTTAATTTGTAATAATTTGGATATATAAGAAGAAGTACCTTTCCATACTACATCTAAATTTGTGTGAATGACATAAATAGATATATCATTTTTTAACGCATGAATTATGACTCTTTCTGAAAATGTTTTTCCAGTTATATTCTTAATAGATTTAAAAATGATAGGATGAAAAGAAATTATCAAATCGCATTTCTTTTTTATAGATTCATAAAAAACCTCTTCAGTGAGATCTAAAGTGATCAATACCTTTTTTACTTCTTTATGAAATGATCCTACTATTAATCCAACGTTATCATAAGACTCTGCATATTCTAGAGGAGCTAGATTTTCCAATATATAAGCGATGTCTCTAACAAACACTTTCATATAAATAATAAAAAAACACACATTTTGACAAATTTATCAAAAAAAATTGATTTTTTTATTTTTATATAAAGTGTTATATATAATAAAAATTTTAAAAAAAATATGAATGTTTTTCAAAAAAAACCAAAGTGGATAAAAGTAAAATTACCAATGAGTAAAAATTATCATGAATTGCAAAAATTAGTTTCTTTGCATAAACTGAATACAATTTGTCAAAGTGGAAGTTGTCCCAATATAGGAGAATGCTGGGATAAAGGAGTGGCTACTTTCATGATATTAGGAAATATTTGTACAAGATCTTGTAGATTTTGTGGAGTGAAAACAGGACGTCCTAATAAAATAGATTGGAAAGAACCAGAAAAAGTAGCAAAATCTATAAAAATACTAAAAATAAAACATGCTGTATTAACTTCTGTTAATCGAGATGATTTACGGGATATGGGTTGTTCTATATGGATTCATACTATACAAAAAATACGATATTTTAATCCGAATATTACAATAGAAGCTTTAATTCCAGATTTTAAAGGAGAAAAAAAAATAATAGATAAAATAATTGATATTAAGCCAGAAGTGATTTCACATAATGTAGAAACAGTTTCCAGATTAACAAAAAAAGTTCGTATTCAAGCTAAATATAATCGTAGTCTTGAAGTTTTACAATATATAAAAGAAAGAAATCGAAATATACGTACAAAAACAGGAATCATGTTAGGATTAGGAGAAAAAGAAGAAGAAATAATAGAAACCATGAAAGACATTATAAAATCTAAAGTAGATATTCTGACAATGGGACAATATTTACAACCTTCCTTAAAACATTATCCTGTTCGTTTTTTTGTTTTTCCAGAACAATTTCAAAAATTGAAAAAAATCGGATTAAAAATGGGATTTAAATATGTAGAAAGTGGACCATTAGTTAGATCTTCTTATCATGCAGAAAAGCATATAAAATAAATTAAGAATTTTTAATAATTTTTTTTTCTTTTCCAAAACAATACTGAAATTTTTTTTCATTCCACATTTTTTTTTCACACAAAAAATTTTTGATGTAAAATGATACGGATTTATCATTTCCAAGTTTTGAAAATAAAATGAGTTGTTCAATAGAACGAGTAGTAGCTACATATAATAAATTAATGTTGTCAAATTTAATGTTTGATAAATAATCTTCATAAAAATTTCGGATATTATTATCATGTTTTATATATTTAAAATATGGTTCTATTTTTTCTAAAAAAATAGGGTTTAATCCATTATATAAATGAGGATTCACATTGATCCATACTTTTTCTTTTTCTTTATTAGAAAAAAGACTCCAATTAGTGAAAGGAATAAGGACTACAGGAAATTGCAATCCTTTAGATTTATGAATAGTCATAATACGAATAGCATTAATGTGATCCGAAATCACAATACTTTCCTTTTCTTTTTGAAATTCCCAATAATCTAAAAAATCTATAACAGAATTTCCTACCCTTTTTATAGATCTATAAACAAAATCTAAAAAAGAATAGATATATGTAGAATTTCGTTTATTTAATAATCCAAAAGATTCAATAATTTTTTCTGATATGTTGTATATAGATTGATTATATAACTTTTTTAATGTTAATGAATTTTTTTTAAACAGAATCTGTTTTAAGAATAGATCCAAAGGTAGAAAAAGTATTTTTATAATGAAATCATGATCATTCCTTTTAGTACGAATGAATTTATTTTTTAACAATAAAAAAATTAAAAGAACTCTTTTTTGGTAACAATGAGGATAAGCAATAATGTAAAAAAAATTTATGATAATTTGGATTTCCAAATGATTTTTTATTAGTAAAGAAACAGAAGTATTTACAATAATACCATCTTTCACTAATTTTTCAGACAAAAAATGACCTTCTTCATTGTTTCTGACTAAAATCGCAATATCTGATAATATATATTTTTGTTTCAATAATTTTTCTATTTTCTTTTTTATGTTTGAATAAATATGTTCCTTGTAATTTTTAGAATCATTAAGAAAATTTATTTCTACATATCCACCATATTTTTTGTCTATTTTTTGTTTGTAATTTGTATATATATCTTGGTAAATGGTAGAATGAAATATTTTAGATATAGATTGATAAAGTAAATTATTAAATTTTACAATTTCTTCATAACTACGAAAATTTCTTTCTATAGTTTTTATGTCTTTTTTATAATAATTTGATTTAGAGTAGATTAATTCTATAAATTGTTTAGAATCACCGCCTCTCCATCTATATATAGATTGTTTGGGATCTCCTACTATCATAGCGGATCCGTTTTCAGATAATGCATTTTCAACTAAAATTTTAATATTTTTCCATTGTAAAAATGAAATATCTTGAAATTCATCTATGAAATAATGTTTATATTGTATGCCTATTTTTTCATATATATTTGGAAATGTTCCTTCAACAATTTTTTCATAAAGAATTTTATTTAATTCTGCATTTAAAATAATTTTTTTTTCATTTTTTATAGAATGAATCTCTTTTTCGATTTCATGTATTATTGATAATAAGCTTATGTTTTTTAAAAAAAGTTTATCCAAAAGATAATTGAATATATTTTGTTTATATATAGATTTTGTCTTTTCATATAATAGGAATATTTTTTTTTGATTTTTTTCTATTAGTATTTTCTGATTCATATCAGAAAAAAATTTAGAATAGAATATTCCTTTTTGAATATTTTTTTCAATACGTTCATGAAAAGGATTAAAAAATATATTTCCATTTTTAAACTTTCGAAAGAATCTTGGTAAATCTAAATGAATAAATGAATGTTCTTGAATAACAGTATTTTCTAAAAGTTGGAAAAATTTTTCTCCTTTTTTTTTACATTTTTTTTCAAATTCTTTAGTTCTTTTAATTAGAGTACTTTTTAACTGCAAAAAATTTTCTAAAGAAAAATTTTTCATTTTTTTTATAGGAAAAAAATTATTTTCTTCAACCATTACATGAGCTATTTTAAATAATTCTTTTCTCAAATTCCAATTTTTTCCTCTTTTTAGTTTATCTAAAGAAGATTGAATTAAAACATTTGACCATTTTTCAGTATTTTTTAATTTATATAATATATTTTCTACAATTTTAAATAAAAATCGATCTGTATCCATTTCTAAATGGATTTCTTTTTCTGAAAAAAAAGATCTTATAATATTATAAGTAAACTTATCTATTGTACTTATATTTCTAGAAAAAGAATGAAAATCGTGTAATATAGAAAATAATATTTTTTCAGAACGTTGATACAATTGATGTTTTGTTAAACTTAAATTTTTTGTGATATAATTAAACAAATAACAATATTCTTTTTTAACTTTTTTGTTTGAAAATTCTTTTATGCATTGTAAAATGCGATTTTTCATTTCTTCAGAAGCTTTTTTAGTAAAAGTTAAGGCTAAAATTCTTTTATATTCGTCAGGATAAGGACTTTTTAATAAAATATAAAGATAATTGATAACTAAAAGAGTAGTTTTTCCAGAACCAGCTGAAGCATTGTATATTTTTAATGTAGACGGTAAAACTAGCATATTGAATTTTATTAATTTAATAAAAATTTTTTCATATCTTTTAAAAAGAAATTTTATATCTAAAAAAAATACTTTTTTTACATTTGTGAATCCTTGTTAAAATAAATTTGAAACATATGTCTAAAAAATTTCCTTCTGGAGTAGCTACTGGTAATCTTGTTAAAGAAATATTCGAATACGCTAAGGAGAACGTTTTTTCTATACCTGCTGTAAACGTTATTGGATCCAATACTATGAATGCAGTTATGGAAACAGCTGCAGAAGTAAATTCTCCTGTTATTATTCAATTATCTAATGGAGGGGCTATTTTTAATGCTGGAAAAGGATTAAAAAATAGTGAAAAACAAAAATCCGCAATTCAAGGTTCTATTGTTTGTGCTATGCATATTCATGAATTAGCCTCATATTATCAAACAACGGTTATTCTTCATACAGATCATTGTTCTAAATCTATTCTTCCATGGATAGATGGATTGATAGAAGTCAATGAAAAATATTATAAACGTTTTGGAAAAACGTTGTTTAGCTCACATATGTTAGATCTTTCTCAAGAATCTTTAAAAGAAAATATTCACATTTGTGAACAGTATTTTGATAGGATGAATAAAAGTAAAATGACTCTTGAAATAGAACTTGGTGTAACGGGAGGAGAAGAGGATGGAATAGACAATTCCAATATTGAAAATAATAAACTTTATACTCAACCCAAAGAGGTTGCTTATGCCTATGAAAGATTAATGAAAATCAGTGATAATTTCATTATAGCGGCTTCTTTTGGAAACGTACATGGAGTTTATAAACCTGGAAATGTTATGCTTCGTCCCGAAATTTTGAAAAATACACAAGAATATATACAAAATAAATTTCATACTAAAACAAAAAAACCAGTGTCTTTAGTTTTTCATGGAGGATCAGGGTCTACTAAAAATGAGATACAAAAAGCTATTAATTACGGAGTTGTGAAAATGAATGTTGATACTGATTTGCAATATGCTTTTACTTGTGGAGTTCGAGATTATATGAATCAAAATAAAGAATACTTAAAAAAACAAATAGGAAATCCAAAAGGAAAACATATTCCTAATAAAAAATATTATGATCCTAGAATATGGTTAAGAGAAGGAGAAAAATATTTTAAAATGATTTTAAAAAAATATTTTGAATTTATGAATAATATTAATACTTTATAAAACAACCATGGCTTGGTTTTTAAGAAAAAAAAAGAATATTATAACATCTATAAACGATAGGAAGGATTTACCAAAAGGTATTTGGTATAGAACTTCTAGCGGAAAAATTATAGATACAGAAGAGTTAAAAAAAAATGATTATGTTAGTACAGAAGATGGATATCATGTAAGAATTCATAGTAAAGAATATTTTGAAATTCTTTTTGATCATGGTGAATTTTTAGAAATGAATGTAAAAATGATAAGTAAAGATCCTATGAAATGGAAAGATTATAAAAAATACACAGATAGAATTCAAGAAACACGAAAAAAAACAAATTTATATGATGCTATTAGAACAGGGGTTGGAAAAATTCAAACTATAAATGTAGTGATATCTTGTATGGATTTTTCATTTATAGGAGGATCCATGGGATCCGTAGTAGGAGAAAAAATATCTAGAGCTATCAAATATTGTATTGACAAAAAATATCCATATATTTTAATTTCTAAATCGGGAGGAGCAAGAATAATGGAGTCCTCTTTTTCATTAATGCAAATGGCTAAAACTATAGCTAGACTCACTCAATTACGTGATGCTAAAATTCCTTATATTTCTGTTTTGACTGATCCAACAACGGGAGGTGTTACGGCTTCTTATTCTTTACTTGGAGATATAAATATAGCTGAACCAGGAGCTATGATTGGATTTGCTGGACCTAGAGTAATTAGAGAAATAATCGGAAAAGATCTTCCAAAAGGATTTCAAACCGCAGAATTTTTAATGGATCATGGTTTTATAGATTTAATTTCTCCTAGAACAGAATTAAAAAAAAATATATATAATCTAGTTTCTATGATGATATGATAATGAAAAAATCATTCCCATTCAATAGTAGATGGAGGTTTAGAGGTTATATCGTATGCGATTCTATTAATTCCATCAACTTCATTAGTAATTCTATTTGAAACTTTTTCTAAAAAATCGTAAGATAAATGTGAAAAAGTAGCAGTCATAAAATCTTCGGTGTTCGTGACACGCAATATCGCTGCATATTCATATGTTCGTTTATCCCCTTTGATTCCTACAGATTTTACAGGTAATAAAATAATAAAAGCCTGACTTACAGAATCGTATATATTAAAATTTTTTAATTCTTGTAAAAGAATATTTTCTGCTTGTTTTAAAATAGAAATTTTTTTTTCATTGATTTCTCCAATAATACGAATTCCTAATCCAGGACCAGGAAATGGATGACGATATAGAATTTCTTTTGGAAGGCCCAATTTTTCTCCTATTTTCCTGACTTCATCTTTAAATAATTCTTTTAATGGTTCAATGAGTTTTAATTTCATGAATGTTTTTGGTAATCCTCCTACATTATGATGGGATTTGATAGACTCACTTGAGTATTTCGAAAAAACAGAAGATTCAATAACATCGGAATAAATAGTGCCTTGTGCTAAAAATTCAACATTTTTAATGTTTTTTGATTCTTGTTGAAAAATAGAAAGGAATTCCCTTCCTATCACTTTCCTTTTTACTTCAGGATCTATAACTCCAATTAGTTTAGACAAAAACTGATTTTTAGCATCTATTATTTTTATAGAAAAATGCATTTTTTTGCATAAAAAAAATATTTTTTCTTTTTCAGTTTCTAGCAATAATCCTGTATCTACGAAAATACAATTCAAAGAATTACCAATCGCTTTATGAATAATGTAAGCAGTAACAAAAGAATCGACTCCTCCAGAAAAACCTAGTATAACTTTTTTTTTATTTACACGTTTTTTAATATTCTCTATCGTATTTTTCACAAAATTATTGAATTTCCAATTCAAATTACATTTACAAATGTGAGAAACAAAATTTTTCAATATAGATATTCCATATTCTGTATTTTTTACTTCTGGATGAAATTGAACGGCGTAAATATCTTTGTTAAGATGACTAAAAGCGGCAATCTCACAAGATGATGTAGATCCAATGACTTGAAACTCTTTTGGAATATTTTTGACTTCATCAAAATGACTCATCCAAACAACAGATTTATTGGGAACTCCATAAAATAGATTATTATTAGGATGATTTATGATCAAATAGGATTTTCCATATTCTTTGGATTTTGATTTTTTTATTTTTCCTCCAAAAAGAAAAGAAATAAGTTGCATTCCATAACAAATTCCGAATATGGGAATATTTAGATAAAAAATATTTTTGGATATTAATGGAGAACCTTTTTCATAAACAGAAAAAGGACCTCCTGACAGAATAATCCCTTTAGGTTTTTGTTTAGAAATTACATGAAATATAGAAATATCTTTATAATGATATAATAAAGTATAGACTCCTATGTCTCGAATTTTTCTAGCAATGATATGACTATATTGAGATCCAAAATCTAATATGAGTATAAAATCTTTTTTCATGTTTGTTTACTGAATTATAAACCAATATCTTTTCTAAAATATAAATTTTCAAATTTAATTTTTTGTACCTTTTCATAAGCTTTTATTCTGGCTTCCTGAATAGTATTTCCTATTCCTACTATATTGAGAACTCGTCCACTTGATGTTATCCATTTTTTTTGTTTTACTTCTGCTCCAGCAATATAAAAAGGTTCTTTTAAAGAATTTACTCCTTCTATAATTTTTCCACTTTCATATTTTTCAGGATATCCTCTAGATGATAAAACGACACAACAAGAACATAATTTTTTCCAATCTATAGATATTTCTTTATGTTGAAAAGAAGATTGAATGATATTTAAAAAATTACTTTTCATTAATGGGAATAAAGTTTGAGCTTCCGGATCTCCGATCCGAGTATTGTATTCTAATAAATAAACTTTATTATCAGAAATCATCAATCCAAAATAGAGAAATCCAAAAAAAGTTAATTTTTCCATTATTAATCCTTCTAAAGTAGGTACTAAAATATTTTTTTTAAAATCGATCCAAATAGAATTTGTCATATATGGATTGGGAACAATGCATCCCATTCCTCCTGTATTCAATCCTGTTTCATTTTCTACTATTTTTTTATAATCTTTAGCCGATAAGAAAGGAATAATGTTTTTTCCATTGAAAAGAGATATGATAGAAGATTCTTTTCCTTGCAAAAATTCTTCTATGATAATTTGATTTCCAGATTTTCCAAATTTTTTTTTTATCATAATATTTTTTAAAGCTTTTATCGCATCATTTTGATTATGAGATAAAATGACTCCTTTTCCTGCAGCTATTCCATTAGTTTTAATAGCTATAGAATTTGTATTCTTTTTCAAAAAATTTATAGCTTTTTCATAGCAAGAAAATATATTATACTTAGGAGTACGAATTCCATATTTTTTCATAAAGGATTTAGCAAAAATTCTATTTCCCTCAAGTTTAGCAGCTAAATAGTGTGGTCCAACTATTTTTAATCCCAAATTTTGAAAAATGTCTACAATTCCTTCTAATAAAAAAAATTCGGATCCTACAATAGTTATATCTATTGCATTTTTTTTAGCAAAAAAACCTAAATCCAATACCGTATATTGATTTTCAATATTTTTTCCTATTGTACTTGTTCCTCCATTTCCAGGATAAAAATAAAGATGAATGGAATGATCATCTTCCAATAATTTTTTTCCCATAGCATGTTCACGTCCTCCGCCTCCAAGAATTAAAATTTTCATTTTTTTAATGTTTAAAATGTCTTTTTCCAGTAAAAGCCATTGCAATTCCATGATCATCACAAGCTTTCACAGATTCTTCATCACGGATGGATCCTCCTGGTTGAAAAATTGCACGGATTCCACCAGAACGAGCCGATTCGTCTACAACATCTCGAAAAGGAAAAAAAGCATCGGATACGAGAACTAATCCCTCCTTACTTTTTTCTAAAGCTCTTTCTATAGCTTGACGAGCAGCCCAAATCCTATTAGTTTGACCTCCAGAAATACCTAAAGTTTGTGTCCCTTTAGCCACGACAATTGCATTAGACTTGACGTATTTTACCACTTTTTGAGCAAAAAATAAAGATTGAAGTTCTTGATAACTAAATTTTTTTTTAGTAACTATTTTGTAATTCCTTTCATAAGGAAAAAAAGTATCTGATTCTTGTACTAAAACACCTCCGTCTATTTTTACATATTCTAGTTGATCTGAAATAGGTTCACTGATACTAATAATTCTAATATTTTTTTTGATTTTTAAAATGTTCAATACATCTGTTTCGTAACTTGGAGAAAGAACGACTTCTAAAAAAATATGATTAATTTCTTTTGCTAATTCTTTTGTGATTGGAACATTAACCGCCATTATTCCTCCAAAAGAAGAAATAGTGTCTGCATAATAAGTTTTTTGAAATGCTTCAATAATATTTTTTCCTAACGCAACTCCACAAGGGGTGGAATGTTTGACGGTACAACAAGCAGGTTCAGAAAATTGAGAAACCACCTTCCATGCTATATCCATATCTCTTAAATTATTAAATGACAGGCTTCTACCATGCAATTGGAAAAAATTTCGCATTGATCCTTTATGAATAGTATTAACATAATAGGCTGCTTTTTGATGAGGATTTTCTCCATAACGGAGATTCATTATTTTTTTATAAGAAGAATGTAAATACATGGGAAATTGATCATCTAAAAGATATTGAGAAATAGCAGAATCATAAGCAGAAGTAAAATTAAATACTTTTCCTGCTAATTTTTTTCTCAATTTTAATGAAGGAAATCCATAACGTTCAATTTCAGATTGAACAAATTCATAATCATTATGATCTATAATAGCGGTGACATGTAAAAAATTTTTAGCAGCTGCTCGAAGCATAGATGGTCCCCCAATATCAATAAATTCTATTATGGAATTAACATCTATAGAATTTTTATCCATTTTTTGAAAAAATGGATAAAAATTCACTAACACCATATCAATAAGATGAATATTTTGAGAATGAATGGATTTCATATGTTGTTCAACGGAACGATTGGCTAAAATTCCTGCATATATATTAGGATGAATGGTTTTGACTCTTCCATCTAAAATTTCAGGAAAAAAAGTCAAATCATATACTTTTATGAGGTTTGATACTCCTTTTTTTAAAAAATATTGATAGGTCCCTCCAGTAGAAACGATTTGATATCCTTTTTTATCTAAAAAACTGACAAAGTCAAATAATTTTTCATTTTTCTCATAAACACTAATCAAAGCTCTTTTCATAAATACATCGTTACTTTTTAAGTATATATATAATAATAGAATGATTTATTCCTAATAAATAATTACAAAAGTTTGTTAATAGATTGAATTAATATTTCTTTTTCTATTATAGAAACTTTTTTTGATAAAGATATTGGAGTATCCCCTGAATCAATTATACATGTTTTTTTCAAAATTATCTCTCCTAAATCCACGTCTTTTGTGACATAATGAACGGTAGCTCCTGATATTTTTTCTTTATTTTTTATAACTTTTTGATGTACTTTTATTCCATACATTCCTTTTCCACCATATTTAGGTAACAGAGAAGGATGAATATTGATAACTTTATTAAACCATTTTTCACAAAACTCTGCATCAAGTATAGAAAGAAAACCTGAAAGAACTATAATATCCGGAATGTATCTTACAAGTATATTATCTATTTCTTTAGAAAGAAATTTTTTTTTAGTTTTTATTAAAGAAAATACTGAAATATTTTCTTTCAATGCAGATTGAATTGCTTTACACCATCTATCAGAAATCACTAAATTGACCATTGAATGATAAATTTTTCCGTTTTTAATTGCTTGGAAAATATGTTTCATATTGGTTCCCTTTCCAGAAACAAAAATCGCTATTTTTTTCATGAAAATATTTTTATTTCAAAAATACTTCTTTATTTTTTTTTACAATATGACCCATAATAAAGGGTTTTTCTCCTAACAAATGAAGTCGATTTAAAATCAAATCTTGTTCTTGAAAAGAACAAACAATAATCATTCCTACTCCCATATTAAAAGTATTCCACATTTTATGTTCTGATAGATTTCCTTTTTTTTGAATATAATTGAAAACAGGTTGAATCGGAATTTTTTTTTTTTCCACTACAGCTGATAAATTTTCTGGAAGAATTCTATATAGATTATCTGATATTCCTCCTCCAGTAATATGAGCCAATCCATGGATAAAAAATTCTTTTAATAAAGCATGAATAGGATAATGATAAATTCTAGTTGGAATTAAAAGCGTTTCATAAAACGGTTTCTCTTGAAAAAAATTCATAAAATCTTCTGTAGAAAAAATATTTCTAATTATAGAAAAACCATTACTATGGACACCTGATGAAGGAAGTCCTATCAAAATATCTTTTTCTTGAATTAATTTTTTACCATCTACTATATGATTCTTTTCTACAATTCCAACACAAAAACCAGCTATATCATAATCATATTTTTTATAAATTCCAGGCATTTCTGCAGTCTCCCCTCCAATCAAACAGGTGTTGGTTTTTTTACAAGAAATAGCTATTCCTTGTAAAATTTTTTCTACAATAAAAAAATCTAGTTTTCCACAAGCTAAATAATCTAAAAAAAATAAAGGACGAGCTCCATGACATAAAACATCATTTGCACACATCGCAAAACAATCTTCTCCAATCACACTATATTTTTTGCAGTCAATTGCCAAACGTAATTTCGTTCCTACTCCATCAACTCCAGATACTAAAATAGGTTCCTGATATCCACATTCATATATTCTATAAAAACTAGAAAAATGATCTAGCGTACTCATTACCCTATTGTTATAAGTATTTTCTATAATCTTATTAATGTTGCATATAGTTTTGTTGCTTTTTTTCACGTTTATATAAAATTAGTTTTTTTGAACTGGATAATTTCCGGTAAAACAACCAAAACAATAATGAATACTTCCAAGAATATCTATCAAGTTATTCATGCTTAAAAATTCTAAACTATCTACATTTAAAATTTTTTCTATATTTTTTTTATTAATATAATTGTATGAGATGAGATCTTTTTTACTAGGAGTATTTACTCCTAAATAACATGGTCCTATAATAGGAGGAGAAGCGCTTCTAAAATGAATTTCTTTAGCTCCTGCTTTTCTTAATATGTAAACTAATCTACGACTAGTAGTTCCACGAACTATAGAATCATCAATAATCACAATCCGTTTTCCTTTTATTTCATCTAATATAGGATTTAATTTTAAGTTTACCATTTTTTCACGCATTTCCTGTTTAGGGAGAATAAAAGATCTTCCAATATATTTATTTTTTACTAAAATTGGTTTGAAAGGGATTCCAGAAGCTTTAGAATATCCAATAGAAGCTGGAACTCCAGAATCTGGAACTCCAATAACAACATCTGCTTCTACTGGATGTTGTTCATAAAGTTTTTCTCCACTTTTTTCACGAATTTCATAAACATTTATATTTTCAATTAAAGAATCAGGACGAGAAAAATAAATATATTCAAAAGAACATATTCTTTTTTTTGTATTTTTTTTTTCTGTAAATAGAGAGAATTGAATTGATTTTTTTTGATCTACAATGATCATTTCTCCTGGTAATAAATCTCTCACGTAAAACCCTCCAACAGAATCTATTCCACAAGTTTCAGAACTAAATATATAAGTGTATTCATTCAACATTCCATAACATAAAGGACGTATTCCGTTTGGATCTCTAAATGCAGCCATTTTATTATCCATAAGTACAATCACAGAATAAGCTCCTTTAATATCAATAGTTGTTTTTTGAATCGCTTTTTCTAAACTGTTATCAGATTCTGATAAATATTTTTGTATTAAACGTAAAATGACTTCTGAATCTGAGTATTCGGATATAAAATTTATTCCTTTGGATTCCAATTTGTTACGAATATTTGTAGCATTGACTAAATTTCCATTATGGACTATAGATATAATACTTTTTCCATAAGGATCTTCTCCAAAAAAAGGTTGAATATTTTTTTTACTTTGTCCTCCTTCTGTAGAATAACGAGTATGTCCAATCACAGCATTTCCATGATAACATTCAGAATTTGAAATTTTTCTAAAAAAATCTAAAACAAGTCCTTCGCTTTTATGTGATATAATAAATCCATCTCGTAAAACCGAAAAACCACAAGCTTCTTGTCCTCTATGTTGTAATGCAAATAACCCAAATTGAATTAAAGAAAAGGTATCTACTTTATAAGGAGAATAAATCCCAAAAATACCACATTCATCATGAAACTTATCAAAATCATTATTATTCAAAATATAAGGATATAATTGATATATCATCTTTTTGAAAAATTTTTGAAAAAAGAAAATCTTTGTACCATTATTTATTTAAATGGATGAATTTATATTCAATCTTTTTAAGATTTCCATATAAATGTCAAATACTTCTTCTTTGAATCCCATTCTAAATGAATCTTTATCTAATTTTTTCATTGTTTTTTTATCCCAAAAACGACAAGTATCTGGACTGATTTCATCGGAAAGCATTATATCGTTTTTATGATTTTTACCAAATTCTATTTTAAAATCTACCAATAGAATATTTTTATCTAAAAAATATTGTTTTAAAACATGGTTAATTTTTAATGTCATACTATAAATGATATTTAATTCTTCATAAGAAAGAATTTTTAGAAATACTGCATGATGATCATTAATTAAGGGATCTTTTAATTGATCATTTTTATAAAATATTTCAAAAATAGGATTTGATATAGAAATTCCTTCTTTGATTCCCAAACGTTTAGACATACTTCCTGAAACAATATTACGAACAACAAATTCTAAAGGAATTGGATTTACTTTATGACATAATTGCTCTCTGTTATTTATTTTTCGTATAAAATGAGTTTTAATTTCAAAAGAATTTAAAAATTGAAAAATTAATGTAGTGATTTCATTATTTAAAATTCCTTTGTCTTGTAAAAAAATTTTTTTTAATCCATTCAAAGCCGTTATATTATCTTTATGATGAATTAATACTTCAAATGGATTATTAGTTATATATATTTTTTTTGTTTTTCCTTCTGATAAAAGATTTTTTTTAATGATACCAATCATGATAATAAATGTTGCTTGATTTCAGTTATAAATTTCTCCTTTTTTTTCATTTTGAATTCTAGCAATAATTTTCTTATATTTTTATATTTTATAGCTAAAATATGAATGGCAAACAAAGCTGCATTATAAGAATTATTTATTCCTACTGTAGCAACGGGGACATCTTTTGGCATTTGTACTATAGAAAGAAGAGCGTCTATCCCTCCTAAGGATCCATAATTATTATTGCAATGAATTGGAATCCCTATAACAGGTAGGATCGTTTTAGAGGAAATAAATCCAGGTAAATGAGCAGATAATCCAGCTCCTGCAATAATTACCTCTGTCCCTTCAGATTCTATTTTTTTTATAGTATTTGATAAAATATCTGGTAATCTGTGTGCGGAAATCACATAAGATTTATAACTTATGTTAAATTTATGGAGTACTTCCGCTGTTATTTTCATAATTGATTTATCAGAAATACTTCCAAAAAATATAGCCACTTTCATAATTTATTGAAATTTTTATTATAAAAAATATTGTACTGCATTTTTAAAAATTGAATGCTTATGAATATTAGGAATATTTTTTAGTAATCCATACTCATAACGTTCTGGATGAGTCATTCTTCCATATATTTTACCATTTTCACTTAATAAACCCTCAACGGAACCAATAGATCCATTGGGATTATATAATCTATCTGAACTAGGTTTTCCTTCTAAATCTACATATTGTGTGGCTATTTGGTTTTTATTCAATAAAGTATTTATTGTTTCTTTGTTTGCATAAAATCTTCCTTCACTATGAGAAATAGGAAGAGTATATATTTTATTTTTCATTCCATTTAACCAGGGAGAATGATCAGAAATCACTTTAATATGAACACATTGGGATATATGTTTTTCTATTTTATTGTAAGTCAATGTAGGAGAATTATGATTTCTCAAACAAATTTTACCATAAGGTAATAATCCAGATTTGATTAATCCTTGAAACCCATTGCAAATTCCTAAAATCAATCCATCTAGATCAAGAAAAGATCGAATGGCTTCTCGAATATATGGGTTATGTAATATAGATACAATAAATTTAGCAGCTCCATCTGGTTCATCTCCTGCACTAAATCCTCCACATATCATAAATATTTGTGCAGATTCTATATGTTTTTTAAAATAAAATATGGATTCCATAATATCTTTATCATTTCTATTTTTAAAGATTAAAGTTTTTACTATGGATCCCTCTTTTTCAAATGCACGAATAGATTCCAATTCACTATTTGTTCCCGGAAATATAGGAATAAATACACGAGGTTTTCCTTTTTTTTTCCATTTTTTATTTTTACATTTCCATATGATAGAATTAGATCTTGTTATTTTTATTTTTTCAGTTTTTTCTTCATTTTTATTAAATTCGTTATAAGAAAAAATAGAAGAAAAAGTTTTTAACCAGTTTTTCATAGATTCATCTATATCAATAGATATTCCATTAAAATTTAAATATTTTTGAGAAACAATTTCTCCTATTGGAATAAAATTATTATTTGAAATAGAAGAGGAAGATTCTATAATTAAGGATCCTATGTTTGTCTCAAGCAAATGATCTTTATAGTCAATGACTGCTCCTAAACAATTTCCAAAAGACATTTTAGCAATAGCAACGGAAATTCCTCCATCTTTTATTGTTTTGACTGAAACAATTTTTCCGGAACAAATTCCTTCATAAATATGGTCATAGGCATTTTTGATGGAGTCATAATCTGGCATTTCATTTTTTAATGGATGGTGATAATACAAATAAATTTTATTTCCTACTTTTTTAAATTCAGGAGATATAATATTATAACATAAACCTGTAGCTACACCAAAAGAGATCAATGTTGGTGGAACATGAAAATTTTTATATGTACCAGACATAGAATCTTTTCCTCCTATAGAAGCTAATTCAAACGACATTTGAGCGTGATAAGCTCCTAATAAAGCAGAAAAAGGTTTTCCCCAATTTTTTGGATCATCTCCTAATTTCTGATAGTATTCTTGAAAACTAAAATAAATATTTCTATAATTTCCTCCCATAGAAACTATTTTAGAAATACATTCTACAATTGCATAAGATCCTCCATGAAAAGGACTCCAAACAGAAACTTCAGGATGAAAACCCCAAGAAACTAAACTAACTGTATTTGTATTTCCTCTAAAAACAGGAATTTTTTGAACACTTCCTTCAGATGGAGTCATTTGATATTTTCCTCCAAAAGGCATTAAAACGGTAGTAGAACCCACCGTACTATCAAACATTTCCACTAAACTTTTTTGAGAAGCTATATTTAATTGAGAAAGAGTATTTAAGAATGTTTTTTTACTGAAAATAATTTTTTTTGATTGATTAAAAGGAGAAATCGAAATAGGAGAATTTACAAGAACCGATTTTTCTTTATGAGATCCTCTTGTATTCAAAAAAGAACTTTTTACATTAAAAATTTCTTTTTTTTTATAATAAAAAATAATACGTTTATTACCAGTAACTTTACCAATAGGTACAGACATAATATTTTCTTCACGAGAAAAATGAATAAATTTTTCTACATTTATGGGATCTAATATAACGGCCATTCTTTCTTGAGATTCTGAAAGTGCAATGTCTATAGGTTCTATATTTTTTCCATTTTTTACTGGAATTTTGTCTAAATAAAGCACTAAACTATCACTTAATTCACCTATAGCTACAGCAGCTCCTCCTGCTCCAAAATCATTGCATTTTTTGATCAAAGAAACAACTTTTTTTTTTCTAAAAAATCTCTGAATCTTTCTTTCCATTATTGGATCTCCTTTTTGTTGGACAGAATTTCTAAAATCAGAATCTTGTTTTTTAGAAGAATCTGTAGCTCCTCCAATTCCTTCTTTTTTCGTCATACCACCAATTAACAAAATGATATCTCCTTTTTTTGGTTGATTTTGTTTTACAAAATCAACAGGAACCGCACCAACAACCATGCCTATTTCCATTCTTTTTGCCCTATATCCTTCATGATAAATCTCGTGTACATGAGTTGTGGCTAATCCTACTTGATTTCCATAAGAACTATAACCACGAGCCGATTCGATACAAATTTGATGTTGTGTTAATTTTCCATCAATAGTTTTAGAATTGGTAGGATCAGCTGCTCCACTTAACCTGATTCCTTGATAAACAAAAGCTCTACCCGATAAAGGGTCACGAATAGCACCCCCTACACAAGTAGAAGCTCCTACAAAAGGATCTATTTCAGTAGGATGGTTATGAGTTTCATTTTTAAATAATAAATACCATTTTTCTTTTTTTTTATTTTTTTGAAAATCTACATTAACCATTATCATACACGCATTATGTTCATTATTTGACGAAACATAATTCGTCAATTTTCCCTTTTTATAAAGAATTTTAGAAGGAAGATTGGATAAATCCATAAGATTTATAGGATATTTTGATCTTCCTATTAAATCTCTATCTTTTAAATATTTAAAAAAAATACTTTGATATGTTTCTTTTAATGATCCATCAAAAGATATATCTTTTAATGTGGTAAAAAATGTTGTATGACGACAGTGATCAGACCAATAAACATCGAATATACGTAATTCTTCTGGTGTAGGATTTCGTTTTTCTTTATACAAAAAATGTTTTTGTATAAAGAATAAATCATTAACGTCCATAGAAAGATTCCACTTATTACGGACACTTTTTATTTTTTCAACAGAAAAATTAATGAAATTATCTATAATTGTTGTATCATTTTTTTTGTTTTCTGCATTCAAATATGACTTGATATAAAATTTTTTAATTTTGTAAAAATCCTGTTTTTTTTTTATCCCAATGAATTCGATTAATCGTCCAGTTTTTACAGAAACGGTGTTTGATTTTGGATCGATTACTTTTATACATTGCATGGCTGCATGGGCTCGATCATCATATTTTTCTGGGAAATCTTCTATTAGATATGAAGAAGTATTTAAATGTATTTTTTTATGAAAAATATCTGTTACAGGATCTACAAAAACTTTTGATAAACTTTCTAAAAAAAGTTTTTCATTGATATTATATATATCATATATATAATAAATAATGAGATCATTATACAATGAAATATTCATATTCTTTAATTCATTGTGTAATTTTCTAGAATCAATATCAAAAGGGCTTCTTTTTTGTATATAAATTCTGAAATTCATTATATTTATCCATGTATTTAAATTTGTTTTTCTATATTAGTAGATAGATCAAAATCAATTAAATAATGAAAACGATTCAATATGGGATTAACTTTTGTATCAATAAATTCTAAAGTTTGATCTGAAGAAAATCCTGTCAAATTTTTAGGATTTAAAATTTGATTTATTTTTTTTTCATGAATTGGTATTTTTTTATCATGTAAAATACGTTGAATAAAATCATTTTCTATTCCTTCTAGTTTAATTTTATCATTTGCTTCCATAGAATGAATTCGTATTCTTTCATGAATATCCTGTCTGTCTGCTCCTTTTTTTACACATTCTATAATAATATATTCAGTAACTAAAAAAGGAAGTTCTTCTTTTATATGTTTATCAATCATCTTGGGATATACGACAATATTTTCTAATATGTGATTCCAAATCATTAAAATAGAATCTACAGATAAAAATGATTGTCCTATAACCAATCTTCTATTTGCAGAATCGTCTAAAGTACGTTCCAGCCATTGAGTTGCTGCAACTAAGGATGAACTATTAGATAAAGAAACAACATATTTAGCTAAAGCGGCCATACGTTCACTACGTATTGGATTCCGTTTATAAGCCATAGCACTAGATCCAATTTGTTCTTTTTCAAAAGGTTCTTCCATTTCTTTTAAATTTTGTAATAAACGCAAATCGTTACTAAATTTATGAGAAGATATAGAGATATTGGATAGCAAATTTAATATCTGAGCATCTACTTTTCTATCGTAAGTTTGTCCTGTTACAGGAAATACATTTTGAAATTTGAATTTATTAGATAATTTTTTTTCTAAATCTTTTAATTTTTGTAAATCTCCATTAAATAATTCTTTG
Source organism: Blattabacterium cuenoti (assembly GCF_014251755.1). Classification (NCBI taxonomy): domain Bacteria; kingdom Pseudomonadati; phylum Bacteroidota; class Flavobacteriia; order Flavobacteriales; family Blattabacteriaceae; genus Blattabacterium; species Blattabacterium cuenoti. The sequence continues at coordinate 164,726 of NZ_CP059200.1, read as the reverse complement.
AAACTATCTGCTGAACCTACAGTTCCTTTTACTCCTCTAAAACGAATATTTTTCAATCGAAATTCTAGTTCTTCTAAATCTAAAAGAAGACTTTGTAACCATAAAGCAGAACGTTTTCCTACAGTGGTTAGTTGAGCTGGTTGATAATGAGTAAAAGCTAAAGTAGGAATATTATGATATTCTAGAGTAAAATTTCTAAGACGAAAAATTACATTAATTAATTTTTTTAATAAAATTTCCAATCCATCACGAATTAAAATAATATCCGTATTGTCTCCTAAAAACGCACTTGTAGCACCCAAATGAATAATCGGTCTAGCTATAGTTGCTTTTTCTCCAAAAGCATATAGATGAGCCATGACATCATGTCGAAATTTTTTTTCATAAAAAGAAACTCTATTCCAGTCAATGTCATGTAAATTATTTTTTAAATCAAGAATTTGTTCTTCGCTAATATTTAATCCTAATTCTTTTTGAATTTCTGCTAAATACAACCACAATTTTCTCCAAGTCAAAAACTTTTTTTTTGGAGAAAAATTATATAACATTTCTTGGCTACTGTATCGTTCTACTAAAGGATTTTTATATTTTTCCACACAAAAATATTTTCTAAATAATTAAAAAAATAAAGACTTATTTTTGATAATGTTTTGATTTCTTTCAGAACCTACAGAAATCAATAGAATTTCTAAATTTAGATAATTTTCAATAAAATTAATATATTTTTTACAATTTTTTGGTAAATTTTTGTATTCATGAATATGAGAAATATCTTGTTTCCATCCAGGTAAATCTATATAGATTCCTTTTATATTTTGTTTTAGATGTGCTGGAAAATATTGAATAATTTTTTCATTATATTTGTATTTTACACATATTTTAATGGTTTCCAATTCACTTAAAACATCTAATTTTGTAATAATTAAATAATTAACTCCATTAATCATACAAGAATATTTAAGAGATATCAGATCCAACCATCCGCATCGTCTTGGACGTTTTGTTGTTGCTCCATATTCATTTCCTTTTTGACGGATCACCTCTCCTATTTCATTTTTTATTTCTGAAGGAAAAGGACCAAAACCCACACGAGTACAATATGCTTTTGTTATTCCTATAAAATTTTTTAGAAAGTTTGGTGGGATTCCAGATCCTGTACAAACGCCTCCTGTAGAAGTAGAAGAAGTGGTTACATATGGATATGTTCCATAATTGATATCTAATAACATAGCTTGAGCTCCTTCAAACAAAATTTTTTTTTTGTTACGAAAAGCATCATGAATTTCATAAACGGAATCTACAAACCGATTAGATAGGATTTTGGCATATTCTATATATTCTTCATAAATTTTATGAAAAGAAAGAGGTTTTTTTTTGAAAATTTTTGTAAAAATTTGATTTTTAAGATTAATGTTATATTTTAATTTTTGATAAAAAACTTTTAAATTCAAAAAATCCAAAGCACGAATTCCTATTCGGGCGATTTTATCTTCATAAGTGGGCCCAATTCCTTTATGTGTAGTTCCAATTGATTGATCTCCTAAAGCTTCTTCTTGATATCGATCTAACAAACGATGATAAGGCATTGTAATATGTGCTCTTTTTGCTAAAAAAACTTGAGATGTATCGATCCCCATTAATTCTAAATTATCTATTTCTTGTATCAAAGATTTAGGATCAATTACTACTCCAGGACCAACAATACATTTTACTCCAGGATAAATCACCCCAGAAGGAATTAAATGAAGGACAAAATGACGATTTTTAATATGAATCGAATGACCTGAATTATTTCCTCCTTGATAACGGACTACATAATCTGAATTTTTAGCAAATAAATCTGTAATTTTTCCTTTTCCCTCGTCACCCCATTGGAGACCAACAATAACATTTGAAGGCATAATTTACATTTTGATCTTGATTCTTTTAACAAAGTTAATTGTTATAAACATATAAACATAATAATAAAAAAACATTTTAGTTCATTTTTTTTTAAATTTTCGTTTTATATGCTGGTAAGCTAATTTTGTAGCCTTTCTTCCTCTAGGAGTTCTAATTAAGTATCCTTCCTGAATCAGAAAAGGTTCATAAACTTCTTCTATAGTGTCCGAATTTTCACTCACAGCTGTTGCTATAGTATTGATTCCCACAGGACCTCCTTTAAAATGATCTATGATATATGACAGAATTCTATTATCCATTTCATCTAATCCATGTTGATCAACATTCAAAGATTGTAATCCTAAATTACAGATATGAATATCAATGATTCCATTTCCTTTAATTTGCGCAAAGTCACGGATTCTACGTAATAAAGCATTGGCTATACGTGGAGTTCCACGACTTCTATTAGCGATTTCATGAGATGCTTCTTCTGTTATTGGAATATTTAGTAATTTTGCACTACGATTTACAATATTGTTTAATAATTTTTTTTCATAATAATTAAGACGAAAATTAATACCAAATCTAGAACGCATAGGATCTGTAAGTAAACCTGATCTTGTAGTAGATCCTATTAAAGTAAAAGGAGATAAATCTATTTGTACTGATCGAGCATTAGATCCAGAATCTATGATAATATCTATTTTATAATTTTCCATAGCCGAATATAAATATTCTTCAACTATTGGAGAGAGACGATGAATTTCATCAATAAAAATTACATCATTTATTTTTAAATGGATCAATAAACCGGCTAGATCTCCAGGCTTATCTAAAACAGATCCTGAAGTAACAGTGAGGTTTACACATAATTCATTAGCTACGATATGAGCCAATGTTGTTTTTCCCAATCCTGGAGGTCCATGAAATAAAATATGATCTAGGGCTTCTTTTCTTTTTTTAGCAGCCTGAATAAAAATTTTCAAATTTTCCAATATATGATGTTGTCCAACAAAATCTTGAATTGTTTTAGGATTTAAAGATCCTTCTAAAAAATATGACACTATATATATATTTTTAACATTCCAATTCAGAATAAACTATGTATCCAACAAAAAAATAGCATAAAAAAATTCCAAGATTTTAAAAGATTTAAAATAGTATAATTGGTTAAATCGAATTGAATAGGAACAATAGATATATATCCATTCTTTAATGCCCATTCATCTGTATCAACTTTTTCATCTAAACTCAAAAATTCTCCTACTAACCAATAATAAGTTTTTCCTTTAGGATTATGACGTTTATCAAAACTTTCCTTCCATTTGGAGTCTGCTTGTCTACATATTTTAATTCCTTTGATTTGTTCTTTTTTTAATTTAGGAATATTCACATTCAAAGTGATTATTTTTTCCGGAATAGGATTGTAAAGGATTTTTTTTACAATCTGACATACATATTTTTTAGAGGGTTCAAAATCAGCATTCCAATCAAAATCCAAAAGAGAAAATCCTACAGATGGAATTCCCTCTATACTTGCTTCAATAATGGCAGAAATCGTACCAGAATACATAATATTTATAGAAGAATTGGTTCCATGATTTATTCCTGACACACAAATATCAGGCTTTCTTGGAAGAATATCACTGATTGCTAATTTAACACAATCTACCGGAGTTCCAGAACATTCCCATTCTTTTTGAATTCCATTATCTATTTTTACTGAATCACAATATAAAATCGTATTCATTGTTATTGCATGTCCTATTCCAGATTGGGGTTTATTTGGAGCCACTACATATACATCTCCTAAAAGATTCATAGAATGGACGAGTGCTCTAATACCTGGAGCTATGATTCCATCATCATTTGTGACTAAAATAATTGGTTTTTTATTCATTTTATATCATATAAAAAACTATTTATGTATAATTTTACTAATATTTTTCAATTGAAACATTATTGTAAATCTTAAAATAAAAAAACTGAATGATAAATAAATATATAATCATTGGTCTTTTTTTCATTTTTTCATTAAGTTTTTGTTCCCCATTAGGAGAACAAGAAAAACATAGTATAATACTCAAATCAATATATAAAACACTTTCTTTTTTACACCCTTCTCCTATTTCTATAGATAATGATTTTTCACAAAAAGTATATGATAATCTTTTTGACAAATTAGATAATCAAAAATGTTTTTTTATACAAAAAGATTTAGAAGATCTTTCTTTATATAGAGACAAAATAGACGATTTTTGGATTCATGGAGATCCTATTTTCTTCAATATTATTATGAAACGTTTTTTTCAAAGAGTAAAAAAAGCAGAATTTTTATGTTTTCAAATATTAAAAAAATCTTTTGATTTCAATCAAAAAGAAATATACATAGTTGGAGAACAAAAATTTTCTTATCCAAAAAATGAAAAAGAATGGATTGAAAAATGGAGAAAATACTTAAAATATATGACTTTATTAGAAATAATCACTTCTACAAAACAAAAAATAATCACTTCTACAAAACAAAAAAAAATCACTGTTACAAAACAAAAAAAAATTTGGAAAAACGCCTTTTTCAACGAAAAAAAAAGGTATATCAAAAAAGTAGAAAAATATATTCAGGAATATTTTAGGAAAATAAAAATAAAAAAAGAATCCGATTGGTTTTCCATATATGTTAATGTAATCACTTCTCAATATGATCCTCATACGAATTATTTTTCTCCTAAGGAAAAAGAAATTTTTGATGTAAATATATCTGGACAAACAGAAGGAATTGGAGTGGAATTACAAGATGATAAAGGGTTTCCCACTGTTGTTAAACTCATTGATGGTGGACCTGCGTGGAAAAACAAAAAAATAGAAATAGGAGATAAAATTATACGAGTAGCAAAAAACGTAAACTCAGAATCAAAAAATATTGTAGGAATGTTATTAGAAAATTCAATTCGTTTAATAAGGGGAAAAAAAGGAAGTAAAGTAAAATTAACTATTCAAAAAAAAAATGGATCTATAGAAGAAGTAACTCTCACTAGAGATATAATTGAACAAAAAGAAATTTTTGCTAAAAGTGTTTTAATTTTGGATAAAAATGGAGATAAGTATGGATTGATTTGTTTACCAGAATTTTATTTTAATCCTGCAAATAAAAATGGAAGAAATGCAGCTCAAGATATGAAAAAAATCATTCAAAAACTAAAAAAAGAAAATATAAAAGGAATTTTGATAGATATCAGAAATAACGGAGGAGGATCTTTAGACGCTGTGATAGAAATTGCTGGCTTTTTTTTAGGAAAAGTTCCTATTTTACAAATAGGAAAACCTAACAAAAAGAAAAAAATACTCAAAAGTCATGAAAATCAAATTTTATGGACAGGACCCCTTGTCATTCTTGTAAATGAGTTTTCTGCCTCTGCTTCTGAAATCCTCACTGCTGCTATCAAAGATTATAAAAGAGGAATTATTGTTGGAAGCGATCAAACATATGGAAAGGGGAGTATACAAACTATTTATCCATTAAATCGTTTTTTACATTTTAATGAAGGGTTAGGTGCCTTAAAATTGACCATCCATAAATTTTATCGTGTGAATGGAAGTTCTACTCAATTAAAGGGAGTGAATTCCGATATAGTTCTTCCAAGGAAGAATCCAAAAAATAATTGTTTAAAATTTATGGAAAAAAATCAAAATAATCCTATGAAATGGGATTATACAGATCCTATTCCTTCTATTCGTTATTTTTATCAAAATTTATATATAGAAAATATTAAATATAAAAGCATCAAACGTTTAAAAAAAAATAAGGATTTTATCACTATTTATAACACAATGCAATCATTAGAAAACAAATGTTTTAATGAAAACAAATTTTCTTTAAATTGGGAAGAATTGTTTTATGAAAATTTTAAAATAAAAAAAAGAAATGAGAAATTAAAAAAATTAAGAAACAATTTGAATACGTTTGAAACAAAAACCTTTTCTCTTTATTACAGAATTCTTTCAAAAGAATCAGAAAAATGGAAAAAAAATCTGAATAAAGATTTTTATAATATATCGGAATGTATTAATATATTACGAGATTTTAATGAAACACCGCAATAGGTTTGTAAACTTTTGCTACATCAGCTATAGCATCGTTTTCTTTTAAATGAATTAATCGAACTCCTTGAGTCGTTCTTCCCATAACTCTTATATCTGATATAGGTATACGTATCATAATTCCTGATTTTTTAATAATCATCAAATCATCTCGATCCGTGACATATTTTATGGAAATTAAACTTCCTGTTTTTTGAGTAATATTTATTGTTTTAATTCCTTTTCCACCACGATTAGTAATCCGATAATCTTTAATATTAGATCTTTTTCCAAACCCTTTTTCAGAAACAACCAATAAATGTCCTTTTTCTTTTCCTTCCACACATATCATTCCAATGACTATATCTTTATTTTTTATATTTATTCCTATCACTCCCGAAGAAGCTCTTCCAGTTGAACGAATTTTATTTTCTGAAAAACGAATAATCCTTCCACTTTTTACAGCAATCAAAACATGACTATCCCCCTTCGTTAGAATCGCTTCCATCAAAGAATCTCCTTTACGAATCACAATAGCATTGATTCCATCTTTTCTAGGACGAGAATAATTTTCTAAAGGTGTTTTTTTAATAATACCTTTTTTCGTAATCATCATGACATAATAATCTTTGACATACTTTTTGATAGAAAGATCTCCTGTTAATATATAAGCATTGACTTTATCTTCTGGTTGAAGACGAATAATGTTTTGTATCGCTCTACCTTTAGAAATTTTAGATCCTTCTGGAATTTCATATACTTTGAGCCAAAAACATTTCCCTTTTTTTGTAAAAAAAAGTAAATATTGATGATTTCTTGCTACAAGCAAATGTTTAAAAAAATCGGATTCTCTAGCAATAGCCCCTCTATTTCCTACTCCTCCCCTTCCTTGACGTTTGTATTCTGACAAGGATGTTCTCTTGATGTACCCTGCATGGGAAATAGTAAGTACGACCTGTTCGTTTTCAATTAAATCTTCTATATTTACCTTATATCCAGAATAATCGATTTGTGTACGACGTTTATCTTTGTACTTTTTTTGAATCTCTAAAAGTTCTTCTTTAATAATTTTGGTTCTTATGGAATGCTCTTTTAAAACATTTATAAAAAACTCTATTTTTTGAACAAGTTCGTCATATTCTTTTCTAAGTTTTTTGACTTCTAAAGAAGTAAGACTTTGTAATTTCATATCTAAAATAGATTGAGATTGATTTTTTGATATGTGAAATTTTTGAATCAGTCTATTACAAGCATCAGAACGATTTTTAGACTTTTGAATGAATTGAATCATGATATCTAAATGATCTAATATTTTCAAAAAACCTAATAAAATATGAATACGATTTTGACACTTTTTGAGTTCGTATTTTGTACGACGAATAATAACATTATGTCTATGATCAACAAAGTGTTGAATAAAACTTTTTATATTTAATTGAACAGGTTTTCCATTCACTAATGCTATATTATTGACATTAAAATAAGTTTGTAAAGAAGTATATTGAAACAATTGATTCAATAATATATTAGAATTTACATTGTGTTTCAAAATGTAAACAATACGTAATCCATTTCTATCCGACTCGTCACGGATCTGATAAATTCCTTCCATTTTACCTTCTTTTATCAATTCCACAGTTCTAGCGATCATATCCGCTTTATTGACTTGATAAGGAATTTCATCTACAATTATACATGGTCTTCCATGAAGTTCTTCAAAATGTACTTTTGCACGTAAAACAATACGTCCTTTTCCAGTGTAAAAAGAATTTTTAACACCATCATATCCGTAAATAATTCCACCTGTAGGAAAATCAGGTCCTTTGATATATTTCATAATCTGTTCTATAGAGATATCATTATGATCTATATAGGCACAAATAGCATTTATAGTTTCTGTTAAATTGTGAGGAGGAATATTAGTTGCCATTCCCACTGCAATTCCAGAAGATCCATTAATTAGAAGATTGGGAATTCTGGTAGGTAAAACCGTTGGTTCATCCAAAGAATCATCGAAATTTAATTGCATATCCACGGTATCTTTTTTTATATCCAACAACATTTCTTCAGAAATTTTTTTCATTTTTACTTCTGTATAACGCATAGCTGCCGGAGGATCTGCATCCAATGATCCAAAATTTCCCTGTCCATCTATTAATGGATAACGTAATGTCCATTTTTGAGTCATACGAACCATAGTATCATAAACAGAAATGTCTCCATGAGGATGATATTTACCCAAAACTTCTCCAACAATACGAGCAGATTTTTTATAAGAACTATTAGAAATAATTCCTAATTGGTACATTCCATAAAGAACTCTTCTATGTACCGGTTTTAACCCATCTCTAACATCTGGAAGAGCTCTGGATACAATCACAGACATAGAATAATCTATATAAGATGATTTCATTTCATCTTCAATATTAATAGAAATCAATTTTTCTCCTTCACTTTCATTCATTTTTTTGAAAAGATTAATTAATGTTATTATAAATTAATAAAAATATTTATATCAAAAAACTTTCCTTGATCAAGGAATATGGAACTTGACAATTGTAGGAACATTTTCCTATTTCTTTTAATAAAGAAAATTGAATTTGATTTTGTTCATTTTTTTTATCATGTTCCATAATCAGAAATAATTTTTGAATTTCAAAATCAGAAATTGGATTTTGTATTGGATATAATGCAGAAAGTGTAGATCTGATTTCTTTGTAATCAGATATGGATAAACCATTGATTTTGAAAGAAATCCATGATTCATAAATCATACCCATAGTTACAGCAATTCCATGCAATATTTTTTTATTTATATTCATTAAATAGCTCTCTAAAGCATGTCCAATAGTGTGTCCAAAATTAAGAATTTTTCTTAATCCTTTTTCTTTAGGATCTTGATCTACAATTTTTTGTTTAATGAATACAGATTTATGAATTAACTGTTCCCATTCATGTTTATGAATGATATTTTTTTGTATTTGATTCATTTGTTTCCAAAAACTTTTATCGGCGATCAAACCATGTTTGAACATTTCTGCCATTCCAGAAAAAATTTCTGAATGTGGAAGTGTTTTTAAAAAATGAGTATCTATGATTAAAAATTCTGGAACCGAAAAAGATCCTATTTCATTTTTTATAGAATCTAAATTCACTCCTGTTTTATATCCTATAGAAGCATCAACCATTCCTAATAAAGTTGTAGGAATATTAACAAAACGAATGCCTCGTTTAAATATAGAAGCTACAAATCCTCCAATATCTGTTATAACTCCTCCTCCTAAATTTAGGATTAAACTTTTTCTAGTTGCTTTAAATTTTTCTAAATGTTTGCATATTTGAATACACGTATAAATATTTTTTTCTTTTTCTCCTGATTTGATTTCAATAATATTAGATTTTTCTAAGAAATCTATGTAATGAAAAAGAATGGGAAGACAATGTTTATAGGTTTTTTCATCTACGAGAATAAATATATTTTGAATGGAATCTACTTGATGAAGTAAGTAATTTTTAAGCTTATCATAAGCCTCTTCATTAAAGTATATGAATTTTTTCATTTTCATGAATTTAGCCTCGTTTAACAAACAAAATTAACCAATTTTTTATTAATCAATGAAATAAAATATTTTACACAACCAAAAAATGATAAAAACCAAACCTATTGTAAAGAAAAATATATTAGGAAACCATCCTAAAAAATGGATAAATTTAAATAAGTACTCCATACAAAAAATAATATAATATATTAGTTTTTTTTTCATATTTTCATATGAAAAAAATATTTTTATTTTTTAGTTTTTATAAAAAATGGAAATATTTAACTTTGACTTTCATTATCATATTTGTAAAATGTCAGATTTTTGGGATTTTTTTCAACATTTATTTAATCCTAGATGGATATTTTTATATTTCGGAAATACAGCTTTATTTATTCTTTTAGCTATTGTATTTGCGGAAACAGGATTCTTTATCGGTTTTTTTTTACCTGGAGATTCTTTATTATTTACTGCCGGAATTTTTGGAAAAGATTTATGCAAAAATTTTTATAATGTACCTTTTTTTGTGATTATTTTAATTGTATCATGTGTGGCTATTCTTGGAAATATGCAAGGATACTGGCTAGGGTACAAATCCGGAAAATTGTTATACAATAGAAAAGATTCCTTTTTTTTTAAGAAAAAACATTTAATTTTAGCAAAATTGTTTTATAATAAATATAAAACAACGGCTCTTATTATGAGTCGTTTTCTTCCCATGTTTCGATCTTTTGCTCCTATTGTAGCAGGAGCAATTCGTGTAGATTTCAAAAAGTTTATGATATATAATATTATTGGAGCGCTTGCTTGGACCTTTTCTATTATGTTAGCTGGACATTATTTAGATAAACATTTTCCGGAATTAAAAAATCATCTTGAATGGATTATTTTATTGATTGTATTAATGACAACTTTACCAGTTTTTTTTAAAATGAAAATCAGTAAGAATAAAAAGAAAAAAATATTTATATAAATTTTTTTTTCTTTTTATAGATTCTTTTATAAAAAAAAAACTCTTGTATCAGAGCTTTACATTGATTTTTCATAATTCCAGATACAAATTCTGTTTGGGGATGTAATTTAGTTCCAGAATATATGAATCCTCTTTTTGAGGGATTAGAAGCTCCACAAACAACTCGTCCTATTTGAGACCAAAATAGGGCTCCCGCACACATAACACATGGTTCTAGGGTCACATATAAAGTACATTTTTTGATATATTTTTTTTTTAAATAATTAGAGGCTAAGTTTATTACTAACATTTCTGCATGTGCAGTAATGTCACATAAAGTTTCAGTTAAATTATGAGCTTTTGCTATAACTATATTTTGATATGTAATTGCAGCACCTATAGGAATTTCATTTTTATAAAAAGCAATAAAAGCCTCTTTTAAAGCTATTTTCATAAAATAAAAGTCTAAACACATTGTTCATTTTATTTTTTATCTCCTTTTCCTTTTCCTTTTCCTTTTCCTTTTCCTTTTTCTTTTTCTTTTTCTTTTTCTTTTCCTTTTTCTTTTCCTTTTTCTTCTTGATTTTCTTCTTGAGAACTTTTAATAATTGTACGGGAACTTTTTACCCGTGCTATCAGAGTATGAGAAGGATGTAAAATAGTATATTGATCATTATATAAATCTTCGACTATGATTCTATCTCCTATATCTAAAAAATTAATATTGAGTTCAATGGATTCTGGCATATTATATGGACTTGCTTTTACCTTTAATTTTCTAATAAAAGAATAATATTCTCCACCTTTTTCAACTCCAACAGGTCTACCAACCGTTTTTACGGGAATTTCTAATATAATCGGTTTAGATTGATCAATTTGGTAAAAATCTACATGTAATATTTTATTATTAACCGGATCAAATTGTATTTCCTTTCGAATGGCATTGATACTTTGATCATATCCCTCTATTTTAAGAGTAACACCATATATTTCTGTAGTAGATACTATTTTTTTTAAACTTTCTAATGAAATAGAAAACGGAATATTTATATTTTTTCCATACAAAATACATGGAATATATCCAGACATTCGAATAAATCGAACTGCTTTTTTTCCAATGTTTCTTTTATTTCCGTATATATTTACATATTTCATATTATAAATTTATTACTAATGGACTCGTCTTTATGTACTGATTGCATCACTTCCGCAAAAAGTGGAGCACAAGACAAAACTTGAATTTTATCATTTTGTTTCATTTGATTTATAGGAATCGTATCAGTCACCACCAATTCTTCAATTTCGGATTGATGTATTTTGTCATAGGAATTTCCTGATAGAACAGGATGAGTCGCTATCGCACGTATACTTTTAGCTCCTTGTTTTTTGATTAAATTAGCCGCTTCTGTTAAAGTACCAGCTGTATCTACCATGTCATCTATAAGTATAATGTTTTTATTTTTTACATTTCCTATCAAATTCATAAATTCTATTTCATTCGCTTTTTTTCTTTCTTTATAACAGATTACTACATCTGTACCTAAATAGCCTGCATAACTTCTGGCTCTTTTAGCCCCTCCCATATCTGGAGAAGCAATGGTTAATTGATCTATGTTTAATTTTTTAATATAATTAATAAATATTCTAGATGCATATAAATGATCTACAGGAATATCAAAAAATCCTTGAATTTGATCTGCATGTAAATCCATGGTCATGACTCTAGTAGCTCCTGAAGCAACTATGAGATTTGCTATTAGTTTTGCGGCAATAGGAGTTCTAGGTTTATCTTTATGATCTTGTCTAGCCCATCCAAAATACGGAATAACAAGTGTTATGTTATAAGCTGAAGCCCTACAAGCTGCATCACACATTAATAATAATTCCATCAAATTATCTACTGGAGGAAAAGTAGAACCAATCAAAAATACTTGAGATCCACGAACAGATTGTTCAAAACAAGGAGTATATTCTCCATCACTAAATTCTAAAAATCGTACTTTACCAATAAAATTTCCATAATAATAAGCTATATTCTTCGATAATTTTAACCCACTTCTTGTAGAAAAAAAGAAAACCTTTTGATTCATAGTTGTATTTTTTATTATGCAAAAATACTTTTAAAATTAAAAAAATAAATGCATCTTGATTAAGATCATGAAACAATATTTAAATTTATTAAAAAACGTATTAAAAAAGGGGATCAAAAGAGAAGATCGTACTGGCGTAGGAACAATAAGCCTATTTGGATATCAAATGAGATTTGATTTAAAAAAAGGGTTCCCTATTTTAACCACTAAAAAATTAAACATACGATCTATTATTTATGAACTATTATGGTTTTTAAAAGGAGAGACTAACATTCAATTTTTAATAAATAATCAAGTTAATATTTGGAATCAGTGGGCGGATGATAATGGAGAACTAGGTCCTATATATGGATTTCAATGGAGAAAATGGCCTACCTATGATGGACATTTTATCGATCAAATCGTTAATATTATAAAAGAAATAAAGTTTAATCCCAATTCCAGACGTTTAATTGTTTCTTCTTGGAATGTAGGAATGATTCAAAAAATGGCATTACCTCCTTGTCATTTGTTATTCCAATTTTATGTACATCAAAAAAAATTATCGTTACTTCTATATCAAAGAAGTGCAGATATTTTTATTGGATTACCATTTAACATAGCATCTTATGCTTTGTTACTTATTATGTTAGCTAAAGTTTTGAATTTAAAAGAAAAAGAACTCATTCATACTATAGGAGATGCTCATATCTATAACAATCATATTCAACAAATTAAACTACAAATAAAAAGAAATCCAAGACCACTTCCTAAATTGATTCTCAATCCTTATGTAAAAGATATTTTTCAATTTTGTTTTGAAGACTTTGAGTTAAAAAACTATAATCCTTTTCCTCATATTAAGGGAGATGTAGCCATTTAAAAATTTATCTCATTTTCTTTCTAATAACCAACTTTTAAAAACATTAAAATCATTGGATAATGATGTTGTTTTTATTTTTCTTTTTTTTTTCAAAAAAATTTCAAGTTCCTGATTAGAAACAATTTTTTTTTGCAAAAAAGGTGGCATATGATCTAAAAATTTAATAGGATGAGCTGTTTCTAAAAAAATAGCGGGGTCGGAAATATTATGAATTTTTTTTTGTTGTAAATATTTTCTAAGTCCTAAATAACCAATAGCCCCATGTGGATCTAGCATATATTTATATTTTTTCCATATCATTTTTATAATTTCTAGGGTTTCTTCATCCGTAAATTTATAGGAAAAAAGTTTTTTTCTTAATTGAAATATATTTTTTTGATATAAATGCCATATTCTAGAAAAATTGCTTGGAGCAGATATATCCATAGCATTCGATATAGTTTTTTTGACTGGAAGAGGATGGTATTTTTCAGATTTTAAAAATCTAGGTATAGTGTCATTTACATTTGTAGATGCAATAAAAGATTTTATAGGTAAACCCATTTTTTCTGCCATCATTCCTGCGCAAAGATTTCCAAAATTTCCACTAGGAACTGAAAAAATTAATTCTGTCGGATTTTCAACTATTATTTGTTTGTAAGCTATAAAATAATAAAACATTTGAGGAAGCCATCTCCCTATATTGATTGAATTTGCAGAAGTTAATATATATTTTTTTTTTACTTCTTGATCTAGAAAAGCTTTTTTAACCATGTTTTGACAATCATCAAAATTTCCATCTATTTCTAAAGCAAAGATATTATCTCCTAATGAAGTGATTTGTTTTTTTTGTATGGAACTAATTCCATTATATGGATATAAAATAATAACTTCTATTCCAGTTTTTTTGTGAAATCCTTTAGCAACAGCACCTCCGGTATCTCCTGAAGTCGCTACTAAAACCGTCACATTTTTTCCTAATTTTTCAGAAAAATAACTTAAACATCCCGCCAAAAATCTAGCGCCCACATCTTTAAAAGCTAAAGTGGGTCCATGAAATAGTTCTAATACATGAATATTATCATGTATGTTTTTCAATGGAAAAGAAAAATTTAAAGTATCATGAATAATATGATCAATAAATTTTTCTGGAATATATTTTCCAATATAAGGTTTGATAACAAACATGGCAATCGTATAAATATCATAAATCGGAAGTTTATGAATAAATTTTGGTTCTAATTTAGGAATACATTGAGGCATATATAATCCACCATCATACGATAATCCTGTTAAAACCGCATCTTTGAAAGAGACTAAATTTTTACAATTTTTCAAACTGAAATATAACATAATATATTTTTTTCTATAATTATTATTTACAATATTTGAGTCCACTTGATCCCTTTTGAATTGATAGGAGAAGTATAAGTTTTATAATCAACTTGTAACGGAGAATAGACTCTATTCATGACTTCAGTCACTTTTTTTGCCGTATAATTTCCTTTGCTAAGCATGAAAACAGAAGGACCTGAACCAGATATTCCACCTCCTAAAGCTCCTATTTCTTTACATTTTACTTGTAATTCATAAAAAGCTGGAATTAGCATTGATCGTATAGGTTCTACAATAACATCTTCTAAGGATCTACTGATTAATCCATAATCTTCTCGATATAAACCCGCTACTAATGCCCCCACATTTCCCCACTGTCTAATGGCATCTGTCATCAATATTTTTTGTTTTAGAATTTTTCTAGCATCAGATGTTCTGATTTCAATTTGTGGATGGATAATACTTACCCATAATTCATTGGGAATATGTAATTTAGTAATATCCAATGGTTGATAACTTCTGATTAATGTAATTCCCCCCATAATAGCAGGAGCGACATTATCAGCATGAGCTGTTTCACTTGCTACACGTTCTCCTTCCATAGCAAAACGGATTAACTGTATAGCACTAAAAGGATTTCCTAATAAAATATTAGCTCCATAAACAACACCAGCTGCACTAGCAGCACTAGATCCTATTCCACTTCCAGGACAAATATTTTTAATCAATTCAATTTCAAATCCTATTTTTTCTTTTTTATCAAATTTTTGTTTTTGTTTATACTTTTTCAACAAATATTGTAAAGCAACAAAAGCAGAATTTTTCATTGGATCATTAGGTAATGATGACCTATGTATTCGGTGTATACGTATTCCTGGATTATTGGATTTATATAAAAAAATTTCATCTTTAGGAAAATCTAAAGCCAATCCAATAACATCAAAACCACAAACCAAATTGGCAACAGTAGCTGGTGAAAATATTTTAATTCCCTTCATGACTTTTATTTAGTAGCTTTAATAATATCTGAAAAAACTCCAGATGCAGTAACTTCTGCTCCAGCACCCGCTCCTTTTATGATAAGAGGTTGTTCAGCATAACGATATGTATTATATAAAACCATATTATCTTTTCCTTCTAGTTGAAAAAACGGATGAATCTGTAAAACAGATTCTAATCCAACAGAAGCAATCCCATTTTCATAACGTGCAATAAAACGCAAACGTTTTTTATATTTTTCCGCTTTATTTCTAATTTTGAAGAAGTAATCTCTGTATTTATGTAATTTTTGATAAAAATCTTCTATAGAACTGGAATTTGAACAAGTTTCTGGAAGAAAAGATTTTTGATGAATGTCACTCAGTTCTAATGAACACCCACATTCTCTTGCTAAAATTAGTATTTTTCTCATGACATCTAATCCACTTAAATCAATTCTAGGATCAGGTTCCGTATATCCTTTTAATTGAGCTTTTTTTACAACTTCTAAAAAAGATTTTTTTCCTAAAAAATGATTAAATATAAAATTTAAACTTCCTGACAATACAGCTTCTATTTTATTAATTTTATCTCCACTATTAATTAGATCGTTAAGTGTACTAATGACGGGAAGACTTGCTCCTACATTAGTTTCAAATAAAAATGGAGCTTTGAAATGTCTAGAAAGTGTTTTTAATCTTTTATAATGATCATAATCTGATGAACAAGCTATTTTATTACAAGTGATCACTCCTATCCCATTTTTTAAAAATTTCTCATAAGTCATAGCCATTTCTTCACTAGCTGTATTATCAACAAATAAACTATTCCTAAGGTTAAATTTCCATACTTTTTCCATAAAGGAATATATATTCATATGAATGCCTTTTTGGTTTAGATTTTTTTCCCAATTACTTAAATTGATTCCATGATCATTAAAATACATTTTTTTACTGTTCGCTAATCCAATGACTCTTACTTGAAGCTTTAATTCTTTTAATAAGTAATTTTGTTGCTGATCAATTTGTTCCATCAATTTGCTTCCTACTTTTCCCACTCCACAAATGAAAAGATTAATTTGTTTTGGTGGACTTTCAAAAAAAGCTTCATGTAAAGTGTTTAATGCCTTTTTAAAATCGGTTTTTCTAATAACGGCTGATATATTTTTTTCAGTAGATCCTTGTGCTATCGCTCGAACATTAATACTATTTCTTCCTAAAGCCGAAAACATTTTTCCACTGGTTCCATGAAGATTTTTCATGTTATCTCCTACTACGGCAATAATGCAAAGATCTTTTTCTATTCTTAATGGATCAAGACGTCTTTGATGGATTTCTTGAGAAAATTCGTTATTTATTACAGTTTTTGCTTTGATTATATCCGTTTCATGAATTCCTGTAGTAATGGAATGTTCTGAAGAACTTTGAGTGATAAATATCACATTTATTTTTTCACGTGATAACGCTTCAAATAAACGTTTGGAATATCCAGGAATTCCTATCATACCACTCCCTTCTAAGGTAAGCAATGCCATATTTTGAATTCCCGATATTCCGGTTACAGGTTGACTTATATTTGTATTTTTATTAATATAAATCAAAGTTCCCGGATCTATAGGAGAAAAAGTATTTTTAATTTGTATTGGGATATGTTTTTTCATAGCAGGATGAATTGTAGGAGGATAAATGACTTTTGCTCCAAAATGGGATAATTCCATTGCTTCTTCATAAGAAATTTCTTTGATAGGAAAAGCTTGATTCACAATTTGTGGATTTGCTGTCATCATTCCACTGACATCCGTCCATATTTCCAATAAACTAGCAGATATAGCCGCAGCTAAAATAGCAGCTGTATAATCAGAACCTCCTCTTCCAAGAGTTGTCGTTTCGTTTTCTAACGTAGAACCTATAAATCCTGGTAAAACAATGTATTCTGATGTGTTTTCACGAAAATACTGAATAATATGATGATTACTTGTAATAAAATCTACTTGTGCACATCCAAACTGAGAATCTGTAATAATTAGATCTCTGCTATCTTTACAAATAGCGTCTAATCCAAATTGTTTCAATTTTTCTGCAATGAGAAAAGAAGAAGTCAATTCTCCAAAACTCATAATTTTATCTAAAGAACGTTTTGAAAGTTCTTCTACTTGAAAAATTCCATCACATAAACTTTCTAAATCATTGATATTTTTTTTAATCCAACTGATTAAATGGCTTTGATAGGTGATAGGAAACAATTCTCTTATAATGTTAAGATGGCGAATTTCGATTTCTTCTAAAATATTTTTATAAATATTTCTTCTTTCGGAAGCTAATTTTCCACATTGTATTAATTGATCCGTAATATTTCCTAATGCAGAAACAATAATAGCATATCTTCCTTTTGGTTTCTTTTCTAATAAAGAACAAATACGTTTTATAGCATCAGAATGAGCTACGGAACTACCTCCAAATTTTAAAACTTGCATTTTTTAATTATTTGTTTAAAACAATTTTCTCATTGTTCATGATGTTCACAAAAATAATGATAATTTATGGAGGCGTATTTTTTAATTTTTTTTCCTGAAAAAAAAAGTTTTTTTTATGTATTTATTTTTTAAATAAATCTTACCAATTCAATCCTTTTTTTTGAAGTTCTAAAAAGGATGAAAAACGATTCTATTTCTCTTTCATTATTATAATATTTCATAACTTTGAACCCCATATAACTGTTGTTTGTTAATAACGAATATTATGTTTTTTTTTATGAATTAAATTAAAGAAAGTATATGCATTTAACTTCTTATGAAAAGGAAAAAATTCTTCTGCATATGGCTGGAGAATTAGCAAAAAAACGTTTAAAAAGAGGATTAAAATTGAATTATCCTGAATCTTTAGCTTTAATTACTCATTATGTAATGGAAGGAGCTCGTGATGGAAAAACAGTAAAAGATCTCATGTATGAAGCAGGAAATATTCTGAATGATGAACAAATTATGGATGGGGTGTATGAATTACTGAATAGTGTTCAAGTAGAAGCGACATTTCCTGATGGAACAAAATTAGTTACCATACATCATCCTATCAAAAAAAATAGAAAAAAAAATTCTAATCTGATTCCAGGACAGTACGATCTACTAAAAGAAGAAATTGTATTATTACCTGGAAGATATCGTATAAAAAGAATTGTATCCAATACAGGAACTCGTCCAATTCAAGTAGGATCTCATTTTCATTTTTATGAAACCAATTCGGCCCTTCTTTTTGATAGAGAAGGAACTAAAGGATATAAACTCGATATCCCTTCTGGTAGATCTGTTCGTTTTGAACCAGGAGAAACCAAAGAAATTATTTTAGTCGAAATTGGAGGAAGTAAAAAAATTTATGGATTTTCAGGAAAAGAAAATATAACTATATGAATTTATGAAGAAAATAAATAGAGAATCTTATGCAAGGATGTATGGACCCACTCAAGGAGATAAAATCCGTTTAGGGGATACTTCTTTATGGATTGAAATAGAAAAAGATCATACTGTTTATGGAGACGAATGTGTTTTTGGAGGAGGAAAAGTTATTAGAGATGGAATGGGACAACATCCATTTGCTACAAGAGATGAAGGAGTTTTAGATTTAGTATTAGTTAATGCTATTATTGTAGATTATTGGGGAATTGTAAAAGCGGATATAGGAATTAAAAATGGAATTATTGTTGGAATAGGAAAATCTGGAAATCCATATTTTATGGACGGAATTACTCCTAACATGTATATTGGAGCGGGAACTGAAGTCATTTCTTCAGAAAATATGATAGTAACAGCTGGAAGTGTAGATAGTCATGTTCATTATATATGTCCACAATTGTTTAAAGTTGCATTAGAAAGTGGAACAACAACTATTATTGGTGGAGGATCAGGTCCAACCACTGGATCTATAGCCACAAATTGTACTTCAGGTGTATGGAATATTCAGAGAATGTTAAAAACAACAGATCATGTTCCTATTAATTTTATTTTTCTTGCCAGTGGAAATAGTTCTCATCCTGTTGCTTTAATTGAACAAATAAAAGCTGGAGCTGGTGGATTAAAAATACATGAAGATTGGGGGAGTACTTTTCATGTTATAGATCAATGTTTGACTGTTGCAGAAAAATTGGATGTTCAAGTTAATATACATACAGATTCCCTAAATGAATCAGGTTATGTAGAAGATACTTTAAAAACATTCAAAAATAGAACAATTCATATGTATCATACGGAAGGAGCCGGTGGTGGACATGCTCCTGATTTATTAAAAGTGATATCTTTTTCTAATATTTTACCTTCATCAACAAGTCCGACTATGCCATATACTTGTAACACTATAGATGAACATTTAGACATGTTAATGATTTGTCATCATTTGGATTCTAATTTACCAGAAGATATTGCTTTTGCTAAATCACGGATCAGATCTGAAACTATTAGTGCAGAAGGAGTTTTACATGATATAGGTGCCATTAGTATGACTAGTTCAGATTCTCAAGCTATGGGAAGAATAGGTGAAATCGTGAAACGAACATGGCAAACAGCTGATAAAATGAAAAAACAAAGAGGATTTCTGAATAAAGATCATACAAAAAACGATAATTTTAGAGTGAAAAGATATATTTCAAAATATACAATAAATCCCGCTATTACCCATGGTATTTCTGAATATGTTGGATCGATTCATATCGGAAAAATGGCAGATTTGGTACTATGGAAACCTTCTTTTTTTGGAGTCAAACCAGAATTAGTTATAAAAAGTGGGATGATTGTCTATGCTAGTATGGGAGATCCTAATGCTACGATCCCTACACCTCAACCATTGATGTATCGAAAAATGTTTGGATATTTTGAACCAAAATTAAGCTGTGTTTTTGTTTCAATAAATGCCATCAATAATGGTTTTTTTGAAACAAATAAAATCAAAAAACAAATAAAAATTGTAAAAGGATGTCGCACATTATCCAAAAATAATATGATATTAAATGGAGAAATTCCAAATTTAGAAGTTGATCCCAAAACTTATAATGTTTATATCAATGGAGAAAAAATAGTTTCTCCTCCTTCTGATATTTTACCACTTTCTCAAAGATATTTTTTATTCTGAAAAAAATACCCAGGGCGGGATTCGAACCCGCATGATGTAAAATCACTGGATTTTGAGTCCAACGCGTCTGCCTATTTCGCCACCTGGGTTTTTTTTATGAATTAGTTGAAATTAGTCTTTTTATTTTAATTCTCAATTTTCTTAAAAAAGAAAATTCTTCATCATTTTTTTCATGTAATAAATAAATAACTCTTTTTATATTAGATAAATAAATTAGTTTACAACATTCTTTACATGGAAAATGAGTGATATATATGGAAGCTCCTTCACAAGATAAAAAAGAAGAGGACATTTTTAATATTGCATTTGCTTCTGCATGAAGGACATACCATTTAGTATTTCCGTAATGATCTTCACAGATATCATCAAAACTATTTGGAGTACGGTTATATCCATCCGATATGATTCGGCTATTTTTCACTATAACAGCTCCTACTTTTTTTTTTTACAAAAAGAAAATTTTGAATGTTCAATCGCCGTATTCATATATACGATATCATCGTTTTTTTTATAAATCATAATCAATATGAAAAAAATATGCAGTATACAAAATACAAAAATTAAAGATTTGATAAAAATTTATCAACAAAAAAATTATATGAATATTTTTTTTGTTGAAGGAATCAAAGAATTCGAAATGGCTATAAAAGGAAAATTTTTACCCAAAAAAATATTCATATGCGAAAAAATATTTCATAAATATAATATGATTAAGCCATTTTATTCCATAACCTTTATTATTAGTATGAAAATTTTTAAAAAATTAGCATACAGAGAAAATTCAGGTGGAATTATCGCTTTATTTAAAGAAAAAAAATATATGAATCAATTGAAAAATATTAAAATTTCTAATAAAAATTCTTCTTTAATACTTATTTTAGACGGAATAGAAAAACCTGGGAATATAGGAGCGATGTTAAGAATAGCTGACGCTGCAAATATTCATATGATAATACTATGTAACATGAAAACTTATGTCTATAATTCTAATATTATTAGATGTAGTTTAGGCAGTCTTTTTACAAGAAAGATTTTTATGGAAAAAATAGAATCAATTATATATTGGTTACAAAAAAATAAAATAAAAATTATTGCAACAGGATTTGATAAACATAAAAAAGCTATAAATTTATACCATACTCAATTTCCCCATAATCATATAGCTATCGTTTTTGGTTCCGAAAGCAAGGGAGTATCCAATTTTTGGTTAAAGAAAGCCAATCAAATTATAACTATTCCTATGTTTGGAAATATAGATTCATTAAATGTTAGTAATGCAATGTCTATCATCATATATGAAATTCTTAGACAAAGAAATTATGCCATATAATTCATTGATTATCTATGTTTTTCATAAATATAATCGATTTTCAATTTTTTACTTTTAGCAGCTGTCACAGACAATCTATCGCAATAATCATTTACATAATGATGATTATGGCTTTTTATCCAATGAAATATTACAGAATGTTTATAAAATAAATCTAAAAATCTTTTCCACAAGTCTATATTTTTTTTATTTTTAAAATTATTTTGTTTCCATTTATTAATCCATTTATTTTGAACAGTATTTATTATGTATTTAGAATCAGTAAAAACAACAATATTTTGTTTTTTATTTTCTATTTTTTCTAATCCTATTATCACTGATAATAGTTCCATTCTGTTATTCGTTGTATAACGAAATCCTTCAGAAATTATTTTTCTGTTATAAAAATGCCCCCAAAATATTTCTATAAAAATTCCATATCCTCCTGGTCCAGGATTTCCTTTTGAAGAACCGTCAGTATAAATATGAATTTTTTTATTCACGAATAACTCATATTAATTATTTTTTTTTTCACGTTCAAATTTTTTTAGTTGATATTTGATTAAATTGAAACATTTTTCTTTCAAAAAATTCTTATCTTTTAAGGATAAATTCTGGGTTGATATGGAATGATGTTGTTTAATCCTTATTTTACCTGGTCTTCCTTTTATAATCGAAGAACTAGGAAATTTTGTTTTTATGTCAGCTATTGTAAAAGGAATAATAGGAATTCTTTTTATAATAGCGATAAAAAAAGCTCCACTCTTAAAATGGTCTAAAAAAATATAAGGTTTAGGAACACCACCTTCTGGAAAAATACAAACACTTTTTCCAGAATCTACTTTATCTTTTATTTTTTTAAATACTTGTATACAACTTGATAAGTTTTTTCTATCAATTAAAATATTACTTTTTTTGTAAACAAAACCAAAAAAAGGAAGTTTGGCTAATTCTGCCTTTCCCACAAAAACCAAAGGATGATTTTTCATCACAGAGTAAATTAACATAATATCCATAATGGAACTGTGATTACTGATAATTACGTATTGTTGATTTTTATCTAATATTTCTTTATCTTTCTCTAATACATACCAAAATCCCATGAAAAAAAGATTACTTCTAGCCCACATTTGGTGAAACCAATACGCAATGGGATAGTGTTTTTCTTTAAATAAAAACGGGATAGAAGCTCCTGCCCATAAGGGAATCAAAAATATATTAATGAGAAAAAACCATGTACGCCATAACAATATCAATGATATTTGTATAATTTTCATTATTAAAATTTAATAGA
Source organism: Blattabacterium cuenoti (assembly GCF_014251755.1). Taxonomy (NCBI): domain Bacteria; kingdom Pseudomonadati; phylum Bacteroidota; class Flavobacteriia; order Flavobacteriales; family Blattabacteriaceae; genus Blattabacterium; species Blattabacterium cuenoti. Next base: position 141,313 of record NZ_CP059200.1, on the reverse strand, counting down.
AATATATAAAATTCATAATATTTTAAACAAAAAATGTTTCAAAAACAAAGAGTTTCATTTAATAGTAGATAATGTATAACATAAGATATGACAATATGTCATAATATACTTTAATTTTGACTTGAGTGATGTAATGAAAAAATTTGTTTGTTTTTATATTTTATATAAATTCTTAGTACATTTATTTAGGTGAAACAATGAATAAAAATGAGTATAACGAAAGATCGTTTAAATTTTAAACCTTTTGAATATCAGTGGGCTTATGATTATTGGTTTAAACAGCAAAATGCACATTGGTTACATACGGAGATTAATATGCAATCGGATATTCATGATTGGAATGAAAATCTTTCTTTTCAGGAAAAAAATGTAATTGGGGATATTTTAAAAGGATTTACTCAAACAGAAACAGAAGTTGGAAATTATTGGTCAGAAATGATTCCTAGGTGGTTTCCTATTCCTGAAATAAAAATGATGGGCCAAACTTTTGGATCATTTGAAACAATTCATGCTGTAGCTTATTCTTATTTGAATGATATTTTGGGTTTAGATGATTTTCATGCTTTTTTGAAAGATGAAGCGACAATGAATAAGTTGAAAATTTTAATGGATATTAGAAAAAGCTCGCATGGACAGTACGATCAAAAAGAAATAGCGAGAAGCATTGCTTTATTTTCTGCAGCTGCAGAAGGAATACAATTATTTTCTTCTTTTGCAGTTTTACTTTCTTTCAGAAAATCAAATCGTTTAAAAGGAATAGGTCAACAAATTATTTTTTCTGTTAGAGATGAATCTTTACATTCGGAAGCGGGATGTAAAATATTTCGTACTTTTTGTGAGGAAAATGAGGGATTAAAAAAATCGGTTGAAAAATTTGTTTATCAAGGAATAGATTTAGCATTGAGGAATGAATTTATTTTTATTGATCAAATATTTGGAAAAGGAGATCTTTCTACTATTAAAAAAGAAGATCTTAAAAATTTTATGAAAGATAGAGCAAATTTGAAATTGAGAGAATTAGGGTTGAATGATTCATATCATATCAATAAGGGTCTGTTATCTAATATGGATTGGTTTTATATAACAATATCTGGAGAGCAACAAACTGATTTTTTTGATAATCGTGAAACGGGATATAGTAAACCTAATGAAGATTGGAATGATGATCTTTTTATTTCTTCTAATTTAGAAAATGTGTATGATAAAAAAAAATCAGAAAATAAAATATTAAAAATTTTATTAAAAAATAAAAAACAAAATTTGGGAGGATCTGAATGTATTTCTTGCGAATCTTAACATGAAAAATTGGTATAAAAATTTTCTTGGAAAAGAACAATTATTACATAGTTCTGTTTGTGATTATTTAGATTATAAGTATCCTCATATATTTTATTTTCATCCACATAATGAATCTAAGAGGAGTTTTTATGAAAGATTTCTTATTAAGGTAATGAGATTAAGACCTGGTATGCCTGATTTATTGGTACCTATGCCTAAAAAAGGAATAACAGGTATGGCTTTAGAATTTAAAATTAAACCGAATAAATTAACGAAAAATCAAACCAAAATTATAAATATATTAAATTCATACAATTGGAATGTAAATATTTGTTATTCTTTTGATCAAGCAAAAATTTATATAGATCAATATTTAAATAATTAAATGAATAATAATAAAAATATTGAGACTTCTGTTCAATATGATGTGATATTAAAAAAATGTAAATTTTTTTTTAAAAAAAAATTAATTGAAAATTCTAAAATGGATAAAGAAAAAGATTTTCAAAAAAAAAATATAAATAATATTATTTTTTTGAAAATTAAAAAAAATCAATGGGTTGATGTCATCAATTTATCTATAATTGCTATTTTTTTTATAAAAAAAAATATTATAGATATGAAAATGTTGATTTTAATCAAAAAAAAAATATATCATTATTATGATCTATATACAAAAAAAGCAAAATTTTTAATGATTAAAAAAAATTTTGATTATGAAGAAGCATGGAAAATTATGGAACTTTCCTCTATGAAAGATATAATCTTTCAAAAATTACTTAGAATTCAAAATATGGAAAAAAATTTTTTAAACATAAAAAATTTTTATGACAAAATTTATGATAATTATATAGATATATTAAATTATAGCATTTTCATTTTAATGAAAACAGAAAAGTAGAATTTATTTTCTAATTAATTTAGGATTCCATTTTATTTTTTCATATTTATAAAATATAATTTGAGCAATTCTATTTCCATTTTCTATAATAAAAGGATGATTGGACAAATTCAATAATAATATTTTTATTTCTCCTCTGTAATCAGAATCTATAGTTCCTGGATCATTTAATACAGTGACTCCATGAGTTAAAGCTAAACCACTCCTTGGTCGAATTTGTCCTTCGTATCCTTTAGGAATTTCAATAAATAAACCTGTTTTTATAATTTTTCTTTCCATAGAAAGAATTGTAATATTATTTTTTAAATAAGCTCTTAAGTCCATTCCAGAGGATCCTTTTGTTTCATAATTAGGTAAAGGATTAGATGAAGTATTAAATATTTTTATAGTAATGCACATATTTATTGCAATAATTTAAAAAAAAAGATTTATATTACGGAATAAAAATCGATAAAAAATGAAAAAAATATTTATTTTCATCTTTTTGTTGTTTTCGATCATATTTTTTTCATCATGTCATGATGAAGGTTTATCTGGAATCATTGATAAATCAGATATCATCAAAAAAACTAAAACTGTAGTAACTGATGATCAAACTACAAAAATTGCATCAGCCTCTTCTACTTCTCAAGAGCAAGAGAATGAAAAAACACTATCTCTGAAAGAAATGATGCGTAACGATCCTAATCTTAGAGAAATTATTCAAACTTTAAATAAAGTATCAGGAATAGTACCCATTCCTGATTTTTAAAAATTAAATAGCATGATGAAGAGATTGATTCATGCTATTTTTTTTGTTTAAATATTCAAACTAAAAGTGAATTACAGCAATGTTTTTATTTTATTATTGAATATTGAAAAATTATTGTGATATTTGTTTGTACGAAATTTTCTATTATTCATGTCCGTCTTTTTATAATTTTATGTTTTTTAGTAAAAAAATCTGATTTTAAAATCTTGTTTGAAAGAGACATGTACACATTAGGAGAATTTATTATAGAAAAAAATATCAATTGTTTTTCCTCTTCAACCGAGGCATTATTGCGTTTATTTAGCTCTATAAAATTAGCTTCTAAAGCAATTCATAAAGAAGTGAACAAAGCAGGGTTAACAGAAAAAGTTATAGGAAGTTCTGGTATTACTAATGTTCAAGGAGAAAATCAGAAAAAATTGGATGATTTTGCTCATAGAGCATTTATTGAATCTTTTAAAAGTAGAAATGTTGTTTGTGGAATAGCTTCTGAAGAAAGTAAAGATTTTATAGTTATAAAAGGGAAGCAAGAAAATATTTTTCAAAATCAATATATTGTTTTAATAGATCCACTTGATGGTTCTTCTAATATAGATGTGAATATATCTATTGGAACTATATTTTCTGTATATATGAGAAAATCTCCAATTCAAATGAATTTAACAATAGAAGATTTCTTGCAAAAAGGAATTCAACAAATTCTTGCAGGATATATTATTTATGGATCTTCTACTATATTGGTATATAGTACTGGAAATGGAGTGCATGGATTTACTTTAGATCCTTCAGTTGGAACATTTTATTTATCTCATTTTAATCTTTGTTTTCCCAAAACGGAAAAAATTTATTCCATAAATGAAGGAAATTCTGATAAATTTCCTAATGGAATTAGGAAATTTATCAGATATTGTAAAGAAAAAAAAGAGAATAGACCCTATACTGCAAGATATATCGGTTCTTTAGTGGGTGATTTTCACAGAAATTTGATACAAGGAGGGATATATATTTATCCCAAAACAGCTTCTTCTCCAGAAGGAAAATTAAGATTGCTTTATGAATGTAATCCTATGGCTTTTTTAGCTGAACAAGCTGGAGGGAAAGCTTCTGATGGAAAACAACGGATTCTAGATATAAAACCGATTAAATTACATCAAAGAACTCCATTTGTTTGTGGACCTATAGGAATGGTTTCCAAGTTAGAAAAATTTATGTTAGATTGTGAATATGATTGAAAATGAAATTCAAAAAAAAAATTTTTGAAGAAGTAATAAAAAACGGAAAATATTTGTTTGTGTATCCTATCCTATCTGTTTTTTTATTACAAAAAATAAATAATGAAAAAAATTTATCAATCAACCTGATTGGAACTTTAGTAAAAAAAAAATTTTAAAAAATCAGTTTACAGGAATAGAATAAAACGTTTGTTAAAAGCTTCTTTTTTGTTGAACAAATCCATGATTGAAAAACATGTTATAAATCAAAATTATTATGACATAATTTTGATTTATAAAGCTTTTTATTTACCTGAATTTAAAAATGTAAATGAATCTGTTATAAAAATTTTCAATAACATAATAAAAAATTATTGTTGAAATAATTGACTAGCATTTGCTCCAAAAATTTTTACAGCAAAAGCTAATAAAACAATTCCAAATATTTTCTTTAAAATATCCAATCCATTATTTCCTATTTTTTCGGCTATAAAATCACATTTATCTATTACAAAATAAACAACTATCATATTCAAAATAAGAGATAAAAGAATAATATTTACGTCATAAGTTGTTCTTAATGAAATTAAAGTTGTTAAAGATCCAGGACCAGCTATAAGGGGAAAGGATATTGGAACAATAGAAGTTTGAGCATTTTCCGTAACCTTATGAAGATCTATTCCTAATATCATTTCTAATCCAATGAAAAACAATACTATAGATCCCGCTACAGAGAAAGAATGGACATCAACTCCAATGATTGTAAGCATAGGTTGTCCTAAAAAAAGAAAAGATAAAAATATTACAAGAGAAGTAATTACAACTTTTTTGGTGTCTATAATGTTTCCTTTTGATTTAAATCCCATAATTATAGGAGCATTACCTAATATATCTATAATGCTAAAAAGTATCATAAAACAACTAATTAACGAATTGACCCATTCCATACTAAAAATTTATTCAAAGAATTTTTTTAACCTTGTTTCTTTCAATTTTTTTATGATTACAAAACAATTTTTTAAATATGACTACCTTTATACAAATTAAAGAAAAATATTATCAGTATCATTAATTTTTAAAAAAAAAACTCATATTATGCTAATGGAATAAAATGAATAATTTAAAGTCCATTTTCATAAGCTTTCCATCCCGCATTTTTATATTCTTCTGCCGTTATTTTTGGATTTTCAGATTGAAAAATAGCTTTGCCTACAATAATAAAATCACTTTTATTTTTTTCAAAAGCTTGAACAGGATGAATATATTTATTTCCTAGATTATTTTTTTTTTCATAAAAATGGATACCAGGTGTAAATAATAGTAATCTATCATCCACTTTTCTTTGTGCTACAGTTCCAATAACTTTTGGATTTTTTAAAGAAATATTTAGTACTTTTCTTATGTAATTATCATCATATAATCCTCCATAAGAAGACATTTCAGATATTGTAATCAATCCCATATTATAAGGAATGTTCAAGTTTTGAATACTCATACTTCCAGCAAGTACATGTGCCGTAACAATATCTGCCCAAGAAGAAATTTTGTGTATTCCGTAATGCAATTGAAGACAATTTGTAGAACTAACATCACATAATTTTCTATCTTCTAATAATAAAAAATTTTTTTTTATAGAAATATTTTTAAGATAATTTATAAATGAAAATGAAAAATCATTTATGATATCTACATGAAGTTTTAATCCACAAATTCTATCTCCAATTAAACTGACTAATTTTAAAATTTGTTTAGGATCTATTAAATCAGCCGAAACTATTAAATTTGTTTTTTTTTTCAACGTAATATCTATAAGTTTTTTTCCTATAGGATGAGATATTTTTTCTTTTTTTTCTTCATAAGAAATCCGTTTATTTTGAATATTTTTTATATTATTTTTAATAAAAAATTGAATCATATGTATTTCTTTTTCTTTCAGAAAAGATTTTTTTTTTAATATTTTGAAAACTTCTCCTATTCGAAATAAAGTTCGGATATTATACCCTATTTTTTTTATATTTTCTATTCCTCCTTGTTCTCTGTCAAGAATGGACATAATATTTTTAATTATTAATCCTTCTTTCTCAAGGTCTATTATAGTTTTTAATAAACTATCTCCACTTGTAATAACATCTTCTATAATCAGGCAATTTTGTCCTATTTTATATATTCCTTCAATCATTCGTTCTGTTCCATATCCTTTATTTTCTTTTCTTTTAATAATTAGCGGAATTTTGGATCTTAAAGATAAAGTAGTAGCTATAGGTAAAGCCGCATATGGAACTCCACAAATTAGTTCAAAATCATAAGATGGAACCTCATGTAGGAGTAAATCCGATAACTTTATTAATAAATCTGGTCTAGAAGCTATTGGACGAAAATCTATATATATAGAAGAATTCATTCCACTTTTTAGTGTAAAATTTCCAAATTTTATGATTCCTAAATTATAAATTTCTAAAAAGAATTGTTCTTTTTCTTCCATAAAAAACTGTTTTAGTAAAGTTAAAAAATTTTATAATTGAATATTATTACAATTGATTCATATGATTATGAAAAAAATAGATACTACTGCTAGTATAAATGGAATTCAACTTCCATTATGCATAATGAATGCTTCAGGAGTTCTTTGTTCTACAGATAAAGAACTATCTAATTTATTAAATAGTTCTTCTGGTGGAGTTGTTACAAAAAGTTGTACATCTCAACCAAGAAAAGGAAATGTTTTACCCAGATATTTTGAATGGAATATAGGAAGCATAAATTCTATGGGTTTACCTAATCTTGGAATTCATTTTTATCTAGATTTTTTAGAGAAAAAAAAAATAAATAAACCTGTTTTTCTTTCTATATCCGGATTATCCAAAGAAGAAAATTATTTTCTCATTCAAAAAGCAAATCAATCTTCAAAAGTAACTGCTATAGAATTAAACTTATCTTGTCCGAATCTTATTGGAAAAAAAGAAATGTTCGGATATGATTTTGATCAAATATCAAATTTCATAGAAAACATATTTAAATTTAATAAAAAACCTTTAGGAATTAAACTTCCTCCTTATTTTCAAGATGAACATATTAAAAATATAGCTTTGATTTTAAATCAATTTCCCATTTTTTTTGTTACTTGTATTAATAGTTTACCTAATGGTCTCTTTATTGATGCAAATAAAGAGTCAGTCGTAATACGCCCCAAAAAAGGATTTGGAGGAATTGGTGGATATATGATAAAGCCATTTGCATTAGCCAATGTTCATAAGTTTTATACTTATCTCCGAAAAGATATCTCTATAATAGGATGTGGAGGTATTTCTTCTGGAAAAGACATTTTTGAACATATATTATGTGGAGCTTCTGCTGTTCAAATTGGAACACAATTTCTGAAAGAGGGAATTTTAGTGTTTGAAAGATTGAAAAAAGAATTAACTTTGATTTTGGAAAAAAAAAATTATTCATCTTTAAATAGTTTCAAAGGAAAACTAAAAAACATTCAATAAGATTTAGAAAAAACGACTCTTTGTAAAGAGGTTTTTCCAGAAAAAATGCATTTTCCTTTTTCTTTCTCATTAGAAATAGGAATACAACGGATGGTTGCTTCTGTTTCTTCTTGTATTTTTTTACTTGTATTTTTTGTTCCATCCCAATGAGCAAAAATAAAACCTCCTGAATGATTTATTTGATGTTTAAAATCATTGTAATGATCCGATTTCATGATTAATTTTTGAGTTCTTTGAACCGCTTTCTTATAAATGTTATTTTGTATTTCATCTAGTAATTTTGGAATTGAATTTTTTAAATTTATCCAAGGTATATATATTTTTTCACATGTGTCTCTTTTAAAGATTTCTACTTTTTCATTTTGAATTTCATTTTTTCCGATACTGATTCGAATGGGAATTCCTTTTATTTCATATTCATGAAATTTCCATCCAGGAGTACATATCATTCTATCATCATATTTGACTCTTATTCCTTCTTTTTCTAATAGATTTAGAATTTTTATGGATATATCATGAATATTAGTAATACGTTGTTTTTTATAAAATATTGGAATTATAACAACTTGTATAGGAGCTATTTTTGGAGGTAAAATTAATCCTTTATCATCAGAATGAGACATGATTAATCCACCTATTAATCTGGTAGATACACCCCAAGAAGTAGACCATACATATTCTTTTTTTCCGTTAAAATTAGTAAATTTCACATCGAATGCTTTCGAAAAATTTTGTCCTAAAAAATGTGAAGTTCCCATTTGCAATGCTTTTCCATCTTGCATGAGCGCTTCAATGCAATATGTTTTTTCTGAACCAGAAAATTTATCCATATATGGTTTGATTCCTTGTAATACAGGAATTGCCATAAATTTTTCGGAAAAATTTGTATAAATATTCAATATTTTTATAGTTTCTTCTATCGCTTCTTTTTTTGTAGAATGAGCAGTATGCCCCTCTTGCCATAAAAATTCAGTAGTTCTAAGAAATAAACGAGTTCGCATTTCCCATCTTAATGCATTTCCCCATTGATTAAATAAAATAGGTAAATCTCTATAAGATTGAATCCAACGTTTATAAGTTTTCCATATTATACTTTCTGAAGTGGGTCTAATTACTAATTCTTCTTCTAACTTAGAATCCAAATCAACGATAAGTTCTTCTTGATTTGGATTCTTTCTTATTAATCTAGAATGTGTAACCACGGCACATCCTTCAGAAAAAATTTGAGTATGTTCTTTTTCTTTTGAAAAAAGAGATTTTGGAATAAGTAAAGGAAAATAAACATTTTGATGTCCAGTCAGTTTTAACATTTTATCTAATATTGTTTTCATTCTATCCCATAAAGAGTAACCATATGGTTTTAGAATCATAAAGCCACGTATTCCGGAAAATTCTGCTAACCCAGATCTAACAACTATTTCATTATACCATTTTGAATAATTTTCACTACGTTTAGTTAATGGATTCATAAAAAAAACATAATAAATGAATAATCTATATGAAAGATAGAAAAATTATTTAACACATTTAATTTTATTTCTAAATTAGTAATTTAATAAATATTATTTATGGCGCATCCTAAAAGAAGACAATCTAAATCTAGAAAAAATAAGAGAAGAAGTCATTTGAAAATCAAAAAACCTTTATTAGCAAAATGTGCTTTAACAAATCAAAAACATTTATATCATCATGCATATTGGTATGAAAATAAACTTTATTATAGAGGAAAGATTGTTCTATATCGTCGTGGTAAGAATGAAAAAAAATTCTCATAAACATCAATATTATGGATTTAAAAAAAATAAAATCCCTGATTCAATTTATTTCTGATTCAAATATTGATGAAATAAGGATAAAAATAGGAAATACTGAGATTTACATAAAAAATAGAGCATTGATAAAAAAAGAACCATATTCATGGAATCCTGATTTTTCTACTACTAAAAAGTCTTCATTATCATCTTCTTCTACTTCTTTTGATTTTCCTGATAGATTTTATAAAACAGAAAAAGAAAACAAGAATCAATATATCACCATAACATCTCCTATGATAGGTACATTTTATAGGAGACCTCATCCGGATCAAAAACCTTTTGTAAAAGTAGGAGATCAAATAAAAATAGGAACGAAAGTTTGTGTGATAGAAGCGATGAAATTATTTAATGATATTGAATCTGAAGTAAATGGAAAATTGATTAAAATTTTAGTGGAAGATGCTTCTCCTGTAGATTATGACCAGCCTTTATTTATTTTAGATCCTAACTATTAAATTTTATGTTTAAAAAAATATTAATAGCTAATCGTGGAGAAATTGCTTTACGAATCATACGAACGTCTAGAGAATTGGGAATTAAAACTGTAGCTGTTTATTCTACAGTAGACAAACATAGTCTTCATGTTTATTTTGCGGATGAAGCTGTATGCATTGGCCCTCCTTCTCCATATCAATCTTATTTAAATATTTCAAATTTGATTTCTGCTGCAGAAATTACAAACGCAGATGCAATTCATCCTGGATATGGATTTTTATCTGAAAATGCATATTTTTCTTCGATGTGCCAAAAACATGGAATAAAATTTATTGGGGCAAAACCAAATCATATGCTTCAGATAGGAAATAAAATTCTAGCCAAGAAAACCATGAAAAAAATTGGGATTTCTTGTTTACCTGGATCTGACTGTTTTTTTAAATCATCTTATCAAGAGATAGAAAAAATAGCAAATGAAATAGGATACCCCATTATTATCAAAGCTGTTTCTGGAGGTGGAGGAAAAGGAATCCGATCTGTTTTAAATAAGAAAAATTTAAAAAATTCTTGGGAAGAAGCTAAAAAAGAAGCTTGGTATTGTTTTAGAAACAAAAATATGTACATAGAAAAATTAATTTTGAATCCCAGACACATAGAAATACAAATAATCGGAGATAAATATGGAAAAGTATGTCATTTGTCAGAAAGAGATTGTTCTATTCAAAGAAAAAATCAAAAATTGGTAGAAGAAGCGCCTTCTCCATTTTTAACTCCATTTCTTAGAAAAAAAATAGGAAATGAAGCGGTAAAAGCAGCTGAATATCTTCATTATGAAGGAGTAGGAACTATAGAATTTTTGGTAGATCATAACGAAAATTTTTATTTCATGGAAATGAATCCCAGAATACAAGTGGAACATACGATTACCGAAGAAATAACAGGGCTAGATTTAATTCAAGAACAGATATTTTTAGCTTATGGAAAAAAACTTTCTATAAAAAAAAATTTTTATCCCAAAATGTATTCTATAGAATGTAGAATTAATGCAGAAGAACCGTATCAAAATTTTCGTCCAGTTCCTGGAAGAATAACTCAAATGCATTTACCTGGAGGAAAAGGCGTACGTATCGATACACATATTTATGCAGGATATTTTGTTCCACATTATTATGATTCTATGATTGCTAAAATTATTACCACGGCAAAAAGTAGAAAAGAAACCATTGAAAAAATGCGTCGTTCTTTAGATGAATTTGTTATAGAAGGAATACATACGACTCTTCCTTTACTTAGAAAACTTATGCAAAATAATGATTTTTTAAAAGGAAATTATAATACGAATTTTTTAGATAATCTAGATTTAGAGACTGGATTATAAAATATTGTACAAAATGTTATTTATTTTCAAATAATTTTAATAAATTAATCATTTCTTGAATATTTCCATCCATAAATCCTGCAAGATTATAAATAGATTTATGAATTCTATGATCCGTAACTCTATTTTTAGGATAATTATAGGTTCTAATTTTTATAGAACGATCTCCTGTAGAAACTAAAGATTTTCTTTTTATGGATATTTTTCTTAATCTTTTTTCTTTTTCGTTTTGATAAATTCTTGATCGTAAAACACTGATCGCTTTTTCAAAATTTTTATGTTGAGAACGTTCTTCTTGACATTCTACTGTAATTTTACTTGGAATATGAGTTAATCGTACAGCAGATTCTGTTTTGTTTACATGTTGACCTCCTGCTCCACTAGATCTAAAAGTATCTTTTTTTATATCAGATAAATTAATGTTGAATTCTATATCTTTGACTTTAGGAAGGACTGCTACGGTTATAGCAGATGTGTGTACTCTTCCTTGAGATTCCGTTTTTGGAATTCTTTGCACTCTGTGTACTCCAGATTCGAATTTTAAATTACCATAAATTCCTTTTTCTCCATTGAGATCTAAAATAATTTCTTTGTATCCTTTGATTCCTCCTTTTTGAGCGTGTATAATTTTATATTTCCAACCTGATTTTTTAAAATACATTGTATACATTCTTAATATATCTTCAACAAAAATACATGCTTCATCCCCTCCTGTTCCAGAACGGAGTTCTACGATGACAGCTTTTTTATCATCTTCTGTTTCATCTTCTTCTTTCGAAGAAAAAAGAAGATTATAAGACTTTTTTTCAATAGAAGATAAATTTTCTAAAATTTTGTATTTTTCTGTAGTAGCTAATTCCTTCATTTCCGTATCTGAATCGTTTTTTAAAATAAAATCCACTTCTTTAAGTGAAACCAATTGTTTCTTGTACTCTTCATAAAAAAAGACTATTTTTTCTAATGTCATATATTTTTTTAATAGTATTCTGTATTTTTTTTGATCAGATATAATATTGGGTTGTATAATTAATTTAGAAGTTTCTAAAAATTCCTTTTTAGAAACTTCTAACTTTTGAATTAATGAAGTTTTTTTCATTTTTGGGATCTTTTTCAAAATTTTTTTGGAAATCAAAAATATTTATTTATCGGATTCGATTGATAGAATTGATTAATTTTATATCTTTTTTGATAGCTCTATTTGTTAGATATAAAAAACATATACATAATATAAAAAAAAGGAACATAATAAATGTGTATTTATTCCATTTAGAACATGAAAAAAAAAGAATTCCTTCATAAATTGTATTAGTAAGTATATTAATTTTATTTAAAAATATTTGAATTTTTTTTTGATGAAAAAAGAAAAAACTTAAAATAGATAGAAATAAACATATAATTAGAAAAATTAAAAAAAATTTTTTTTTCAAAAAATTACATTCAAGAAAATCCATTAGATTTTTATTAAAAAAACATAAAAAATATATGAGAAGAGAATAAATAAAAATTGAAATAAGTAAGTATAATGTTTGTATTCTATATAACATAATAATATAAATTCATAATATAAATATTAAATTATTTTATAATTTTTTATTTTGTTACTTAAGTTCAAATTAATTTTTTGTATAATTGCATTTATCGTTTCTAAGTTATTATACTAAAAAGTATATTACTTACCAAGCATATATAAAAACCCAATTACTTTATGTTTGATATTACTGAATTAAAAAGTAAAAAACTTTTTGAATTACAGGAGATTGCTCGTTTATCAGGATTGAAAAAATGTACACAATTACGAAAAAACGAACTCCTAGAGAAAATCATTTCCATTTTTAATAATAAAAAGACTTTTGAACTCTCAAAAAGGGATAATTCTTTAAAAAAAGGATTTAACATGCAAAAAAATACTGAATCTAAAAATTCATTTTCAGAAAACAAAAGCATAAATGATAGAAAAAAATCTATATCTCAAGAACATTTAAAAATTTCTAATTCTAAACTCTCAGAAGAAACCACAAAAATTCAAAAAAAACATAAAAATTTTTATAATTGGAAAAAAAATGATAAACTCGAAACTCAGAATATATCATCATCTCACGGAATAGAAGTGGGATCACAAAAAATTTTTTCTAATAAATACCGTACTCCTGAATACGAATTCGAAGGAATAATAATTAGTGAGGGAGTATTGGAAATTATGCCAGAAAATTATGGATTTTTGAGATCTTCTGATTTTAATTATTTATCATCTCCTGATGATATTTACGTTTCTCAATCTCAAATCAGACTTTTTGGAATGAAAACAGGAGATACAATAAGAGGAGAAGTTCGTCCACCTAAAGATGGGGAAAAATATTTTCCTCTAATTAAAATTCTTGAGATTAATGGAAGGGGTCCTTCTTTTGTTAGGGATAGAGATCCTTTTGAACATCTGACTCCATTATTTCCGAATGAAAAATTTAAATTAGCTGAAAAAAATGCAACTCTTTCTACAAGAATTGTAGACTTATTTACTCCTATAGGAAAAGGACAAAGAGGAATGATTGTTGCTCCCCCTAAAACAGGAAAAACTACTTTGTTAAAAGAAGTAGCCAATGCTATTGCCGCTAATCATCCTGAAGTATATTTAATTATATTGTTAATTGATGAACGTCCAGAAGAAGTAACAGATATGCAGAGAAACGTAAGGGGAGAAGTCATTGCATCTACTTTTGATGAACCAGCAGATCGACATGTTAAAGTTGCTAATATTGTTTTGCAAAAAGCAAAAAGAATGGTAGAATGTTCACATGACGTTGTTATATTGTTAGATTCTATTACACGTTTAGCTCGTGCCTATAATACTGTTGCTCCTGCATCTGGAAAGGTATTATCAGGAGGAGTGGATGCCAACGCTTTACATAAACCTAAAAGATTCTTTGGAGCTGCTAGAAACATAGAAAACGGGGGATCTTTATCGATCATTGCTACAGCTATGATTGATACAGGATCAAAAATGGATGAAGTGATTTTCGAAGAATTTAAAGGAACAGGAAATAAAGAACTTCAATTGGATAGAAAAATAGCTAATAAACGAATTTATCCAGCTATTGATCTTGTTTCTTCTAGTACAAGAAAAGATGATCTTTTACTTGATCCCAACACATTACAAAGAATGTGGATTTTGAGAAAACATCTTTCCGATATGAATCCAGTAGAAGCTATGGATTTTTTAAGATCTAGAATGTCTAGAACTCAAAACAATGAAGAATTTTTGATATCTATGAATGGATAAATAATTTTAATATTTGATTTTGTAAATGAAAAAGATTATATTCACAATTATCGCGGGATGGAGCAGTTGGTAGCTCGTCGGGCTCATAACCCGAAGGTCATAGGTTCGAGTCCTATTCCCGCTATTTTAGCTTCATAATTTTTTGAATGGATTATTCATTTATACTTTTAAATTTTTTTCTTTTTTTTATATGCATCTATTTTTTTAGAAAATTGGAATTTTTCTTTAGAAAAGAATTTAAAAATCAACAAGATGAAATTCAAAAACTGTCTAAATATAGTAGAAGCGAAATCGGTGATTCTTTCATTGAAATGAAAAATGGTATAATACAAACTGTGAATATTTTTCAGGATTCTATTGACAAAAAAATTCAATTTTATATTGAAAATCAAGATAGAAAATTAGATGCTATTTATTCCTCACAGGAAAAATTAATTCAAATTCTTGAAAAAAAACTGGAAGACATAAGAGAAAATGTTAATAATAAACTTCAAACTTCTTTAAATGTACATTTGGGAAAATCATTTGAAATCATTGGAAATCAATTATTTTTTTTACAAGAAGAGTTAGGAGAAATGAAGATTTTAGCAAAAGATGTAAGTTCTTTAAAAAGAACCTTAAATCATGTAAAAATATGTGGAAGTTTTAGTGAAATGCAGCTTTCAATGCTTTTACAACAAATTTTATCTCCAGAACAATATGCTTCAAATGTCGTGACAAAATCTAGTACAAAATTTGTGGTAGAATTTGCAATTAAACTTCCAGGACTTGGAAACAAAAATATGATATGGTTACCTATTGATGTTAAGTTTCCAAAAGAAACTTATGAAAAAGTGCAGGAAGCTTATCGTAATGGAGGAAAAAAAAATATAGAAATAGCTATAAAAAATATGGAATCTGTTCTAAAAAAAATGTCCAAAGATATTCAATATAAATATATTGATCCACCATATACAACTGATTTTGCTATTTTGTTCTTACCCTTTGAAGGAATATATGCTGAAATTATAAAAAATTCTAGTTTATTAGAAGAATTGTTAAGAAAATATAAAACAGTGATAGCCGGACCGTCTACATTAGCTGCTGTATTAAATAGTTTCCAAATTGGATTTCGAACTTTAGCTATTCAGAAAAGAAGTTCTGAAGTGTGGAAAATTTTAGAAATAGTCAAACAGGAATTTAAAAAATTTGGATTGTTACTTCATCAAGCTCAAGATAAATTACAAGGAGCTTCCAAGGATATAGATCGATTGTTAGGTGTTAGGAACAATTTGATAGATAAAAAGTTAAAAGATATAGAAACTTTATAGAAATAATAAATAACAGCGGAGAGAAAGGGATTCGAACCCTTGACACTTTTTTTGTGAACACGCTTTCCAGACGTGCGCCTTAATCCTCTCGGCCATCTCTCCCTCCATACAAAAAGTAAAATTGTAAGCCGGATTCTGTTTTCACACCCTATCATTTATCTAGGATCTAGGTTACCCACGATCTCAATCTGCCTACCCCCCGGTTTCAACCGAGCTAGTTTTCCGGTATACATGGCATTTCACCACACAGAGTTTACATGATTTCACTACAGCAATCAACAATATATCATCCTGTCTGTATATTCTTTCTGTTGCACTATTCCTCATCTTACGATGGATGGGTGTTACCCATTGTGTTGCTCTACGGTGTCCGGACTTTCCTCATTATTTAATTTATTGTTTTTATTTAAAAAATGCGATAGGACATTTTACTTTTTATTTTCATTATATAAATTGTAGTAAATATTTTCTACATCTTCATTCAGATAAAGTTTATCAATTAAGTTTAAAACTTTGTTCTTTTTTTCTTCTGAAATAGATTGAATTTGTTTGGGGATATGTTCCACTTTATACTCATGAAGTATTTTTAATTTTTCCAAATTATTTTTCATAGATCTAAAGGATTCAAAATCTATGTATAAATAAATCATATTGTGATTTATTTTAAAATCTTGAGCCCCAAAATCTATTATCATGAGTTCAAAATCTTCTATTGAAAAATGAATGTCTTTTTTTTTTATATAAAAAACACCCATTTTTTTAAAAAAATGGGTTAATTCCCCATTATGACATAATCTTCCTTCATTTTTATTCAAAAGTGTTCTAATATTGGATATCGTTCGAATATTGTTATTCGTCATACATTCTATAATGATACTGATTCCATGAATCAGTCCTTCTAAATTTAAATTTTTATAATTATTTGTTTTGATTTGTAAAGCTTTTTTTATAGCTTTTTCTATGGTATTTTTAGGGATATTTATTGATTTTGCATTTAAAATTGCATTTCTAAAACGAGGATTATTTGTTCCTGATTCTTTTACAGCTATAGAAATTTCTTTAATAATTTTAGAAAATTTTTTAGATTTTAAGGAATCTTGATTTGATTTTCTATGTTGTATATTTGACCATTTGCTGTGTCCTGACATGAAATGTTTTTATATTATATAAATTTTATTATATTGTCATTCTTTACAATATTAAAGAAAAAAATTCTTATGTCCAAGATTTGTGAATTGACAGGAAAAAAATCAATGACAGGAAACCGAGTTTCTCATGCAAATAATAAAAAAAAACGTCGATTTAACATTAATTTATGTAAAAAACGTTTTTTTTTAATACAAAAAAAAAAGTGGATCACTTTGAGAATTTGCGTTTCTACTGTGAAACTTATCAATAAAATAGGGATAGAAAACGTTTTAAAACGTTTTAAATATAAATATTAAAAATGGGAAAAAGGGGAAACAGGATACAAGTTATATTAGAATGTACTGAACAAAGAAAAATTGGAATTTCTGGTTGTTCCAGATATATAACAACAAAAAATAAGAAAAATACTCCGAACAGAATTGAACTAAAAAAATATAATTCAGTATTAAGGAAATATACAATTCATAAAGAAATTAAATAAATAATAAAATTCATATTATCAATGTCTAAAAAGGGAGGAGATAACAAAAAAAAAAAGATTTCAAAAAAAATGACTTTAGCCATAAAAATAGTTAAATCTAAAAAATCAGGTTGTTATACTTTTGAGAATAAGATGATGTATAATGACAGAATCAAGATTTTTTTTAAAAAAAGTAATGAATTATAATGATTTTTAAGAAAGAAACAAATAAAGTATTCCATCATGAATTAAAAAAATCTAGAGGATTTTTTTTCGAAAAAATCCAAAATTTTTTTTCGAAAAAATCCAAAATCGATATTAATATTCTTGATCACATAGAAGAGATATTATTATCTGCAGATATAGGAACACAAACTACTATAAAAATTATTAACAATTTAGAAGAAAGAGTTCAAAAAGAAAAATATAAAAATTTGCAAGATATTTATAATCTTCTTAAAGAAGAAATTGAAAATCTTATAGATATTGAAAATGTTTGTTTAGAAAAAAAAATCAAGAAAAATAACAAAAAACCATATGTAATCCTGATAGTAGGAGTAAATGGAGTAGGAAAAACAACTACAATTGGGAAATTAGCTTTTTTTCTAAAAAAGAAAGGGTTTCATGTTATAATAAGTGCTGCAGATACATTTAGAGCCGCTGCTATTGATCAGATTGAAATCTGGGCAAATAAAGCTGAAGTTCCTTTAATTAAACAACATATGCATGCGGATCCAGCTTCTGTGGTATATGATACTTTACAATCTGCAAAATCCAAAAAAAAAGATGTGGTTCTAATTGATACGTCTGGTCGATTACAAAATCGAATTAATCTTATGAAAGAATTATCTAAAATAAGTAGAGTCATCAAAAAAATAACATCTGAACCTCCTCATGAGATTATGCTAATTTTAGATGCAACAACTGGTCAAAATGCTTTTGAACAGGTTCGAAAATTTACCTATTTTGTTCAAATTTCTTCTATTGTTTTAACGAAAATAGAAGGAACAGCCAAAGGGGGAGTAGTAATAGGAATTATGGATCAATTTAAAATTCCTATTCAATATTTGGGAATAGGAGAAAAAATACAAGATTTAAAAGTATTTGATAGAAAAAAATTTGTAAATTGTTTCTTTGAATGAGGATGAACCCGTCATAGTCTGTCTCTTCTTTAGAGATAAAAAATGTATGGTATAATTTTATATGGTATGACTAAAATTAGTGTTACTTCAGATAATATTTTTCCTATTATTAAAAAATTTCTTTATTCAAATCAAGAAATTTTCTTACGTGAATTAGTTTCTAATGCAATAGATGCTGTTGTAAAATTACAAACTTTAATAAAATTAGAAAATTTGTATGATATTATTGATGATTTTAAAGTTAAAATTATCATAGATCAAATAAATAAAACCCTTCATATTCTAGATAATGGAATAGGAATGACTAAAGAAGAAGTGGATAAATATATTAATCAAATTGCTTTTTCTGGAGCCGAAGAGTTTATCAAAAAATATAAAAATGTATCTACAACGGATTCTTCTTCTAATATTATTGGACATTTTGGATTAGGTTTTTATTCTTCTTTTATGGTATCAAAAAAAGTTATGATATTAACTCAATCTTATAAAAAAAACGAACCATCTATATTTTGGTCTTGCGAAGGAGATCCAAATTTCATCATGAGAGAGATTGAAAAAAGAGACAGAGGAACAGAAGTTATTCTGTATTTGAATGATGAAGAAAGTAAAGAATTTTTAGAATATGATCGTATTTTAAAGTTATTACAAAAATACTGTAAATTTATGCCTATAACAATTTCTTTATCATCAAAATCAAAAGAGGATAAAGAAATCGTTATCAATAACATTAATCCTGATTGGAAAAAAAATCCACTTCAGTTGAACGATAAAAATTATTTAGATTTTTATCATGAATTATATCCAAATCAATTAGAAGATCCTTTATTTTGGGTTCATTTAAATATAGATCATCCTTTCCATTTAACAGGTATTTTATATTTTCCTAAAATAGGAAAAAAAATAGACGTACAAAAAGATAAAATACATTTGTACCAAAATCAGGTTTATATTACGGATAACTTGGAAGGAATTGTTCCAGATTTTCTTAGTTTATTAAGAGGAGTTATAGATTCTACAGATATACCTCTTAATGTGTCCCGTTCTCATTTACAATATGATACATCTGTTAAAAATATATCTAAATATATAACAAGAAAAGTATCTGATAAACTAGATTTGATGTTTAGAAAAAACAGAGAAAATTTTCAAAAAAAATGGAATAATTTCAAAATTATAGTAGAATATGGAATGATTAGTACACAAAATTTCTTCGATAAAGCTATCAAATTTTTTCTTTTTTCTACTATAGACAATAGTTATTGTACATTGGATGAATGTAGGGAAAAAATAAAAGAAACTCAAAAAAATAAAGAAGGAAAAATTGTTTTTCTTTATTCTTCAGACCCAGAAAAACAATATAGTTTTATAAAAGAAGCTATAGATAGATGCTACGAAGTTTTGATTTTTGATAGTCCACTTTCAGTTCATTTAATACAGAAATTAGAATTGTCTTATACAGATATCTGTTTTGTTCGAGTAGATTCGGATCATATTGATAAATTAATCAATTTAAAAAAAAAGGAAGAACTTCATTCAGAACTTTCAGACCCAGAAAAACAAGATTTAAAAAATTTGATTCAGCATTATATCATGGAACAATTCCAATTTTCCATACAATTAGAAGATTTATCCAAAAAAGATTATCCTTTTTTAATTATCATTCCAGAATTTTTAAGAAGAATCAAAGAAATGAATTCTACTATGGGAGAAAACATAGTAAAAAAAGATAAATATTATCAATTGATAGTCAATACAAATCATATTTTGATGAAAAAAATATTAAAAGAAACATCAGAAGGAGAAAGGAAAAGGATGATCCAAGAAGCTTTAAATCTGACTCTTTTATCCCAAGATTTATTACATGGAAAAAATTTGACCGATTTTATATCCAAAAGATTGGAGGATCTTATTCAAGAATAGGTTTTTATTTATTAAATTTTTTTAATTTGATTTCTGTTAATATTTTTTTTGTATATAATGGAAAATCTGAATTTTGTATCCATCCATAATAATTTGGGAATTTTTCAAAGATTTCAAAAACTTTCTCTCCTTTATATTTTCCGAAATTGAATATTTCATTTCCTTGTTCATCTATTTTTACAAAACCAGCAAGATCTGCTATGTTTTTTTGATGAGAAAATTGATTTAGACTTTTTACATCTTTTTTTAAGTTTTTATATTTTTCTAATTGTGCTAATAATATTTTGTATGTGGCAAATGTATCAGATCTAGAACTATGAGCTTTCATAAGATCTTTACTACAATAATATTTATAAGCAGCGGAAAGGGTTCTGGGTTCCATTTTATGAAATATAACTTGAACATCTATAGTTTTATGTTTCTTAATGTCAAAAGACATTCCTGCACGAAGCATTTCTTCTGCTAAAATTGGAATATCAAATCTATTAGAATTATATCCTGCTAAATCTGTATTTTCAATCATTTTAAAAATAGAAGAAGCTACATCTTTAAATTTCAGTTTTCCTGCTACATCTTCATCTTTAATCCCATGAATGGCTGTTGATTGTGGAGGAATAGGAATTTCAGGATAAATTAACCAAGTTTTTTCTTCTTTATTTTCATGGGGAAATATTTTTAATATAGATATTTCTATAATTCTGTCTTTTCCTATATTGATTCCTGTTGCTTCTATATCAAAAAAACAAATAGGACGATGAAGTTTTAATTTCATGTTTTTATATGAATTTTTTTCAATCTATGAAAATAGATTGAGATTATGATATAAAAAATAATAATACATGGCAAAGCGATCATATGTAAAGTTAATAAAAGAAATATACTAATCAATAAAAAAATATAACGTATTTTATTCTTTTTCCAAGATAAATTTTTAAAATTAAAAGAAAACATTGGTATCTTAGATACCAAAAGATAACAGGATAAAAATATCATCAAAAGCATTACAATAAGATATATGATTTTTTTTTCTATTATAAAAGGAACAGGATCATTTGTAATGATAAGAGAGATAGAAGAAAAAAATAAGGTATTTACGGGTGTTGTTAGTCCCATAATATGATTTTTATTATCAGGGTTGTTAATATTGAATTTAGCTAAACGACATGCAGAAAAAATGGAAATCAAAAAAGATAAATATTCAATAAATGGAATGGGTGTTTTGTTTTCCAATAAAAGAAAAACTATTATAGATGGAACCATTCCAAAAGAAATCATATCTGCTAGAGAATCTAATTCTTTTCCAAATAGATTTTCTATTTTTATCAATCTAGAAAAAAAACCATCCAAAAAATCAAAAATTATTGAAAATAAAGTATAAATAGCAGAATCATTAAAATTTTTTGATTGCAAAAATATAATAGATATGCATCCACAAAATAAATTTAATAAAGTGAATATATTAGGAATTATTTTTTTCGTTATCAAAATGTATATAATATGTAAGAAAAATTATTCTAAAATAGAAAGTAATATTTTCTAATGATTAAATTATTTTATGAAATTTATGATTTTTCTATTCAAAAAGAATCTTTTTTCATTAAAGAAATCTGTATATTATTAAATAATGAAGGAGGATATATTGGAAATATAAACTATATTTTTTGTAATGATGATTATCTTTTCGAGATGAATCAAAAATTTTTGAAAAAAAATTGTTACACAGATGTACTTGCATTTAATTATTCTATCAATAAATCCATTTCTGGAGACATATTTATTAGTGTAGATCGGATTTATGACAATTCTAAACAATGGAATCAATTTTTCATGTTTGAATTAAAACGTGTTATGATACATGCTGTATTACATCTTTTAGGATATGATGACCAGAATCATATAGATAAAAGAATAATGAAAAAAAAAGAAGAGTTTTATTTAAATTTATTTCAATTTTAAGAAATCATGTTTTTATATACATATGATGTGATTGTGGTTGGGGGAGGACATGCTGGCATTGAAGCGGCTTCTGCATCTTCTAATATGGGATCCAAAACTTTACTTATTACCACTAACTTGCAAACTATAGGTAAAATGTCATGTAATCCGTCTATAGGAGGAATTGCAAAAGGTCAAATAATTAGAGAAATAGATGCTTTAGGTGGAATTTCTGGAATGATTGCAGATTCTAGTACAATTCAATTTAGAATGTTAAACAAATCTAAAGGACCTGCTATGTGGAGTCCTAGGGCTCAATGTGATAGAAAATTATTTTCTTATTATTGTAAATATTTTTTAGAAAAAAATTCTAAATTAGATGTATACCAAGATACAGTGATATCTTTAATAATAGAAGGAGATAAGGTCAAAGGGGTGCAAACTATTTTTGGATTAAAAATTAAAGGAAAGTCAGTAATACTGACAAATGGAACTTTTCTAAATGGAAAGATTCATATTGGAAGAAAAAAAATTAATGGAGGAAGAATAGCAGAACAAGAAGTAAGAGGGATTACGGAACAGTTAACTAAAAATTTTGGATTTAAATTTGGAAGAATGAAAACAGGAACATCGCCAAGAGTAGATGGACGCTCTTTGATTTATGAGAAAATGAAATCTCAAAATGGAGATAGAGATCCGAAAAAATTTTCTTTTTTTTATAATCCAAAAAAATTGAGACAACAAAAAAAATGTTATATTACTTATACCAATCAAAAAGTACATGATATAGTACGAGATAATTTTAGTCATTCACCAGTTTATAAAGGATCCATTCAAGGGATCAGTCCTAGATATTGTCCTTCTATAGAAGAAAAAGTTTTCCGATTTGCAGACAAAAAAGAACATACGATTTTTGTTGAACCAGAAGGGTGGAATACTGTAGAAGTATATGTAAATGGTTTTTCTACCTCTTTTCCAGAAAAAATACAATATCAATCTTTGAAACAAGTTTCAGGGTTTGAAAAAGTAAAAATATTAAGACCCGGATATGCTATTGAATATGATTATTTTCCACCAGAACAATTAAAGGTTACTTTAGAAAGTAAAATTATAGAAAATCTTTTTTTTGCTGGACAAATTAATGGAACAACTGGATATGAAGAAGCGGCGGCACAAGGATTAATGGCAGGAATTAATGTTCATTTAAAAATTCATAAAAAAGAACCATTTATTCTCAAAAGAAATCAGGCTTATATTGGAGTTTTAATAGATGATTTGGTGACCAAAGGAACAAAAGAACCTTATAGAATGTTCACTTCAAGAGCAGAATATAGAATGTTATTGCGACAAGATAATGCTGATGAAAGATTAACTCCTATGGGATATAATATAGGTTTAATTTCAGAAAAAAAAATGAGAATGTTAGATAACAAAAAATCTAAAATAGAAAAATGTATGTCTTTATTTCAAAAAACAAATTTTGATCCAAAGACTATAAATCCTATCTTAAATGCTAAAAAATCTGCTCCAATATGTCATGATAAAAAAATAGAAACTATTTTATCTCGTTCTGAAATTGATATTCAAGATATTATATCCATTCCATTTTTAATGGAAAAAATTCAAAAAAATGATTTTTATCAGGAAATATTGGAACAAGTTTCTATTAGAATCAAATATAAGGGATATATAGATAGAGAAAAAAAAAATGCAAAAAAGCTATTGAAATTGGAAAATCTTAAAATTCCAAATAATTTTGATTACCAATCAATTAAATCTCTTTCTTCAGAAGCAAAAGAAAAATTAGATTATTATCGTCCAATATCATTAGCTCAAGCTTCAAGAATTAGTGGGATTTCTCCTTCAGATTTAAGTGTTTTACTCATTTATATGGGACGTTAGTTTGTTGTTTTTTTTATTTTTTCTAGATACAATAAACAAATCTTCATCTTCTTTTTTCATGTAAAATTTTTCTCTTGCTAATTTCTCAAGATATAGAGTATCTGTTTTCAATTTTTTTAATTGACTTCCTTCTAATATAATTTTTTTTTTCAAAAAATCTCTATTATATGTCATTTTCCGAATACTATTTTGAAATCTATAGTGTAACATGAAAGAATTTGAATCAAAAAAAGACATCCATATAAAGAAAAAAATACTAATCCAAAAATATTTATTTTTTATGATTTTATATTTTGTTTTTTTTATCATACTTATTAAAACCGGTTGTAAACATTAATAATAATAAACTTATCATCCAGTAAATACTAAAAAAAGATAGAAAAAGTATACACCAAAAACCAGATAGAGTTATGAGTAAAAAAAACAAAAATCCTACAAATTTAATAATCATAGAAAAAATCAGTTCTAATTTTGTTATATTATTATAATTTCGGAAAAAAATAGGAAAATGACATATAGAATAGAAAAAGATATTTTGGGGGTCGTTAAAGTCCCTTTCAATAAATATTGGGGAGCACAAACAGAAAGATCTAGAAACAATTTTAAAATCGGACCAGAAGCTTCTATGCCTATAGAAATTATTCATGCATTTGGTTTTTTAAAAAAAGCGGCTGCTCATGTTAACTTTGAGTTTGGGATTTTATCTAAAAAAAAAAAAGATATGATATCCTTAGTTTGTGATGAAATTATAAACGAAAAATTAAATGATCAATTTCCTTTAGTAATATGGCAAACGGGTTCAGGTACTCATACTAATATGAATATCAATGAGGTAATTTCTAATAGAGCTCATGTTTTGATGGGTAAAAAATTAGGAAAGGCCCCATCTTTTATTCATCCCAATGATGATGTAAATATGTCTCAATCATCTAATGATACTTTTTCTACAGCAATGCACATTGCCTCTTATCAAAAACTAGTAAAAAAAACAATTCCTTCAATCCAAAAATTAAGAAACACTTTGGAAGAAAAATCTAAATTGTTCCATAATGTTATTAAAATAGGTAGAACTCATCTAATGGATGCAACTCCTATTACTTTAGGACAAGAATTTTCAGGATATGTTTCTCAAATAGATCATGGATTAAATGCTATAAAAAAAACTTTGGATCATCTTTCTGAATTAGCGATAGGAGGAACAGCTGTAGGGACAGGATTGAATGCTCCTAAAGGATATGATCGAAAAATAACCAAGTACATATGTAAGTTGACTGGTTTTCCTTTTAAAGTAGCACAAAATAAATTTGAAGCAATATCATCTCATGATGCTATAGTGGAATCTCATAGTGCTCTTAAACAAATTGCTGTTTCTTTAATTAAAATATCAAATGATATTCGTTTTTTAGCTTCTGGTCCACGTTCAGGAATTGGAGAAATTCATATCCCTGAAAATGAACCTGGATCTTCGATAATGCCTGGAAAAGTAAATCCTACTCAATGCGAATCTATTATTATGGTTTGCACTCAAATTATAGGAAATGATATGGCTATTTCTATGGCTGGATCTTCAGGAAATTATGAATTAAATGTATCTAAACCATTAATGGCATATAATTTTTTACAATCCTCTCAACTTCTTTCAGATGCTTGTATTTCTTTTTCTTCTTTTTGCGTGATGGGAATAAGACCAAATTATAAAAGAATTAAAGAATTTTTGGATAAATCTTTGATGCTAGTTACAGCACTAAATACACATATTGGATATGAAAAATCAGCAGAAATCGCAAAATATGCTTATGAAAATAATAGTACATTAAAAAAAGAAGCGATTCGATTAGGATATTTAACTGTTGAAGAATTTGAAAAATTTGTAAATCCATCTAAAATGGTGTGAAAAATAATTCTTTTACATTCCAATAAATGATATCGGATATTTTTTCTTCTGACATAGAATAAATTTGTGATAATTTTTTTAAAATTATTCTTAAATTTTTTGGCTCATTTCTTTTTCCTCTCAAAGGATGTGGAGAAAGATAAGGAGAATCGGTTTCTAATACTAAATGATTCAAATTTATCTTATGTAAAAATTGACTGATATGATTATTTTTAAAAGTAATCATTCCACCAATACCTAGTTTGATTCCCAAATCAATAATTTTTTGAGATTGTTCTAAAGTTCCTGAAAAACAATGAAATACTCCTTTAAGAAAGGAATTTTTTTCTTTTGATAAAATATGAAAAACTTGATCAAAAGCTTTTCTACAGTGTATAACTATAGGAAGTTTTTTTTGTTTAGCCCATTGTATTTGAGTTTGAAAAGCGTATTCCTGTTCAGAAATAAATTTTTTTTCCAGTAAATCCATTCCGATTTCCCCTATAGAAATAAAGGAATGTTTATATAACCATGTTTTTATATTTTTCAATTCTTTTTCTAAACTATATGGATTTACTTTATTAGGATGCAATCCTATCATGGAAAAACATATATTAGGATATTTTTTTTCTAATTTTAATATATTAGGAACAATAGAACTATCTATAGAAGGAAGTAAAAATCTATTTATTCCTTTATGAAATGCTTTTTGTATTACACAATTAATATCTTCATCAAATTCTTTCATGTATAAATGAGTATGAGTATCAGTTATTTTCATGTAAATAATGCATTTTTAATTTTTAAATCAAAATATTTTATGAAAGCTTATCTATTTCCTGGTCAAGGGTCTCAATTTGTAGGAATGGGAAAAGATTTATACAAAAATTCTCATTCTGCAAAAAAATTGTTTCAATTATCTGACGAAATTTTAGGGTTTAAAATCACATCTGTAATGTTTGAAGGACCCATGGAGATTTTAAAAAAGACAAAGTATACACAATTGGCAATTTATATATATTCAGTTATAAAAGCAAAAGTATCAAATTATTTTGAACCTGATATGGTAGCTGGACATTCTCTCGGTGAATTTTCTGCTTTAGCTGCAATTAATGTATTTTCTTTTGAAGATGGATTAAAATTAGTAAATCAAAGAGCATCAATCATGCAAAATATTTGTGAATCTACCCATGGAGGTATGGCTGTTGTGTTTGGATTGGAAGATTCTATTATAGAAAACGCTTGTAAAAACGATCATGGAATTGTAGTTCCATCTAATTATAATAGTCCTGAGCAATTAGTAATTTCTGGAGAAATTCAAGCTTTGAGAAGAGTTTGTTCTTTTCTAAAAAAAGGAGGAGCTAAGAAAATATTTATTCTTCCTGTTCATGGAGCTTTTCATTCTCCGATTATGAAACCAGCTCAAACAAAATTTAAAAAAATAGTAAATCCAATTTTTTTTAAAGATTCTAAATATCCAATATACCAAAATGTAACTGCTCTACCTGTTAGAAAATCTTATGATATAAAAAATAATCTTGTAGAACAATTGACTTCTCCAGTTAAGTGGAAACAATCTATAAAAAATATGATAGCTCATGGAGCTGTTTCATTTACAGAAATAGGTCCAGGAAATATTTTACAAGGATTAATTAAAAAAATTTCAAAAAATTCTTTATAACAAAATATAAATCCATAATGCATCGATATAGACGTTTTTTTTACAGTCATGGAAAACTATTGTTAACAGGAGAATATTTTATTCTTTTTGGAGCCTGTGGGTTAGCTCTCCCTACAATTAAAGGACAATCATTAACTATCTTTAAACACAATCTTTCTTCTGTTTTACATTGGATAAGTTATGATGAAATCAATCAACCTTGGTTTGAAGGAATATTTCGACTTCCTTCTTTAGATATTTGTTACGAAACAGAGAAAAATACGGCTCTTAAACTAAGAGATTTGTTATTAAAATCTAAAAAAATTCAAAAAAATTTTCTTCCTAATTCATTAGGAATATATGTTAAAACACAGTTGGAATTTCCAAGAAATTGGGGGTTGGGCAGTAGTTCTACTTTAATTAATAACATAGCAAAATGGGCAAAAATAGATCCTTATATGTTACTAGGAAATAATTTTTTAGGTAGTGGATATGATATCGCTTGTGTTTCTATTTCAAAACCTATAATTTATAAACTTTGGAATCAAAAACCTCATATTATTCCCATAGAATTTAATCCGCCCTTTAAAAATCAACTTTTTTTTCTTCATCTCAATAAAAAACAAAATACTTGTGATGAAATACGATATTTTCGTTCTAATATTAGATCTTCTAATATATCTAATGAAAACATAGAGACCATATCTTCTATCACTCAAAAAATTCCTTTTTGTAAAACATTAAAAGAATTTGAAGAATTATTACTAAAACATGAAAAAATTATATCAAAAATACTGAATCTTCCAACTATTAAAGAAACATATTTCCCAGATTATCTAGGAGTCGTAAAAAGTCTAGGTGCTTGGGGGGGAGATTTTGTTTTGATAAGTTCTAGAAAAGGAATGAAAAATTATTTTTCCAATAAGGGATTTGATACTCTTATTTCATTTGATGAAATGATTTTTAAAATATAAAAGTAACATTTTATTTATATATATTTAAATAAAATTTATTTATTATGTGCAGTGTCGTGAATTTTAATATCAATGGATATCATTACAAACTTCCTGTCATTTATGGAACTTTTTGTGAAAAAGCTATTAATATTTCTCAATTAAGAGAAAGTACAGGTTTTATTACATTTGATCCAGGATTTAAAAATACAGGAATAACAAAAAGTTCTATTAGTTTTATAGATGGAGAAAAAGGAGAACTTTTCTATAGAGGATATCCTATTGAACAAATTATTAATAAATGTTCATTTATAGAAACAAGTTATCTTATTTTAAATGGAGAACTTCCTAATACTGCACAATTAAAATATTTTTCTGAAAAAATAAAAAAATTTAATTCGATTCATAAAGAAATAAAAAAAATACTTGATAATATTCCAAATTCTTATCATCCAATGGGAATTTTATCTTCTTTAACCTATATTTTAGATGCATTTATAAATTGTTTACGGGAAGAAGATCTATATCTTCATCTGTTAGCTAAATTACCTATATTAGCTGCTTTAACTTACAGAAAAAAAATAGGGTTACCTACTACTTATGCAGATCCTCATCTTGATTATACTTCCAATTTGTTAAAAATGTTTTTTTCTATTCCGAATCAATCTTATGAATTAAATCCGATTATTTCGGATGCTTTGAACAAGATTTTAATATTACATGCAGATCATGAACAAAATTGTTCTACAACTACCGTTCGTTTATTAGGTTCTGCTCATGCTGGATTATTTTCATCTATATCTGCAGGGATGAGTGCTCTTTGGGGAAAATTACATGGGGGGGCGAATCAAGCTGTAATTGAAATGTTAGAAGCTATTTTAAAAAGTGGAGGAAATATAAAAAAGTGGATAGAAAAAGCAAAAAATAAAAAAGACCCATTTCGACTCATGGGATTTGGACATAGAATTTATAAAAATTTTGATCCTAGAGCTAAAATAGCTAAAAAAGTAGCTGAAAATGTAATTCAACAATTAGGTATTTCTGATCCAATATTAGAATTGGCAAAAGATGTTGAAAGAAAAGCTCTTCAGGATTCTTATTTTTTAGAAAAAAAACTTTATCCTAATATTGATTTTTATTCCGGAATTATTTATCAAGCTATAGGGATTCCAAAAGAGATGTTTACTGTTATGTTTGCTTTAGGAAGATTACCAGGTTGGATGGCTCATTGGAAAGAAATGAAATTAAATAAAGATCCCATAGGCAGACCTAGACAAATTTATGTAGGATATAAAAAAAGAAATATAAAAAAAAATTAGTTTAATGCGTAATGCGGGCGAAGGGATTCGAACCCTTACGCCTTATATATAGGCATCAGATCCTAATTCTGACGTGTCTACCGGTTTCACCACGCCCACTTCGTTTGAAAGTTATAATAAATTTTAATGAAAATAAAAAGAATACAATAGGATTTCGTGATTTTTATCTACAATTTTATATTCCGTATATCTAAATGAATCTCTTGGAATGATTTTAATCCATTTTTTATATTTTAATAACCATTTTTGTTGAATAGAAGGAAATCCTTTTTTTAAAAAAGCTGATACAAAAGAATGAATATGTAATTGGATTCCTTTATGATTTTTGTTTTTTATAATAGTTTCTATAACAAATTCTAAATGATGAATATAATTTTCAGGAGAATTTTTATATTGTTTATTATTTACATTTCTTTTTTTTAATTCAGGTCTTACTCTATGACGAGTAAATTGAACTAAACCAAATTTATTGGGAGGCAAAATTTGATGTTTGGCTCTATCATTCTTCATTTTTTCTTTTAAATGTTCATATAGCTGTTTTTTTTGTATGGAATCATACATATCTATAAAATCCACAACAATTATACCTCCCATGTCTCTTAATCTTAGCTGTCTCGCTATTTCTGTTGCTGCTAATAAATTAATTTTCAATATATTATTAATCCTTTCTGATTCTGTACAATTTTTCATCATATGATTGATCATTCCACTATTTACATCTATAACATGTAAAGCTTCAGTATGTTCTATAATAAGATAAGCTCCATTTTCAAGAGGTACATTTTTACCTAAAAATACTTGTATTTGTTTTTCTATCCCATATTTTTCAAATATGGGAACATTTCCTTTATAATATTTAATTATACTTGTTTTTTTTGGAGCAATTAAAGATAAATATGAATGAATTTCTTGGCAAAGAAAATTGTTATTACAACAAATAGATTTGAAATCGTCATTGAATATATCTCTTAATAAACAATAAGTTTTATTATTTTCACTCAATACACGAACTGGTGGAAAAAGTTTCATCAAATTATTTAATGTTTTTTTCCATTTTTTTATTAAAAAAATGAGTTCTAAATGAAGTACTTCTTCTGTTTCATTATCAGCAGCTGTACGAATAATCATACCAAATTTATTGGGAATGATTTTTCTGATATAAGAGATCAATCTATTTTTTTCTTTTATATTTTCTATTTTTTTAGAAATAGAAATTTGATCTGAAAAAGGTATAAGTATTAAATTTCTACCTGGAATACAAATTTTTGTAGTAAGTTTCGGTCCTTTATTAGAAATAGGTTCTTTGGAAATTTGAACCAATATTTTTTGTCCAATATTCAATATATGATTTATTGAATTTTTGTTTTCTTGATTTTCGAAATCATTTGATTTTTTTTGATTATTATTAATATGATTGGAAGATATCAAATTTAACATTTGATCAATCTGAAATCCAATATCATCATAATGCAAAAAGGCTCCTTTTGAATGTCCTATATCTATAATAGCCGCATTTAATCCATACAAAATTTTTTTAACTATTCCAAAATAAATATCTCCTACAGAAAATTTTTTATTCAAAACATCTCTATGAAGCTCCAGTAATTTTCCTTCTTCCAAAAGAGCTATTTTAACTTCTTGTTCTTCTGCATTTATAATTAACTCTTGATTCATATACACAAAAACAAGGAAAAAAGTTTTAGAAATTACATTTTTTTTATAAAATTATTATTTCTTTTTATGCCTATTTTTCCTATTTCTTTTTTTTCTTTTATGAGTTGCTATCTTACGTCTTTTTCTTTTTTTTCCGTTTGGCATAATTCTCAACAATTAGTAATTATTGATTCAATGTATTTTTATTTTTATTTATTCCTTTATAGGAACATTTTTTTTTATCAATTCTGTAAAAGATTTTGAAGGTTTAAATGCTGGTATATTATGCGCAGGAATTACAATAGACATATCTTTGGATATATGACGTCCAAGTTTTTTCGCTCGAAATTTAATAATAAATGATCCGAATCCTCTTAAATAAACATTTTCTCCCGATGTTAAACTTTGTTTGATTTTTTCCATAAATGTTTCTATCACCTTTTGCGTATCAATTCTCTCAGATCCAGTTTCTGATATGATTTCTGTTATTATATCTGCTTTTGTCATGTTAAATCATTATATCGAATAACAAAATTCGGTTTCTTAAATATACCAATTTTTTATAAAATTGCTTAAAAATTAAAGATATATGGATTTTTCAAAAAAAATAATAAATTGGTATAAAAAAAATCATAGAAAACTTCCTTGGAGAGAAACTAAAAATCCATATTATATATTAGTTTCAGAGTTTATGTTGCAACAAACAAGAATTTCACAAACAACCATAAAGCATTATTTAAATTTTATAAAAACATTTCCAAATTTAGAAAAACTTGCTCAAGCGAAAGAAAAAGATGTGTTGAAAAAGTGGGAAGGATTGGGATATTATTTTAGAGCAAAATACTTGCATTCTTTTGCTAAAAAATTAAAAAATAATAAAACATTTTTTCCAAAAAAATATAAAGAATTAATAAAATATAAAGGAATTGGTCCATATACAGGAGCAGCTATAGCATCTATATGTTTTCATGAAGTTATCCCTGCTATTGATGGAAATGCTTTTCGAGTATTTTCTAGATATTTTGGAATTTTCAATAAGATAACATCTACTACTACAAAAAATAGATTCCGAGTTACGGTTTCAAAAATAATGGATTTTGAACATCCAGGAATTTTTAATCAAGCAATTATGGATTTAGGTTCTATTTTATGCACTCCAAAAAGTCCTAAATGTTTATTATGTCCAGTTCAAGATTCTTGTTTTTCTATTCAAAATGGAACTGTATATAAATTACCTGTCAAAAAAATAAAAAAATTCATAAGACATAGATTTTTTTATTATCTTTTCATATGTGATCAGAACAAAAATATTTGTTTAAATAAAAGATCAACTAAAGATATATGGAAGGGTCTTTATGATTTTCCTTTAATAGAATCAAAACAAAATCTTTCAATTTATGAAATCATAGATAAAACTTGGGAAAAATTTAGAGTGAGATTTTATAAAAATGGGATTTATAAAGTAGAACAAAAACTAACTCATCAAATTTTATCAATTCAATTCTTGAATTGTGAAATCTTGCAAGATTTCAATAAAAATATATTTTTTGAAAATTTTTGTTTTATCCCCCCAAATCAAATAGGAGAGTACCCTTTTCCTCGTCCTATTATTTTATTTTTAAAACACGAAAAAATGATTTAGTTTTTATTTTCAATGAATCCTAATATGAATTTTATATCCATTTTTGATCATATCAATTTTTACATTTTCTTTTCTAAAAATTTTTATCAAAATTTAATCTATTGGAAAAAGAATCTTCGACGAATATTTTTTTAGAAAAAACTTTATATTTGGTTTTCTATTTTGCATTAATAATAATACTGTTGTTATTTTCTGCACTAATATCTGGATCAGAAACTGCTTTTTTTTGTATTGAAAAAAAAACTCTTGACAAAGAAAGAAAAAAAAATTCTTATAAAGGGAATATTGTGTTTCAAATTCTAAGAGAGAAAAAAAAACTATTAGCAACAATATTAATATCTAATAATTTTTTGAATATTGGAATCGTTATATTAAGTTCTTATTTAATAACAGAATTTTTACAAAAAAAATATTTAGTTATTTATAAACAATTTCATATTCCCATTCACTTCCTTTTGGAAGTGGTAGTTCTTACTTTTATTTTACTTTTATTTGGAGAAATCATTCCTAAAATATATGCTAGTAAAAATAATTTCCGTTTTGCTATTTTTATGGCAAAACCTTTAATAATTCTTAGCAAAATATTAAATCCAATTAGTAAATTGATAATTCTAATTTCAAAATCTATAGATAAAAAAGCCATAAAAAAAAAGAATCTCATTTCTGTAGATCAACTGTCAAAGGCTTTAAAAATTACATCTTCGAATCCAAAAAATGTTAAGGAATGTCAATTTTTACAAAGAATTGTTGATTTTGGAAATACAGAAACACATCAAATTATGACTCCCAGAATAGATATGTTTGCTTTAAATAAAAATATAAATTTTTCTAATGTTTTAGAGTCAGTTCGTGATCAAGGATACTCTCGTATTCCTATTTATAAAGATAGTATTGATGATATAGAAGGAGTTCTTTTTGCTAAAGATCTACTTCCATTTATTTATCATAAACATTTTCAATGGAATAAACTCATACATTCTCCTTTTTTTGTTCCAGAAAAAAAAAAGATAGATAATCTTTTAAGTGATTTTAAAAAAAGAAAAATACATTTAGCAATTGTGGTAGATGAATATGGAGGGACATGTGGACTAGTTACTCTTGAAGATGTGATTGAAGAAATAGTAGGAGATATTATTGATGAATTTGATGAAGAAGACATGTCTTATTCTAAATTAAACCAAAATAATTATTTATTTGATGGAAAAACATCTTTAATTAATTTCTATCGTATTATGAATATTAAAGAAGAAATTTTTTTTGAAAATCAAAAAGGGGATGCAGATACTTTAGGAGGATTTATTATGGAAATAAATAAAGAATTTCCCAAAAAAAAACAAAAAATAAATTTTTTAAATTATTCTTTTATTATAAAAAGTATTGATCATAAAAGGATCAAAACTATAGAAGTAATAAGAAAAAAATGAATTAGATTATATCTATATTGTGTATTAAAACTAAATTTATTGTATAAATCAAAATAAATGTTATGAAATGAAAAAAAAATTCATTTTTTTTTCTATTATATTGATAATCACATTATATTTTATATATTTTTCTTTTAAAAAATTATTTTTATCTCCATCAGAAGAAAAAGCGATGAAAGAATTGAATTATGCTCAACAATATCTTTCTCAAGGAGATATAGATAAAGCCTTAAATAAAAAAAATATGAAAATCAACTATTTAGGATTTTCAGGTATAGCTTCTAAATATTTTTTTACAAAAGCAGGTAATATATCTAAATTTTATGCAGGAATTTGCTATTATAAATTAGGGGATTACAAAGAATCTATAAAAATGATGAAAAGTTTTTACGCAAAAGATGAAATCTTATCTTCTATAAAATATGGAATTATAGGAGATGCTTTCATTCAAATAAAAAATAAAAAAGAAGCCTTAAAAAATTATGTTATAGCAGCAAATATAAGAGAGAATGAAATCACGACTCCTCTTTATTATTACAAAGCCGCATTATTGAATTTTTATATGAAAAAATACGAGAATTCTAAATTTTTTTTTCAAAAAATAGAAAAAAAATATCCTTTTTTTTTATACAAAAAAAACGTTGAAAAATATATTATGTTTATTGAAAATAAATTATAATAAATTACCTTTATGAAGAAAGATCCTGTTTATTCATTAGATCCAAAAAAAATTAAAAATGCAAATTTAAAAATTGCTATTCTTGTTTCTTTATGGAATAGAGAAATTACGAGTAGATTGTATAAAGGAGCTTATGATACTTTAATTCAATTAGGTGTATTAGAAGAAAAAATTAAAACTTGGAAACTTCCTGGAAGTTATGAATTAATTTATTCTTCTAAAAAAATTGCTCAATGTTTCCATTTTGATTCAATCATTGCAATAGGATCTTTGATACAAGGAGAGACTCCTCATTTTGAATATCTATGTCAAGCGATTTCGCATGGAATTAAAGAGATCAACATAATCTATGATGTTCCTATTATTTTTTGTGTTTTATCTGATAGAAATCAACAACAATCTTTTGATCGATCAGGCGGAAAAAATGGAAATAAGGGAATTGAATGTGCTAAAACAGCTATATATATGTCTTTATTTAGAAAATCTATAAAATGAAAAATATTATTCAATTTTTGCCTGAAAAAGTGATTCAGCAAATAGCTGCAGGAGAGGTCATTCAACGTCCCTCTTCTGTTTTAAGAGAGCTTTTAGAAAATGCAATAGATGCAAACGCAAAAATGATTGATATTTTTATCAAAGATTCAGGAAAAACATTAATTCAATTAACAGATGATGGAATAGGAATGAGTATTGACGATGCTAAAATGAGTATTCAAAAACATGCTACTTCTAAAATAAAAAAAACTTCTGATCTTTTCAGAATTAAAACAAAAGGATTTAGAGGAGAAGCTTTATCTTCTATAGCACTTATTTCTCAATTAGAAATACAAACTAAAAAGAGAGAAGATATAGTAGGAACATACCTTTTTGTAGAAGAAGGACAAGTGAAAAAACAATTTCCTATAAATATGCTTAAAGGAACAAGAATTTCTGTGAAAAATATTTTTTATAAACTTCCTGTTAGAAGACAATTTTTAAAATCTTCTAGAATAGAATTTCAACATATTATTTATGAATTTCATAAAATTGTTTTAGCACATAGAAATATAACATATCGTTTTTATCATAATAATAAAATCATTTTTTATTTTAAAAAAGCTTCTTTAAGAGAAAGAATTCAAGAAATTTTTAAAAATGAAAAAAATAATTTAGCTCCTATCTTGATAAAAAAGAAGAGAATTTTTGTAGAAGGATTTGTTAGCGTTCCAGATGGTTCTATGAAAAAAGGAGATCAATTTTTATTGGTCAATCAACGTTGTATTACTCATTTATTTTTACATAAAAAAATTATTCATGCTTATGATGGTTTTTTGAAAAATTTCAAAACCGCTTCTTATTTTATTTTTATTTTTATAGATTCTAGTTTAATAAATTGGAATATACACCCAACAAAAAAAGAAGTAAAATTAGAAGAAGAAGAGACGATTGGTATTATGATTCAACAAGAAATCAAAAATGTTCTATTTTCTCAATATAAAGTAAAAAATAAAGAATTAAAAAACTATGATATTTTTTTATCTTGTAAATCACTAAAAAAAGATTCCTTATTAAATAATTTGTATGATAAACTTTATGATAAAGAAAAAATCGTTCGACTAGAAAATTTTTCTCATAAATTCAATGAATATGGGACATTTAAAAAAAATTGTCAATTAACAAATGAGTTATATCATCTTGTTTATCATCATAATAAAAAAGAAGAGATAAAAACTTTTCAAATTAAGAGGAAATATATAATTTTTGTTTTGAATGATGAGTATATGGTATGGGTGGATCAACATAGAGCACATCAAAACATACTATTTGAATTTTTTTATAGAAAAAAAAATTTGATCAGTCAACAATTTCTTTTTCCTATAAAAGTAAAACTTTTGAAAAAAGAATCTCTTTCTTTGAAGAATATAAAAAATGATTTAATCAGTTTTGGTTTTCATTTATATATTTGTAAAAAATACGTTTATTTGTATTCTATTCCTGAACAGATACAACAAAATCTGTTGATTGAAGTTATTCAAAATATTATAACATATAATTTTATTAAAGGAAAAAAAAATAATAAAAAAAAACTTCTCCAAATCATATCTAAATCTGCATCTATAAAATATGGAACAAAGTTATATCCTGAAAGAATGAAATGTATCATCAAAGATTTATTTTCTTGTCATAATCCAAATTATACGTATTCAGGAGATCCCGTGTTTTTTGTTTTAAACAAAAATTTTTTTTAAAAAGTGAATTTTTATACCAATTTCAATTCAGATGCTGTCAAACATTTAATTAGTATTAATATACTTGTGTATACAGCTACTTTTGTTTTTTCACAATATAAAATAGATAGCATCCTTTCTTTATATCATCCTTTAGATGAACGATTTGAATTCTATCAAATTTTAACTCATATGTTTGTACATTCCAAACGACTTTTTTTGCATATCATTTTTAATATGTTGGCTTTATTTATGTTTGGAGGACAGATAGAAACTTTGTTAGGAGTCAAAAAATTTATAATTATATATTTTTTATCAGGTATTTTAGCCGCATTATTTCAAATTATTTTTAATACTGGTGTTTTATATTACTTTGTTCAAACTTTAGATTTTTCACAAGCTCAAAAAACGTTAGATTCTTTAAATGAAGAACAAAAAATGAATCTTTATAGTTCTATGTATTCCCCTATGATGGGAGCTTCTGGAGCCGTAAGTGGAATCGTAGGAGTTTTTGCTAAATTTTTTCCGGAACATAAAATTTTCATTCTTCCTTTTCCTTTTCCAATAGCAGTTCGGAAAGCCATGACTATTTTCATTTTTGGAAGTTTAATTTCTGCAATTTTTAATTTAGCACCTGGAGTCGCTCACTTTGCTCATATTGGTGGAATTTTATCTGGTTATTTTATAGGAAGTTTTTTTTATAATGAAAAAAATACTTTTTATTGAGTTCATGATTTTTCACTTTTAAATAAAAAATAAACTATATATACAAATGAAAATAAAAAAAATAAAGATAAATAAGAATGTTTTCCATCTATTGTTTTCATCATTCTATCCCAACGAAATTTCCAACTAAATATATTTATAGGATTTTTTCTATCCCAATCTATACTCATCCATATAAATATCGGTTTACCTACTATATGATCTTCTGGAACAAAACCCCAATAACGAGAATCAGATGAATTATGTCTATTATCTCCCATCATGAAATAATAATTTTTTTTTACTTTGTAATATTTTTTTGAAACTATATCAATTTTTTCAACTTTTTCATAATTGAAAATTTCATTATAAATATGAAGATTTTTTGAATTTAATTTAATGAATTCTCCTTTTTTAGGTATGTGTAATGGACCAAAAAAATCTCTATTCCAATCAAAGTGATTAGGAAATATATAATGTTCCTTAAAATGAATGGGTAGAATATACTTTTTTATAAAAATTATGTTTTCAAATAAATTTTTTATATCGACTGCTTTTTTTTCATTTAACATAATTTGGTAAAAATGTTCATTATTTTTTTCTCCAATATATTCAATATCTTTAACATCCATTTCTTTTTCAAGATATTCCACATTTAAAGGAATATTTTCTGTTTTAATAAAATAAGCTTGTTGTTTTTCTAAAAAAGATCTTTCTTTTTTATAATTCACAAATAAAATCCCTTTTTTAATAGAAATTAAATCTCCTGGTAATCCTACACAACGTTTAATATAATGATCTTTTCGATCTATTATTTTATGATTATAATCTTTAGGAAAATTAAAAACTACGATATCATTTCTTTGTACAGATTGTATGGAAGAAAAACGAAAATAAGGCCATTGAAAAATAGAGATATAAGATTTTATATTTCCAATGATATTATTATGTGTAAAAGGGATATATATAGGAGATATAGGCATTCGTAATCCATAATGAATTTTGCTGACTAATAGAAAATCTCCTACTAATAAAGTTCTTTCCATAGAAGAAGTGGGAATCACAAAAGGTTGAACAATATAAGTATGAGTAATAAAAGAAAAAATCATAGCTAATAAAATTCCTATATTTTCTTCTTTTTTTTTTATATTTTCAATTTTAAAAATGGGAATTTTTTTAAAAAAATTTATGTAATAAATATATAATCCTGCAGATAAAAAAAATAAAAAAAAATGTTTTTTCGTTTTTTTTAAAAAAGTAAAAATTAAATCCATCCACAAAATGAAAATCAATATAATGCTAGTTAATGGAATAAACAATAGAAAAATCCAACATATAGATCTTTTATAAATTTTTAAAAGAATGAAAATATTATATATAGGAATAAAAATTTTCCAAGATGGAATCCCCAATTTTTTATAAAACTTCCATGTTCCTAAAATATGAATAACATGTTCAATAAATAAAAAAATTCCGCTAAAAATTAAATATGTATACATAAAAAGATATTTTTATATTCCTAAAACTTCTTTCATAGAAAAAACACCTTTTTTGTTTTGTATCCATTCTGCTGCAATAACAGCACCTAATGCAAAACCTTCTCTGTTATGAGCTTGATGTTGAATTTTTATATCCTCTATTTGAGATTCATATTTAACGATATGTATTCCTGGTACATGATCGAATCTTTTTGACAAAATCAAAATTTGGTTTTTTGTTTTTCTTTCATCCAAAATCCATGTTTTTTTCATTTTATTGTTCATTATATCTTTTGCTAAAGAAATAGCTGTTCCACTAGGTTTATCTATTTTTTCTTTGTGATGAATTTCCTCGATTGTTACTTCATAATCTTTATCATATAACTGTAACAGTTTAGACAATTTTTTATTAATTTCGAAAAAAATGTTCATTCCAATACTAAAATTGGAAGAATACAAAAAAGATCCATTTTTTTTTTTACATATTTTTTTAATAATTTCAAATTTTTCAAGCCATCCTGTCGTTCCACTTACAATAGGAATATCATTTTCTATACAAATTTTTACATTTTTGAATGCGGAATGAGGTTGACTAAATTCTATTGCTACATCTGAATTTGAATTCTTTAATAAAAGTAAAGAAGGGGTATCATCATAACATAATGAAATTTTATG
This sequence comes from Blattabacterium cuenoti, assembly GCF_014251755.1. NCBI lineage: Bacteria > Pseudomonadati > Bacteroidota > Flavobacteriia > Flavobacteriales > Blattabacteriaceae > Blattabacterium > Blattabacterium cuenoti. The sequence goes on along the minus strand of NZ_CP059200.1, from coordinate 100,694 downwards.
ATTTCTAATCTTAGCTATTTTTTTTATCGATTTTCCCATTTTTCCATATCCTATTATTGCTATATTCATATTATTTTATTTGATTTGAACAGAATTCATAATTCATTCAAAGATAGTTTATATTTTTTTTTTGATGAAGTCTTAATAAATTTTATATTTGAATGAATAGAGAATAAGTATATATATAAATGGAATGATATACAAAACAACCAATGAGTAAGATCAAGAAAGCCCACGTGGTGAAAATGGTAGACACGCCACTTTGAGGGGGTGGTATCCGATTAGGATGTGCTGGTTCAAATCCAGTCGTGGGTACAAAATAAATTCATTTATTTCTTTTTCAAATTAGAACACGAAATAAATCTGGATTTTTATTTAAATATTGAAAATGAACTTTATGTTTTTTCATTTTTCCTATCAATCCATAAAATTCGTTCTTATCTGCTAATTTTATTCCTATTACTGCAGTTCCTTCTTCTTTGGAAGTTTTTTTTAGAATATTCAAAATAGGTAATATCATCTTTGGTCCCCAATATATTATTATTGACGAATTCCTTTAAAACACCAGCTTTTTGTATAAATTTTACAATGAAATAATCTTTTTTTTCAGTTCTATATGAGATAAACTTTTTATCTTATTATAAGCCCCTTTAATTTTATATGAACGTATAATTTGTAAGTCTTCTATTTTGAGAAAAACATTCGCTTTATATTTTTCTTATAAAAGAGAATTTTTCTGTAATGAAGTTTCATTAATAATATCTTTTAAAAGATTTTTAGCTTTAATTCTTTCTTTGTAAGAATAAAAGAATCCTTTGAATTTATTTTTCAATCTTTTATCAGTAAATATTATAAATTTTTATCTTTATTTTCTTCCGGTCTAAGGTTCCGAATAATGGATCCCACTTTCCATAATTCACTTTTTCTAAGATCTTGTAATTCTTTTTGTAATTTTTTTCTATAATCTATGTTACTATTAACTTTAATAATTCTTTTTGCTTCATTTCCAGAATATACTTCATGATATAATTCTTGAAATATTGGAAGAGTTGCATCTCTAAATTTTTTCCACCAATCTAAAGCACCTCTTTGTGCAGTTGTAGAGCAATTAGCATACATCCAATCCATTCCTTTTTCCGATATTAGTGGCATCAAACTTTGTGTTAATTCTTCTACCGTTTCGTTGAAAGATTCTGAAGGAGAATGACCTTTTTCTCTTAATATTTGATATTGTGCTGCAAAAATGCCTTGTATAGCTCCCATCAAAGTTCCTCTTTCTCCCACTAAATCAGAAAATACTTCATTTTTAAAATTTGTTTCAAATAAATATCCAGACCCTATTCCGATTCCAATTGATAAAGTTTTTTCTAAACTATTTCCGCTATAATCCTGATAAATAGCATAACTAGAATTAATTCCTTTTCCTTGTTGAAAAAGTCTTCTTAAACTTGTTCCTGATCCTTTGGGTGCTACTAAAAAAATGTCTATTTTTTTAGGGGGAAATATTTTTGTTTGATGACAAAAAGTTAATCCAAATCCATGTGAAAAATATAAAGATTTTCCTTCAATTAAATATTTTATAAGAGTAGGCCAAAAAGAAATTTGACCGGCATCTGATAGCAAATACATGAGTATTGTCCCTTTTTCAGAAGCTTCTTCCAAAGAAAAAAGATTTTGACCTTCTATCCATCCGTCTTTTAATGCTTTATCCCAAGAATAAGAATGTTTTCTTTGTCCTACTATCACTTGAAATCCATTATCTCTTAAATTAAGAGATTGTCCAGGACCTTGAATTCCATAACCTAATACAGAAATAGTTTCTTTTTTTAAAATTTCTCTAGCTTTAGATAATGGAAATTCATCTCTTGTAATGATAGTTTCTTTTATTGATCCAAATTTAATTTTCATAATTTGTATGATTTAATTTAAGTAATTTAATATGTTGTATCTAGTGGTAAATCCATTTTTTTCCATAAGTTTTGTTTTGAATTTTTTCTTCTAATTTGTAATCATAAACATGAATAATTCCAATTAACTTTTCAATTGATTTTTTGATTTTCAATAATTGTTCTTCTTTACATTTTAAGTCTAAAACATATTGAATATTACTGATGGTTTCATTTTTATTCTTACTAGATACTACATTAGTATGATCAGTTTTAATATTTATTCGATGGAATATAAGAAGAAGAATTTTACTTAATAATCTTGTTTTTTTTCCCCTAAAATTATTATTCTGAATTGATGCTTCATAGTGTTTTTATATATGATTTTATTTATCAATCATTATTATTTATTAATTATTATGTTAAACGAATTTCATCTACAGCGGCTTCTGAAGGAATCATAGGAAAAACATTATCTTCTTTTTCGATGAGAACTTCTAATAAAAAAGCTTTTTTGTAATTCAATGCTTTTTTTACTGATTTTTCTAATTCTTCTCTTTTATTTACTTTTTTTGCTTTTATGTTATAAGCATGAGCTAATTTTATAAAATCTGGATTAACTAATTTTGTACATGAATAACGTTTATCAAAAAAAAGCTGTTGCCACTGACGTACCATTCCTAAAAAATTATTATTTAATAGTACAATTTTAACGGGTATCTTATATTGTAAGATAGTTCCCATTTCCTGGATTGTCATTTGAAAACCTCCATCTCCTACAATACAAAGAATTTGCCTATTTTTAACACCTAATTGAGCTCCTATAGAAGCCGGTAAAGCAAAACCCATAGTACCCAATCCTCCAGAAGTGATTTGACTTTTTTTGCACGTAAAATGAAAATATCTTGAAGCTATCATTTGATGTTGTCCTACGTCAGTTACAAGAACTGCATTTTTGTTCTTGTATTGATTGATCCATTTAATCACTTCACCCATGGTAATTCCTTTCTTTTTTGGATAAAGATCTCCTTGTATTACTATCGTCTTTTCTTTTTTTTTAAGATGAAAAAATTTATCTTTCCATTCTGGATGAATAGATTTATTCACATAAAGAATCAATTTTTTTAAAGATGTTTTACAATCTCCCAAAATTGGAATGTGACATAAAATATTTTTATTAATTTCGGAAGAATCTATTTCTAAATGAATGATTTTAGCTTGTTTAGCGTATTTTTTAACATCTCCAGTTACACGATCGTCAAATCGCATACCTACCGCAATAAGAATATCACATTGATTAGTTAAAATATTGGGAGCATAATTACCATGCATTCCTAACATTCCTACATATAAAGAATGATAACTATCCAATGATCCTAATCCTAATAGAGTACTAGCTACTGGAATTCCAGTTTTTTCAACAAATTTTTTAAATTCTTCTTCTGCTTCCGCTAAAATCACTCCTTGACCTACAAGAATCAAAGGTCTTTCAGCCGAATTGATTAAAGCTGCAGCTTCCATAATTTTTTCCTTTTCTATACAAGGATATGGATAAAAATTTTTTATATATTTAAAACGTGTATAGTGAAATACAGTTTTTTGAAACTGAGCATCTTTAGTTATATCTATCAATACAGGTCCTGGTCTACCTTGTTTAGCTATAAAAAATCCTTTTTGAATTGATTCACAAATATCTTTAGCTTTTAAAACTTGAATATTCCATTTGGTTACAGGAATAGAAATATCTATTATATTTATTTCTTGAAAAGCATCCGTTCCTAATAAATGAGAGGATACTTGGCCAGTAATGCAAACAATAGGAGTACTGTCTATTAAAGCATCTGCCAATCCGGTAATTAAATTAGTAGCTCCTGGACCTGAAGTAGTAAAACATACTCCGATTTTTCCAGTTGCTCTAGCGTATCCTTGTGCTGCATGAATGGATCCTTGTTCATGACGCATGAGAATATGCGAAATTGAATTTAAATAATCGTGTAAAGAATCATATATGGGCATAATTGCTCCCCCTGGATATCCAAATATATATTCAACCTTTTCATATAATAGTGTTTTTATTACTATTTCTGAACCAGAAAATAATTTTCTTTCCATACAACAAACAAAACTAAAATTGATCTGTAATACATCCTTCAGAAGCTGAAGATACCATTTTGGTATATTTATATAAATAACCATTCTGAATTTTTAATAAAGGAGGAGTCCACGTTTTTCTCCTTTTTTGAATTTCTTCATTTTTTACTTCAAGAGTAATGATATTATTTTCCGTATCTATCTTAATAAAATCATCATTTTGTACTAAAGCAATCAATCCTCCAGATTGTGCTTCTGGAGTGATATGTCCTACGACAAAACCATGTGATCCTCCTGAAAATCTACCATCTGTAATAAGAGCAACTTTTTTTCCTAATCCGGATCCCATAATGTATGATGTTGGTTTCAACATTTCTGGCATTCCTGGTCCTCCTATTGGCCCCACATATCGAATTACAATGACCACTCCAGGTAAAATTTTATTATTTAAAATGGCTAAATTTGCTTCTTCTTCCGAATTAAAAACATGAGCCTTTCCTCTAAAAATTGTTCCTTCTTTTCCAGTAATTTTAGCTATAGCCCCTTCGGGGGATAAATTTCCATACAAAATTCTAATATGTCCGTTCTTTTTTATGGGATTATCTAAAGAATGAATAATTTTTTGATTAAAAGTTATATTAGGAATATTTTTCATATTATCAGATAATGTTTTTCCAGTAACGGTTAAACAATTTCCTGATAATATTCCTTCATTTAATAAATATTTTATAATAACAGGCATTCCTCCTATATACTTGTGAAGATCTTCCATTAAAAAAATTCCGCTTGGTTTGAGATTTCCGATGAGAGGAACTTGATTGCTAATTTTTTGAAAGTCTTTTAAAGAAAAATCAATATTTGCTGATTTAGCAATAGCTAAAAAATGTAAAATCAAATTAGTAGATCCGCCCAAACACATTGCTAATTTTACACCATTTTCTATGGAAATTTTTGTTATTATATCTTTTGGTTTAATATTTTTTTTTAATAGATTTTTAATATATGTAGAAACTTCTTCACATTCTATTTTTTTATTTTCACTTGTTGAAGGAGAAGAGGAAGAATAAGGAAGCATCATTCCCATAGCTTCCAAAGCAGAAGCCATAGTATTTGCGGTATACATACCTCCACAAGCTCCTGGTCCTGGACAAGAATGTTTTACGATATTTTTGTATTCATTTTCAGTAATTTGACTAGTATTTTTTTTTCCTAAGGCTTCAAAAGAAGAAATAACATCTAATTTTTTTCCATTATAATAACCGGAAGAAATACTCCCTCCATATACAATGATAGATGGTCTGTTCAATCTTAGCAAAGCAATCATAACTCCTGGTATATTTTTATCACATCCAGGTATAGCTATTACTCCATCATAATGATGAGAATCTACTACTGTTTCTATACTATCTGCTATTAATTCTCTAGAAGGAAGTGAATATCTCATTCCTGGAGTACCCATAGTAATTCCATCACTTACTCCAATAGTAGTGAATTGAAATCCTACTAAATTTTTAGTTATAACCGATGATTTTATTTTTCTGGCCAGTTTATCTAAATGCATGTTGCAAGGATTTCCTTCGTACCAATTACTAACAATTCCTATTTGAGCTTTACAAAAATCTGACTCTTTTATTCCTGTTGCATACAACATAGCATGTGCTGCTGGTAAATTAGGTTCTTTCGTGATTTTTTTGCTAAAATTGTTAATTTTTTTTTTCATGAAATTGAATAAATAAATCAAAAAGCCATACTGAAAAAGTAGGGATAAAAAAACAAAACTCGAATAGTTTAATGAAAATAAACTATGCAAGAAATTTTAAATTATATAATATGCAAAAATATAAAAAAATATATTATATAAAATATGTTTTTATGTATTTTTTTTAAAAAATTATTATTTTTTTGATCTATTCATAAATAACTTATGAAGTTTAATATAAAATATACATTTTTTTAAAAATTGAATTCAATTTTTAAAAAAATAACAAAATGTAAAATCATAGAAATGATTCCTGATCCGATTAATTCTTTTCCAAGATACCAAACAGCAAATTGTCCTTCCGTTATAGCACATTGCATACTTTCAAACTCTATGAACATTCCTTTTCTTATTTTATATAATTTTGATTTTTGTAATGGTTGTCTATAACGAATCCTACAAAGAACATTCATTTTTTCTCCTTCAAAAAGAGTAAGATCTTTCCGTACCCAATGAATATTTTTTTCCTGAATAAACAAAGATTTTCTATATAATCCTGGATGTTTTTTACCCATTCCTGTATAAACAATATTTTCTTCTACATCAGTAGCTATTACAAAAAGTGCTTCCTTGTAACCTCCTAATGCTATTCCTTTACGTTGTCCCTTAGTAAAAGAAAAGGCTCCTTTATGATATCCAATTATTTTTCCATCTGATTTTTTGTATTTTTTTTTTTTTGATAAGAAAAATAATTCTTCTTCTTTAGAAGAAAAGGATTTTTTTTCTTGATATAATGAAGCATTAGAATTAATGCATACTATTTCTCCCTTTTTTGGAGTAATTTTTTTTTTAAGGAAATTGAATAAATTAATTTTACCTACAAAACATAAACCTTGAGATTCCTTTTTATGAGCATTCCATAATTTGTGCATTTCTGCTATTTTTCTTACTTGATTTTTAGTTAATAAACCTAATGGAAATATAGATTTTTTCAGTTGATATTGTGTTAATTGACATAAAAAATATGATTGATCTTTATTTAGGTCTTTTCCAATCAAAAGACGATAAATTGTTTTTCTATTTTTTACAATTTTTTCTTTATTTACATAATGTCCTGTAGCAATCAAATCTGCTCCTAAATCAATAGCTTTTTTCAAGAAAATGTTAAATTTTATTTTTCTATTACACAAAATGTCTGGATTAGGGGTTTTTCCTAATCTATACTCGTTAAACATGTAGTTTATGATATGTTTTTTGTATTCATTTTTCATTTCGATTACTTGAAAGGGAATATTTAATTGCTTAGCTACTAACATAGCATCAATGCTATCCTCTTTCCAAGTGCATTTATTATAATGATTAGAATTTTCTTCTTCCCAATTATGCATAAATAAGCCAATAACTTCATACCCCTTTTTCTTAAGGATTAATGCAGCAACACTGGAATCTACTCCTCCTGAAAGTCCAACTACTACTTTTTTTTGCATCATAATGTAATAAGAATCATATTGAAATCAATAAAATAAAATGAAATCTAACAATCTTCAGTACAAGACTCTATTAAGAATTAGAAAATGATTCTAAAATTTGTTTTTAAGAAAACATTTCTCTTACACGATCAAAAAACGATTTTTCTGAATTTCCGGGATGAGGAAGAAAATTTTCATTTTTTCTCATTTTTTCAAAAAATTTTCTTTGTTCTTCATTAATTTTTTTTGGAGTCCAAACATTGACATGAATAAAAAGACTTCCATATCCATATCCTTCAAGATTAGGCAATCCTTTATTTTTTAATCTAAGAGTTTTTCCTGATTGTGTTCCTGGATCTATTTTGATTCTTGCTTTACCATTAATGGTAGGAACTTCTTTTAAAGCTCCCAATATTGCATCTGGAAATGATATGTACAAATCATAATGAATATTACTTCCTTCTCTTTTTAATTTAGGATTAGGAATTTCCTCAATTAATACAATCAAATCTCCAGGAATACCACCAAATGGGGCTTCATTTCCTTTTTCAGAAACTTTCAATTGAATTCCTTCTGTAAGACCTGCTGGAATTTTAATATTCACTAATTCTTCTTCTTTAATTAATCCATGTTTATTCGCTCCATAAGGAATATTTTCTATAATTTTTCCAGTTCCATAACAACCCCTACATTGAGAAGTAGTTTGCATTCTTCCTAGAAGAGTATTAGTGACTCTGACTATTTGTCCAGTTCCATTACAAGATGCACAATTTTTAAATTTGATGCCTTTGGCAACTTTGAGTCTCTTCACTTTAACTTTTTTTTCTATTCCATTAGCTATTTCTTCTAATGAAAGTTTGACTCTGATTCTTAAATCACTTCCTTTAATAGTTTTATGTCTATTTGATTTTCCAAAACCAAAACTAGAAAAACTTTCACCAAATGCATCAGAAAAAATATCTCCAAAATTTTCAAAAATATCCTCCATATTCATTCCTGAACCCAATCCACTTCCTTTTATTCCAGAATGTCCAAATTTATCATACCGTTGTCTTTTTTCTGGATTGCTTAAGACTTCGTAAGCTTCAGCTGATTCTTTAAATTTTTCTTCCGCTTCCTTTTTATTATCTAAATTCTTATCTGGATGATATTTGATTGCTAGTTTTCGATAAGCTTTTTTAATTTCTTCTGGAGAAGCATTTCTAGAAACTCCTAATACTTCGTAATAATCTTTTTTCATCATGAAGATAAATTAATTATTTTCCGATAATGACTTTAGCATGTCGTATTATTTTTTCTTTTAGAATATATCCCGCTTCTATAATTTCTATAATTTTCCCTTTTAAATTTTCCGTAATAGCTGGAATTTGTGTTATCGCTTCATGGAAATCCGTATTAAAATCATCTCCTTTTTTTATTTTGATTTTATTTAATCCCTTTTCTTTTAAAATTTTAATAAGTTTTTCCTGTATCAAAAAAAATCCTTTTACAGGATGTTCCTCTTTATATTTTCTTAATTCTTTAATTCCTCGTTCAAAATCATCTAAAATTGGAATTAAATCTATAAGAATTTGTTCATGAACATCTCTAAAAATATCAAATCTTTCTTTTTGAATCCGTTTTTTATAATTTTCAAATTCTGCAAAAAGACGCAAAAATTTATCTTTTTCTTTTTCTAATTCTTTTTTCAAAAATTCAATTTCTTTTTTTAATGGATCATGGGGCTCTTCTTGTTGACAAGAACAAGATTTTTCATCATCTATTTGATGAGATAATTTTGACTGTTTTTCAGTATTTTTTTGATTGATATCCATAATATAAAAATATTTTCAAAATAATTCTATGGACTGTAAAAGGCAAAATTTTTGCCAAAAAATATAATTATGTCATAATGACAAAGAACATTTTATAAATCAAATTATAGGATTGAATTTCAAATGCTTTCTAATAAAATTTAATCTTTCATAAGCTATTTTATTTGCTTTTTTAGCACCTGAAGCTAAAATATGATCCAATAAAGATTTCTTTTTTATGAAAGAAAAAAACTTTTCTCTTTCCGATGAAAATTTATGAATGATATACTCATATAATGAAATTTTTGCCTCATAATATCCATATCCTCCTTCTAGATATTTTTTTTTCATGATCTCTATTTTATCCACAGGAGCTATCAAACTATATAAAGACATGATATAATCAGTTTCTGGATTTTTTTTTTCTTTTACAGATTTACTATCTGTGCGAATACTCATAATCTGTTTTTTCAAAATTTCGTCTGAAGAAAAAATATTTATACAATTTTTTTTAGATTTACTCATTTTTTTTCCATCTGTTCCTATCACAAACATATTTTTTTGTAAAAAAGCATGAGGTAATACAAATAATTTTTTTCCTATTTTTTTATTAAAAAAATTAGCGATGCGACGAGTTATTTCTATATGTTGTAATTGATCTTTTCCTACTGGAATAAGTTTTGCATTATAAAGTAAAATATCAGCAGCCATTAAAATAGGATAAGTAAATAACCCAACACTTATTTTTTCTTGATCTATTTTTTTTATTTCCTTTTTAAAAGCATGAGCTAATGCAAGTCTTTGGTATGGATAAAAACAATTGAAATACCAAGCTAATTCAGTAACAAATGAAACATCAGATTGTCTGTAAAATAAACAATTATCTATATTTAATCCAAAAGCTAACCATGCAGCTGCAATTTGATAAGTATTATTTTTGATTGTTGTCATACTATCTTTCTCTATTTGAATCATTGAATGTAAATCCGCTATAAATATACATGAAGAATGTTTTGTATTTTGATTAGCTATGGATACAGACGGAATAATAACACCTAAAATATTCCCTAAATGAGGAGTTCCTGTACTTCTAATTCCTGTTAACATTATTTTTTTTTCCATAAAAAAATTATGTTTTTGTTTTGTTGTAAATAAATATATAATATAATTTGAATTGAAATTGTTTTTATTTTTTTTTGTTTAAAGATTCTAATCCACTTATAATTTCAAGTATTTCTTTAGTAATCGTAGTTTGTCTTTCTTTATTATAATTTAACATTAGATCATGTTTAATATCAGATGCATTTTCTGTAGCTTTATGCATAGATATCATACGAGATGTATGTTCTGCTGTGGTAGATTTACAAAAAATTTTTAATAATTTTGCATTTAAAAATTTTGGAATTATAAAATTTAATATTTCTTTTTGAGAAGGTTCTAAAATATAGGAAAATTCTAATGTTTTTTTTCTAAAATCCTTAATAGGAATAGGAAGAAATTTTTCTATAACTACTTCTTGAAAGGAGGATTTTTTCAAGTGATTGTAGATTAAATAAATTGAAGAAAACTTTTCTTTTAAAAAACAAAAAATGAACTCTGATACTAAAGATTGGATTTTTTGATGGAATAAATCGTTTTCAATCCAATTTTGATTGTACATATTATATTTTTTTTTCCATAAAAAATCGAATCCTTTTTTTCCAATAGGAAAAAATAAACATTCATTATTATGAAAATACCTTTTTTTTTGAAAAATATGATTAATTTTTGAAAAAATTGAAGAATTAAAAGAACCACATAAACCACGATCAGAAGTAAATACAATAAATAATTTTATTTTTCCTTTTTCTGAAAAGAATGGATTTTTTTCAAATTTTTCTTTGTTTTCTGTAAACAAAAGATCAAATAGAATTGTCTTTATGGAATCTAAATAAATTTTTACTTTCATCAGTAAATTTTTTGATTTTCGTAATTTTACTATAGAAATCATTTTCATTGCTTCTGTCGTTTTTATAACTGATTCTATAGATAATATTCTTCTCTTGATTTCTTTTGGATTAGACATAATTAAGAAACGTATTTATCACTTAATTTTAAAGCAACTGTTTCTAAAATGTCAGATATTTTTTTGTCAAAAATTCCGTTTCTTAAAGAATTTAAGACATTTTCATGTTTTTCGTTTAAATAAAAAAGATATTCTTTTTCAAAATCTGAAATTTTATCAATAGGAACCTTTTTAAGTAAATTTTTAGTACCGGCATAAATAATAGCTATTTGATCTGCTATATCATAGGGAGTATGAGGAGTTTGTTTTAATATTTCCATATTAATTCTTCCCTTTTTTAAAATATTCGTAGTAGATGAATCTAGTTCAGAACCAAATTTTGAAAAAGATTCTAGTTCTCTGAATTGAGCTTGATCTAATTTTAGAGTTCCAGATATTTTTCTCATAGATTGAATTTGTGCAGATCCCCCTACACGAGAAACAGATATACTTTCATTAATTGCAGGACGAATTCCAGAATGGAATAAATCTTTTTCTAAAAAAATCTGCCCATCTGTAATAGAAATAACATTAGTAGGAATATAAGAAGAAATATCTCCAGATTGAGTTTCAATAATAGGCAAAGCAGTTAAAGAACCTCCACCTTTTATTTGTCTTCTAATAGAAAATGGAATGTCATTCATTTTTTCAGCCATTTTTTGATCTTTTATTATTTTAGCTGATCGTTCTAAAAGACGAGAATGTAAATAAAAAACATCTCCTGGATAGGCTTCTCTACCAGGTGGACGTCTTAATAATAGGGATATTTCCCTATAAGAAACCGCTTGTTTTGAAAGATCATCATATATCACTAAAGAAGAACGACCGGTATCCCGAAAATATTCTCCTATTGCCGTTCCAGAAAAAGGAGCATAAACTTGCATAGAAGCTGGATGAGAAGAGTTTGCCGCCACTATAATTGTATAAGACATCGCTCCTTTTTCTTGTAATATTTTTGAAATTCTTGCTATAGTAGATCCTTTTTGACTAATGGCTACATAAATGCAATAAACAGGATTTTTTTTTTCAAAAAATCTCTTCTGATTGATAATTGTATCAATAGCTATGGTCGTTTTTCCAGTTTGTCTATCTCCAATAATTAATTCTCTCTGTCCTCTTCCAATAGGAATCATAGAATCTATAAATTTTATACCAGTTTGAAGAGGTTCTTGAACCGGTTCTCTATAAATCACACCTGGAGCCTTTCTTTCCAATGGCATTTCAAATAGTTTTCCTTCTATAGGTCCTTTTCCATCTATAGGATTTCCTAATATATCTACAACACGACCTAACATATTTTCTCCTACTTTGATAGAAAAAATTTTTCCAGTTTTTTTTACGATATCTCCTTCTTTCAAATTTTTTGATGGACTAAGTAAAACGATGCTAACATGATCTTCTTCTAGGTTTAAAACCATTCCTTTAATTCCATTCTGGAATTCTACTAATTCTCCATAAAAAGCGGAATTTAGTCCAAAAGACCTAACAACACCATCTCCTATTTGAACAATAACACCAAATTCGGATAATTTGGATTCAAATTGAAAATTTGATAATTCTTCTTTAAGAATTGATGATATTTCAGAATATTTTAAATCTGACATATGAGAATAAAAACTTTTATTTTTAATTAATGAAATATATTTTTTTGAATATGAAACAACTGTTCCTGAATACTAAAATTCCATTCTTTATATCCTATACGAAATAGAAAGCCTCCAATAATAGATTTATCAATTTGATTAAAAATAAGAAATTTTTTTTTCTTAGATATTATTTTATGCGCAATCATTTCTTGTATATCCTTTTTCAAAGGAAAAGCAGAAATTACAATAGATTTTACAAATCCTTTTTTATCTTCTTCGTATATTCTATTGTATTCTAAAAGAATTTCTTTCAAAAAAGATTCTCTGTTTTTTAAAATGAGGAGTTTAATAAATTTAAAAAGTAAAACATCAAAATTATAAAATATTTTTTTGAAAATTTTTATTTTTTTTTCAGTATATAATAGATTTGTGTTTATAATTCTATATATATTTATGTTTTTACTTAAAAAAAAACATACTTTTTTTATTTTTTGATAAAAAAATTCAATATCATTATCATTCATATTCATAACAGAAAACTCAAAAAAAACTCTAGCGTAATGTTGAATGATTTTTTTCTTTTTATTTGAAAACATTAGATTAGGACAATTTATCTACTAATTCTTTTATAAATTTATCTTGTTTATCGTATTGATCTAACTCTCTTTTTAATATTTTTTCGGATATTTGAATAGAAATATCTCCTATTTTATTTTTTAATTGACGAATAGCAACTTGTTTTTCTATTTGAATATTTTTTTTTGTCTCTTCTATAATTTTTTTCTTTTCTATTATTCCTTCCTCTTTAGCTTTTGATTTTATTTTTTCTCTGATTTGAATAGCTTCTTTCAAAATCATATCTCTTTTCATATAAGTTTCCTTTAAAATTTTATTTTTTTGATTTTCTACATGTTTCAATTCTTTTTTCACTTGATCTGCTTTTTCAATAGATATTTTAATTTCTTCCTCTCTTTGATCAATAAAATTTATTATGGGCTTCCAAGCAAATTTTGAAAGAAACAACATGAGAATTATAAATATTATTGTATGCCAAACAATGAGTCCAATAGAAGGAGTAACTAAATCCATTGGATTTTTATTTAAATACAGCTAATAATGTAGTGACTATTCCAAATAATGCGGCTCCTTCAATCAATGCAGACGCTATAATCATAGCATTCTGTATTTTATTTGAAGCTTCAGGTTGTCTAGCAATGGCATCCATTGCGGAACTTCCGATTTTTCCAATTCCTAATCCCGCTCCTATTACTGCAATACCAGATCCTAAAGCAGCTAAACCTGAGTAAGTTAAATCTATATTCATATAATAATATTTTTAATATATTTCATTGTCATAATCATAATTTTTCACAGACATTCCTATAAGTAAGGAAGATAAAGTTGTAAAAATAAAAGCTTGTAAAAAAGCAACCATAATTTCTAACATAGAAATAAAAAAACCGAAAATTATGGAAAAACCAGTTACGAAAAAATTTTTAAAAATAAAAATGAGACAAATAAAACTTAAAATAATTATGTGTCCAGCAGTAATATTAGCAAACAATCGAATACACAAAGTTAATGGACGAATAAAAATTCCAATAAATTCTATAGGAGCTAATAACAGTCTAATACCCATTGGAACTCCTGGCATCCAAAAAATATGTTTCCAATAACTCATATTTGCATTTATATTGGTGACAATAAATGTCATAATAGCTAATACTAATGTAATATTTATGTTTCCTGTTACATTTGGAAATCCTGGAATAATACCTATCAAATTATTAATTAATATAAAAAAAAAGGATGTTAACAAAAAAGGAAGAAATATTTTATATTTTTTTCCAATATTAGGGATTGCAATCTCATCCCGTATAAACAAAATTAAAAATTCTAAAAAAATTCCTAAACTCCATTTCATTTGATGATTTTTATAACTACGTTTCATTCGTATGAAAAGATAAGATAACAAAAAAGAGGATATAAAAATGGATACCACATTTTTTGTAATAGAAAAATCCCAAGGTTTATCATTTTTTGGATTTCCTTTAGAATCCATATGTAATAATCCAATATCATTGGTTTTATATATTGTTTCTCTAAACATCTTATAATATCCATATTTTCCTTTTACCACATTTTCACATGAAAATTTAGAGGAAAAAAAAACTTCTAACCCATTATTCCATAAAATAACTGGCAAAGAAAAAATAATTCCATGATTTGGAGTTCCTGCAATATGCCATTCATGAGAGTCATTGACATGATCCAAAATAATATGAGCTATATCCATATTATTTTTATTTTCATTTTGTATTTTCACATTCTGATTTTTATCAGAAGATTCGACAAACAAAAATAAAAACAAAAAAAAGAATAGAGAATATATTATTTGTTTTGAAATCATTTACATCGAAAAATAGGAAACAAATTTATATTTTTTTTATAAAAAATTTCAAACAATTATATTTTCATGTTTTGAATACATTTGCATACGATATTATATGAAATTCATTATAACGATGAAGGAAAAAACAAAAATTATTCAAAATATTTTATATGATCCTCTTACAGGTTCCATTTTCACACCAATAATATATCAAACTTCAACTTACGTACAAGAAGTTTCTGGTGTTCATAAAGGATTTGATTATCCTATAACGAATAATCCTACGTTGAAAATATTTGATATAGAATTAATTAGTAAAAAAATAAAAAGAAAAAATCCAACTATTTTAGTTGTTGTAGATAACACATTTGCTTCTCCTGCCATTCAAAATCCTTTGAAATTAGGATCAGATATAGTAATTCATAGTTCTACAAAATATTTATCAGGATATTCAGATGTATTAGATGGATTAATTACTCTCAAAAAAACCATATTTGTTGTATTATGAAAAACTAAAGTATATGCAAAATGCAACTGTAAGAGGAAGACAAACGTTATATTGACGTATCAAAAAAACAATTTCAACAAAATGCTTTACAAATCGCTTCTTTTTTAAAAAAAAACAAAAAAAATGATGAACTAGATAAAGTTTATAATCCTGGATTATCTCATCATAAAAATCATTTTTTTGCAGTAAAACAACAACGATATTTTGGAGGAATTGTTTCTTTTAGTTGAAAAAAAAATACAGTAAAATCAGCAAAACAAGTTGTGACTTCTACAAAATTATTTTTTTTGTCAGAAAGTTGGGGAAAGACAAAAAGTTTAATTTGTTATCCAGCAACTATGACTCACAAATATACTCCTTTATAAATCAGAATGAATGCAGGAATACAAAATTCTATGATTCTGTTTATCTCTTGGAATAGAAAACGCAGAAGATCTTATTGAAGATCTTGATCAAGCTTTTTTTTATATCTATAATTTTTTATCATGTAATAAAACTCCTATAGAATACAGTTCTTGTCTAATTTTATCTGAAATAATCCAATGTTTTTGTTTTCTTTCTTCTGTACGAAATTTGATCAATCCCTCAATGAGGGTGTTTAATTTTTTAGAATTTTCTTCATGATAGTTGATTTCTTGAATTCCTAAAATATCAAAAACAAAATAAATCATATATTTTTTTAATAGATGAAAATGAGATATGTTTTGAATGGAATTATTAATGATGAGTGTAGAAATTTGAAATAAATGAGTTATTAATAAAGGAATATTAAAGTCATCATTAATAGCTTGATAACAAATATATATCCAATGATGAACATTAAAAATGTCTAAATTTTTTGATGTTTTAGTCTTAGGTTCTAAATGTTTTAATATTTTTATAGCTTTCATGATTTTATGATATCCTTTTTCAGCTTCTATTAGTCCTTTATTGGAAAAATCCATAATGTTTCTATAATGGGTTTGTAAAATGTAAAACCTGAAAATACTAGGAAAAAAAGTTTTGTTATAAATGATGTCTTTTAATTCCAAAAAATTTCCTGTAGATTTACTCATCTTTTTTCCATTTAAAGTGAGCATATTCGTATGCATCCAATAATGAGCAAAATAACTTTTGTTATAAATTCCTATCGCTTGTGCTAATTCGCATTCATGATGAGGAAATTTTAAATCTATTCCTCCACCATGGATGTCAAAAGTTTCTCCTAAATATTTTGTACTCATTGTAGTACATTCTATATGCCAACCAGGAAATCCTCTTCCCCATGGAGAATTCCAATTCATAATATGATTAGAATGAGCTCTTTTCCAAAGAGAAAAATCATGAAATCCACGTTTTTCTTCTATAAATTTTAATTTTTTATAAAAAAGTTGATCGATTTTATTTTTGCTAATCACCCCATAAGGATAGAATTTTCTATATTCTTTTAAATCAAAATAAACAGATCCATTTACTTCGTATGCTAATTTTTTTTGAATTAGCTCTTGAATCATATCTATTTGTTCTATAATATGACCTGTAGCCGTAGGTTCTATACTTGGAGGTAATACATTTAAAACATTTAATAAGTTGTGAAAAGAAATAGTGTATTTTTGAACAATTTCCATGGGTTCAAGTCCTTCTATACGAGATTTTTGAGAAATTTTATCTTCTATATCAAAATTTTCATTTTCTAAATGTCCAACATCAGTAATATTTCTTACATAACGAACTTTATATCCCAAATGTTTTAAATAACGAAAAACAATATCAAATGATATAAAAGTTCTACAATTTCCTAAATGTAAGTAGTTATAAACCGTAGGTCCACATACATAAATACCAACATATTCCTTATGAATCGGATGAAATAATTCTTTTTTTTCTGTTAAAGAATTATATATTTTTAAATGATTTCTATTTTTTTGTTGATAACTCTTTTCCTCCATTTTTTTCATTTAAGAAATTCCAATATGATGCAAAAATTCTTTTCGAATTTCTGAATTTGTTTTAAAGGATCCTATTAACTCAGTAGTAACAGTACTACTATCTGTATCTTTAATTCCACGAGAATTAACACACAAATGTTTTGCCTCTATAATACAAGCTACATCTTGTGTTTCTAACATTTTTTTTAAGGATTGAACAATTTGTATTGTTAAACGTTCTTGAACTTGTGGTCTTTTTGCATAAAAGTTGACAATTCTATTGATTTTAGAAAGACCTACAACTTTTCCATTAGAAATATAACCTACATGTGCTTTTCCTATGATGGGAAGAAAATGATGTTCACAAGTGGAATAAACTGTTATATTTTTTTCTATTAACATTTGGTTATATTTGTATTTATTTTCAAAAATGGAAAAATTAGGAGAATTCTTTGGATTAAGACCACTGAAGATTTCTTGTATAAACATTTTTGCAACTCGTTTTGGTGTTTTTCGTAAACTATCATCATTCATATCCAACCCTAAAACTTCCATAATATGAAAAAAATGTTTTTTTATTTTTTCAATTTTTTCTTCATCACTCATAAAACAAACGTTATTTTGTGAAGTCAAATCTGGATTAATTGAATGATTTAAAATAGAATTATATTTTTGATTCAATTTTATTTTTTTAATTTTATTATGTTTTCCTTCCATCATAAAATGAACTTAATCCATGGAAAACAAAGTTACAAAAACGATTCTGTTATGATTTATTGTTGAATATTTTTTCTTATTCATAATAAAATAGAATTTTTTATATCATCAGGTATTTTACATATAGGAATAGGAATCATTTTATGTCTATTTTTTTGATGTAACATTTTATATTTTTTTAAAATTTGATATTCTATTTCAGAAAAAGTATAATTTTTTGTTTTCATAATTTTCATTGCCCATTCTAATTCTTCATAAGTCGCTCCTAATTGATCTTCATCTGATCGTTGATCTTCCCAAAGTCCATCCGTTGGCTTTGCTTTTTGAATTTCATCAAGAATATTTAATTTTTTAGCTAAAAAACGAACTTCACTCTTAGTTAAATCAGCTATTGGATGTAAATCCACTCCTCCATCTCCATATTTTGTAAAAAAACCGACTCCAAAATCTTCCACTTTATTTCCAGTTCCAACAACAAGATAATTTTTTATATTAGCATAATAGTATAAAGTTAACATACGAATACGAGATTTTACATTAGCTAATGCTAAAGAAAGTTTAGAATTTTTTTGAATATCATTCGTTGTATGACAAAAAGTTTTGAATAAAGCAGATAAATCTTTTTCAAAATAATGAACATTCGAAAATTTTTTTTTCAAAAATTTTGCATGTTTTATAGGAAACAAATTTTTTTCTTTTTCCAAAATAGGCATTTCTAATATGATAGTAGGAAATTTTGTCATAGCTACTAAAAAAGAAGTTACGGAAGAATCCACTCCTCCAGATATTCCAATAATAAAACCATTAGATTTAGATTTTTGAATATATTTTTTCAACCAGGAAACAATATATCGAATTACTTTTTCTGTTCTTATCATTTGATTTGAATACATTAATTTTCAAAAATTTAATATATATGTCTTTAATTCTAAATTTAGAAACTTCTACAAAAAATTGTTCAGTCAGCATTGCTAAAAATGGAATATGTTTAACTTCTATAGAAGAATGTTCAAAAGAATATTTTCATTCAGAAAAATTGCACACATTTATACAATATGCTACAAGCATTTCCGGAATTCATCTTAAAGATTTAAAATCTGTTTGTGTTAGCAAAGGACCAGGATCCTATACTTCTTTAAGAATAGGGGCATCGGCGGCTAAAGGATTGTGTTGTGCTTTAAATATTCCTTTGTTATCTGTAGATACATTGACAGTAATGAGTTATAAAATAAACATAAAAAAAGGATTCTTAATTCCCATGATACATGTTAAATCTGATTTTTTCTATACTTCATTATTTAATGAATCAAAAAAAAGATTAAATCCCATTAGAATAAAAAAATTAGATAACGATTTTTTAAAATCGATATCAGAATATAAAAAAGTCCATTTTATTATAGGAAATATTTCTTCTCTTAAAAAGAAGAAATTCATTACAGGAAAAAGAGAATTTTTATACAAGATGCCATCTGCAATGGATATGTCTCTCATTTCTTATAAAAAATTTTGTAAAAAAAAATTCGATGATATCGAAAAATTTATTCCTTTTTATTTATAAAAAATACATACATTTTGTGAGAAAAAAATTTAAAATAATGAAAATAGTGCACCATGTGCTATTTTTCAGATAAAACCTATAAATACAGTTCCATTTATTTCTCCTTCTTACTACCCCATATGACAAAAAAAATTACTTTTTTATTGATTTTAGACATATTTTAATCAAACCTAAATATTCTAAATTTGAACATTTAGATAGGATTGATTCTTATTAAATCAATCATTTTAAGCAATTAATTGTTATTTATACAAAATTATGATCAAAAAATTAAAATTTTTCATACAAAAATCATGATTCAAATTAGATTTCAAAATGTTTTGAATATGTTTACTCCAATTATATTTATTTATATAATTCTTTCTTTAGGATGGAAAAATTTTCTATTTTTTAATGTCGAAATCCTTTTAGGAATTGTATTAATAATAAGTATGTTACACTTTTTTATTCTTCTTGATAAAAATCTTGAAAAAGGTTATAAATCCATGATTGTTTTATCCCTTTGTATATTGATGTTTTCTTTTATTTTTTCCTTTTTAAAAATTTTTTTCTTTTATCATAATGAAAATATAACTAATATAACTTCAGATATAAAAATATACACACTTATTAGTTTAATTTTATATGTTTTGATTCGTATCACTTATTTTATACGAATAATATACGTCAAAATTCATAATCCTGCTTTTATATTCATTACAAGTTTTGTTTTTTTATCCTTTTTGGGTTCTATCTTATTAATGCTTCCTGCATCTACAGTAGTCAAAAAAATATCATTTATAGATGCTTTATTTACTTCTACTAGTGCGGTATGTGTAACAGGATTAGTAGTATTAGATACAGCTAAAGATTTTACATATTTAGGAAAAATTTTTATACTTATATTAATAGAACTGGGAGGATTGGGTATTTTAACTATAACTTCATTTTTTAGTTACTTTTTTAGAGATGGATTTTCTTTTAAGGAAGCTATTTTTATTAGTAATTTTTTAAATACAAAAACAACAAATAACGTTCTTAGTTTAGCTGTAAAAGTAGTCCTGTTTACTTTAACAGTAGAATGTATAGGAACTTTATTAATTTATTTTTCTATTAAAGAAAAAAATTCAATAGAATCTGATAATCTTTTGTTTTTTTCTATTTTTCATTCTATATCCGCTTTTTGTAATAGTGGATTTTCTACCCTAAGTCAAGGATTATATTCACAATCTGTGAGATTTAATTATCTATTTCAATTAATTATCGCTTTTTTACTAATATTGGGAGGAATAGGTTTTAACATTTTATTTAATTTTTTTGCATATATATGGTTGAGTATTAAAAAATATTTTTTAAAAATATTTAAAGATGAAGATTTTCGATGTCCTGTACATGTAGTAACTTTAAATACAAAAATTGTTATACTAACCACTTTTTTTTTGCTTTTTTTTGGAACCGTTTTTTATTATATAAGTGAATATCATTGTTCTCTTTCCGAACATTCTTCTTTTCATGGAAAATGGATTGTTTCATTTTTTTCTTCCGCTACATCTAGAACAGCTGGATTTCATGTATTAAATATGAATACTTTTACTCCCATTACTATTTTTTTTACTATTTTTTTGATGTGGATAGGAGCTTCTCCCGCTTCTACTGGTGGAGGGATAAAAACAAGTACTTTTGCATTAGCGTTAATGAATATTATTTCTTTATCTAGAGGAAAAAATAGAGTAGAAATACAAAGAAAAGAAATATCTTCGGAATCGATTCGATTATCTTTTTCTATTATTATGTTATCTATAATCGTTATATACATAAGTATTTTACTTATAATTTTTTTGGATCCAAAAGAAAATATTTTATCAATTTCTTTTGAAGTATTTTCCGCTTTTTCTACAGCAGGATTATCTTTAGGAATAACTTCTAATTTGTCAAACGGAAGTAAATTAATTTTAATACTTTTAATGTTGTTAGGAAGAATAGGAATTTTTAATGTTATGATTGGATTTTTGAGAAAAAATAAAATTGGTTCTCATCATTATTACAGATATCCTAAAGGAAATGTTCTTATTAATTAAGAAGAGTAAGTAAACAGAAAATATGAAAATTATAATTATTGGGTTAGGAAATTTTGGAAGATCTTTAGCTCTTAATTTAACAGATAATGGACATGAAGTTTTTGGTATAGATCATAAAATGGAAAAAGTGGATTTATTGAAAGATCATATAGCAAATGTAGTATGTATGGATGCAAATAATGAAGCGGCTTACAAAGTATTACCGATTCAACAAGCAGATTTAGGAATTGTAGCAATTGGAGAAAACGAAGGGTCATCAATCGTAACTACAGCTATACTTAAAAAATATAAAAATTTGAAAATTGTAAGTAGATCTTTATCCAAAATACATGATACAATATTAGAAGCTATGGGAATTAATAACGTGATTCATCCAGAACAAGATGCAGCGTTTCGTTTGACGAAACAAATATCTTTTAATTATGCTTTAGATTATTTCAGAGTAGATAATAAGCATTCTATCGCAGAAGTTTTTTCTCCATATTCTTTTAGTGGAAAATCTGTGAAAAGTTTAAAATTGACACAAAAATATTCTGTTTCTTTAATTACCGTAATACGAGACATCCATAATCCATTGTCATCTAAAGGAACTCATACAAGAAAAGTCATAGGATTGGTTACAGGAGAGACTGTTTTACAAAATGGGGATATATTAACTCTTTTTGGTTCTAACAAATCTATCATGAATTTTATAAAAGATAAAAAATAGATTCATTTTCTTTTTATTCTTTCTTTTATGAAAATGAATTTTTATAAAACTTTTTTTAGTTTTTACAAAACGTAAGTAACATTGAAGTTTTTTTTTAAAAAAAAGATGGAATCTTTACATATAAGGATACTTATAATTTTTACTTTCCTGAAAAAAAGGATTTCCTTCAGAAGAATTGATTTTTCTTTTACTAAAATTGGAAAATAAAATATAAACAAAAAATCCTCCTATAATTAATAAAGAACCTATGATTTCGAATATACAAAATTTTACACCTTCATTAATATCTGGAGCTATTAAATTGTATGTGTCGATGTAATGGCCTATGAGTAAAATTAAAGAAACGAAAAAGACTATTTTTTTATTTGATTTGCTTTTACTACTAATTAAACCAAAAAAAGGAACTAAAAAATTAGGAATTAGCATCCAAAAATGGATAGAATTGTAAATTTCTTCTCTTTTTATAAAATAAGTAATTTCTTCTGGAATATTTCCATACCAATACAGAAAAAATTGTGAAAACCAAAAATAAGTCCACAACAAGCTACCAGAAAATAGATATTTGCTAAGATCATGTAAATGACTTTTTCTAAATAAAGGAAACAATCCTTTTTTGTTAAGATAAATAGATATTATTGTGATAGTACTTATTCCTGTTATCATAAAACTACTCAAAACATACCACCCCAATAAAGTACTAAACCAATGTGGATTTAAAGACATGATCCAATCCCATGTCATAAATATGGAAATAAAAGAAAAAAATATAACGAAAAGAAGAGATATAAAATATAATTTTTTATAATCATTTAATGAATGGGATATATATAATGTACAAGATATTCTTTTGATCTTTAAATAAAAAAAACTACATATTAATACATAAAGAATACTTCTCACTAAGAAAAATGGAATATTCAAAAAAATTTTTTTACTGGCAATAATTTTGTCATACTTTAAAGAAATAGGATTATATAAATCTGAATTCATCCAATGAAATATATGTACTATATCCATAGCATTTAATAATAAAATGATAAAAATCATAAAAAACCCATATGGAATAAAAGAAGAAATTTCCTCCATGATCGGATGAATAATCACGGACCAACCTGATTTTGATATATTTTGTATTCCTAAAAAAAACAATGCTCCTAAAGATATAGAAGTAAAATAAAAAATTGAAATATATAATGCGGTACAAGGTTTATGATTCGTTGTGACAACATACTGTTTTTCTGAAACAATTTGTTTTTTTTGATCAAGAAACATTTTATCTAAAGAAATAAAAATAAAACCTACGATTATTATCATAAAAATGATAATTTTTTTGTTCATTGTATAAAACTGATACATGTTTATTCATTTTTTAAAAACAGAACATATTCTGAGACTCTCCATCGATCTATTTCATTTAATTGTGAAGCATAAGAATTCATATTATTTTTTCCATATGTAATGACATAATAAACACTACCAATGGTAAGATCTCTATCTTTATAATTAGGAATTCCAAAAATTTTTTCGTTTTTAACCAATTCTCCTTGTCCATCTCCATTTTTACCATGACATATAGAACAATTGATTTGATACAATTTTTTTCCTTTTTTTATTGTAATTTCTTTTTTTTCGTAATGAATACTATATAGTGGATTTTGAATGATATTCTTCGAATAATTCAATCCTTTATTTTTTATATTTATCAAATTATAAAATAAATCATTTCTAGAAACAGTTCCTTCTACTGGATAGAGTGAAGAAGTTTTTTCTTTTGAAAATAAAGGAACTTTAATGTTTTTATCTTTTTTATTGTATGAATAAGGATCTGAATAAGGTTCATATGCTTCTGAATAATACATATCAGGCATATATACTACATTAGGTTGAGTTTTATCAAACCAACAAGATTCTAGAAATAGAAATAAAATCATATAAAAAAAAATAATAATAAATTTGTATAAATATTTATTCATAATACTATATTTTTTTATTCTAATTGGACTTATAATTGTTTTATCACAATCTCTATTGCTCCATTTTCTTTTAATAGATTCACTAATTTTTTGGAATGTTTTTTAGTATGAATTTCTACTAAAAACATATTATCAGTAGTTCTTGAATCCGGATTTTTTGATATCCGTCCTGGAAATAATCTACATTGAATAAGATAAGTAATACACATAAAATGTGCAGAAAAAAAAATTGAAAATTCAAATATAACAGGAATAAAAGAAGGAAGGTTTCTAATCCAAGAAAAAGAAGGTTTTCCTCCAATATTTTGAGGCCAATCCCAAACCATAGTATACCAAGTGAATATACAAGCTATGCAAAAGCCCAATAATCCATATATAAAAGATAAAAAAGATAAATTGGTTTTTTTTAGTTTTAACACTTCAGTTAAATTATGAATAGGAAAAGGAGAATAAACTTCAGATATGTTATAATTATGATATTGTATAATTTTTATACTATTTATTAACGTATGATCATCATCATATAATGCATGTACACATATATTCTTCATTTCACTATTTTTTTTTATGATCTGAGTTCAATATTGTTTTTAATTCTGCTTGTGAAATAACAGGAAAAACACGTATATATAACAAATACAGGATAAAAAATAAACCAATCGTCCCTATAAAGATACCAACATCTACAAATGAAGGAATAAAACCAGTCCAAGAAGAAGGAAGATAATCATGACTTAGATTTAAAACAATAATGTCAAATCTTTCAAACCACATTCCAATATTTATGACAATAGCGATGACATAAGACCAGAAAAAACTTCTTCGTACAGATTTAATCCATAAAAATTGAGGAATAATGACATTACAAATGATTAAAGACCAAAAGGCCCACCAAAATGGTCCTTTAGATGCTTCTAAAGAAAAATAAATAAATTTTTCAAAAGGATTTCCTGAATACCAAGCAATAATAAATTCTGAAATATAAGCTAATAAAACAATTCCTCCTGTTAATAAAATAATCATATTCATATATTCAATATGATTTCTGGTAATATAATCTTCTAGAGAAAGAACTTTTCTTGCAACACCTAGTAAAGTTTGTACCATAGCAAAACCAGAAAATATAGCACCTGCAACAAAATAAGGAGGAAATATTGTGCTATGCCAACCCTTAATTACAGAAGTGGAAAAATCAAAAGAAACTATGGTATGAACAGAAAATACCAATGGAGTACATAATCCAGCTAAAATTAAAGACAATTCTTCAAACCTTTGCCAATCTTTTGATGTTCCCCCCCATCCAAAACTAAGAATGTTATAGATTTTTTTTTGAAAAGGATTTGAAATACGGTCTCGTATCATTGCAAAATCTGGAATTAATCCCATAAACCAAAAAACTGTAGAAACAGAAAAATAAGTACTAATAGCAAATACATCCCACAATAAAGGAGAATTAAAATTGGGCCATAAAGATCCAAACTGATTGGGAATGGGTAAAACCCAATGAGCATTCCATGGTCTACCCATATGAATAATAGGAAATAATCCAGCTTGTATTACTGCAAAAATAGTCATAGCTTCTGCTGAACGATTAATAGATAAACGCCATTTTTGACGAAATAATAACAAAACAGCTGAAATCAAAGTTCCAGCATGACCAATTCCAACCCACCAAACGAAATTGGTAATATCCCAGGCCCAATTAATTGTTTTGTTTAACCCCCATACACCTATACCTGTTCCAATTGTATAAAAAATACATCCTAATCCCCATAAAAAAGCTAAAATAGAAATCAATAAAGAGATCCACCATAGATTTCCTGCTTTATTTTTTATAGGATTGAATATATCATCTGTAATATTTTTCAATGTTTTTTTTCCTAAAATGAGGGGGGTTCTTATAGGAGATTCATAATGATTTAACATAATTTTTTCTATTTCATTTTTTCTATTTCATTTTGATTTCGAATCTTTAATTGATAAGAAACATTAGGTTTTACTCCTATAAAATCTAATAGTTTATAAGATCTAGGATTTTTTATTTTTTTAGAAATGAGACTAGTAGGGTCGTTTATATCACCAAAAGTGATAGCTTGGGTTGGACAAGAAACACTACAAGCTGTTTCAAGTTCTTTATCTTGAATTTTTCTATTTTCTTTTTTTGCGATTCCTATCACATATTGTGTTCTTTGTATGCATAAAGAACATTTTTCCATGACACCTCTGGTTCTGACAACCACATCTGGATTTAGTATCATTTTTCCTAAAGCATTATTCATGTTGAAATCAAATTTCTGATTATTAACATAATTAAACCAATTAAATCGTCTTACTTTATAAGGGCAATTATTCGCACAATAACGAGTTCCTACACAACGATTGTAAGTCATCATATTTTGTCCTTGTTCTCCATGAGAAGTGGCTCCAACTGGACATACAGTTTCACAAGGAGCATGATCGCAATGTTGACACATAATTGGTTGAAAAGTTACTTTTGGATTTTCATAAATGTTGTTTTCATTATTGCTTGTTTCTGAAGATGGATCATCTGAAAAATAATATCTATCTATACGTAACCAATGCATATCTCTATATTTTCCTATTTCTTCTTTTCCAACAACAGGAACATTATTTTCAGAATGACATGCAATAATGCAAGCTCCACATCCAATACAAGCATTTAAATCTATAGATAAATTAAAATGATGTCCATTCTTTTTTTCTTTATTTTTATGATTATTTGGATTCCAAATAGAAATTTCTTCTGGAAAAAGCATTCCTTTATGAGTTGAAACTTTTTCTTTTTCATTCCAAATTTCTTTTGGTTTATTTAAGAATATATCTAAATCTGTTTCTTTCACTAAATTTCTTCCTACCATTGTATGATGTAACTGTACGCAAGAAAATTTATGGATTTTATCCACTTTTTTTAGTTCTATATTATCTTGTATTATGAAAAAATTTTCATAGATTCTATAAGCGTTTTTTCCGTGAACAATCTTAGACAATTTTCCCTTTTTTTGTCCATAACCAAAAGCTAATCCTAAAGATCCTAAAGCTTGTCCAGGTTGAATAAATACAGGAATATTTTGGATGATGTTTTGATTATTTTTAATCAAATCCACACAGTTTCCATTTAAAGATCCATCTCCAGAATTCCAATTTTTTAATTCCATTTTATTTGCATCAGAATATGATATAGTTAAATAGTTACCCCATGTAGTGCGTGTAATAGGATCTGGAAGTTCTTGTAACCAAGGATTATTATATTGATGACCATCCCCCATACTAATTTTAGTATATAATCTAAGTTCAAAATTTGTTTTTATTTTTTTTCCTTTTACTATTTTTTTTTCATATTTTTTGATTTTTTTTTGATTTATTGAAAAATTGTTTGAAATAGGTTTATGATTTTTAATTTTTACCAAACCATAAAATAAAGCTTCATTAAAGGAAGAAACATTGGATTTTGGAATAATATTTTTTTCCCAAGTTTTTTTCAAATATTCGTAATAATTTTTTTCTTGAATTTCACTCCAAATTATTAAAGAATCCTGAAATTGTCTTGTATTAAAAATACATTGAATTGTAGGTTGAATTAATGTATAAACATTAGTCACAGGATAAGTATCTCCCCAACTTTCTAACCAATGAGGAATAGGAGCTGATACATCCATGACTTCATTGGTTTCATCTTTACTCATGGAAAGAGAAACTGTTAGAGGTATTTTTTTTATAAATTGTTTTACTTTTTTATAAATAGATAATGGAAGACTGTAAATAGGATTAACATTATGAATAAATAAACCTCCAACATTTTCGTTTTCTAAATCTTTCAAAAAATTATTGAATTTATTATCATTACTTTCTTTTGAAAAAATATATTTATCATTTTGCAATGCATGACTATTAATTTTTTGATTGATTAAAAAAGATAATTCATAAGATTCTTGATCTCCATCTGCAAAAATTACACTTTTAGATCCCATTTTATTTATTAATGAAGCTACTTTTTTTGCATTTTTATCCTTTATTTGCTTTCCTAAACAAATGTTTTGAAAAATTTCAATCAACATTTGTTTTATTTCAGAAGGCTTTCTAGATAAACGAATGTCTGCATTTGCTCCAGTTATTGTCATATTGCTTTCTATTTGAATATGTTGCATCATATTTTTTTCAGGCTTTCTTTTAAAAACATAAAATTTAGCCATATTTTCAGGACTCCAATCTCCCAAAAAATCAGCATCAAACGAAACTATTAATTCTGATTTATTCCAATCAAAAATTGGAAATCCTCGAATTCCAAATATTTTTTCTGAAGCATCCAAAGCTTTGGAATATGAAATAGGATCATAAGTAACCCATTTCGTACGAGGATATTTTTTCTTGAAATCTTGAATCAATTTTTTTGTAGAAAAACTTGGAAAAGAAGAAGAAAGAAAAATTATATTTTTTTTTGTTTTAGATAAATATTTCAAATTTTGAATAATATAATTATCTATTTCTTTCCAAGAACTTTTTTTTCCTTTTAAAGAAGGATTTTTTAATCTTTCCTCATCATAAAGAGATAATAAAGAAGATTGTATTCTTGCAGAAGTTGTATTAAAAAATTCAGAAGAAAAATTAGGTTCTATTTTTATAGGACGACCTTCTCTTGTTTTCACTAAAACACTTCCTATATCGAAAGAATCAATCATAGTTGATGCATAATAGTTCGGAATTCCTGGAGTGATATTCTCTGGTTTGACTACATAAGGAATAGATTTAACAACTGGTCCTTTACAAGCGGATAAAGTCACAGAAGCGGTACTAAACCCTACCCACTTAAGAAAATCACGTCTAGATGTTCTTCCTTGAAAAAGATCCTTTATAGGATTAAGATTGTCTAATATTTTATTCTTTTTATTTGATTTCATAATAATTTTTTTATTCGCTTTTTCATTCCTATTTCAGTAATGACATTTAGCACATTCTGTTCCTCCAATCATATCAACAGTGATTTTTTGATTCGTTTTGCTTGGAAAATATTCTTTATAATATTGATTTTTTTTGTCTATTCCCACGTTTTTATGACAAGAGATACACCATTCCATAGTAAAATCATTAGACATTTCTACTGTATCCATTTTTTGAATTTCTCCATGACAAGCATTACAAACTAAATTTACTTTTTTTAATTTTTTAATCGATTTTTCTCCTGTAAGGATATGTTGAGAATGATCAAAATAGACAAAATCTGGCATATTGTGAATGCGAACCCATTGAATGGGATGAATTTTTTTAGAATATTTTCTTGTTTCTGGATCCCATCCTATCGCCTTATAAATTTTTTGTATTTCTTGATTATATTCATCTCTACTTTTTCCTTTTTCCAAATAATCTCCATTATATTCATGAATAGTTATATGACAATTCATGCAAACATTGACTGAAGGAATTCCAGATACTTTACCATACTTTGCCGAAGAATGACAATATTGACAATCAATTTTATTAATTTCAGAATGAATTTTATGAGAAAAATAAATAGGTTGTTTAGGTTTATATCCTTTATTGACATCTATCTTCATTAAAAAATTCCAAGTTTCATATATTCCAAATAACAAAAAAAATCCTGTAAAACAAGAAAACAGATACCACTTTTTTTTGTCATTTCCTAATATTTTTTTGTATAAAACATTTATTATGAAATTTTTTCTTCTAAAAGTAGTAACCTTTGTTTCTCCTTCATTAATTAACCTGATTAGAATTTGTATTCTATATAAAATCCAAAGTAGAATTAAAGATAAAATTCCAAAACAAAAAATAATTAATTTGACTAAAAATTGATTTTCTTCTTTATCATTTTCATGATTTTCATTATTATGATTTATTTCATGATGTTCTTTTTTTTTTATTGAATCGGGATTGGTTATAAACGATAAAATATCATCTATTTGTTTTTCAGATAATTGAGGAAAAGGATTCATTTCTATATTTCCATATTCTTTGTAGATTTTTAAAGCGTCTTTATCTCCACTTTCTCTTAAAGATTTATTATTCTTAATCCATTGATGTAACCATTTACGATTCCTTTTTTCAGTCACTCCATGTAAAGCAGGTCCTATCATTTTTTTTTCTAAATCTATGGAATGGCATGCTGTGCAATTTTTTTTAAAAAGTTCCATTCCATTTTCAACATCTCCTTTATCAGCTTTTAATTTTCCTTTTTCTATTAAAAAAAAAGAAAAAATGAAAATAAAAAATAAAATTCTTCTCATACTATATTATGAATTCATAACTTTATAACAAAAATAGAATAAAAGAAAAAATACCATCTTTTGGAAAAAAAAATTCGTAAATTTCTTTTTTGAATCTTTAACTTTGTTTCATGAATGGTTTTTTCATTTTTTTATTAATGTTTATAACTATGATACTGAATCATTTGACCCCCAAAAACTTTAACCGTTCTAAAGAGTTGTATCAAATTAAGTTTTTCGAAGAAAAACTATCAAATGGGTTGCATGTTATTTTACATCAAGACAAGACAACCCCTTTAGTTTCTATTTCTGTTTTGTATCATGTAGGAAGTAAAAACGAAACTCCTGGAAAATCGGGTTTTGCTCATTTTTTCGAACATCTTATGTTTGAAGGATCCAAAAATATTAAAAAAGGAGAATATTTTAAGTACATAGCCTATAATGGAGGAAAAAATAATGCTTATACAAATCATGATGAAACTTGTTATTACGAAATCTTACCATCTGATCGTCTTCCATTAGCTTTGTGGTTAGAATCAGAAAGAATGCTTCATGCTAAAGTTGATGAAGAAAGTATTAATATTCAAAGAGAAGTGGTCAAAGAAGAAAAAAAGATGCGTGTAGAGAATCAGCCATATGTAAAATCCATTTCTGAGATAATTCCTTCTTTATTATTCAAAAAACATCCATATAAATATCCAATTATTGGATTATATCAAGATTTAGATACTGCGACAGAAGCTGATTATAAAGAATTTTATAAAACTTACTATGTTCCGAACAATGCGGTTTTAGTAGTATCTGGTGATTTCGATATGAATGAAGCTAGAACACTGATTCAAAAATATTTTTCATCTATCCCTAAAGGAACAAGAAATTTTCAAATGAACAAAATAGAAGAAGAACCAATGAAGAAAGAAATATTTTTTACTTACGTAGATAAAAATACTAAAGTTCCTGGAGTATTTTTATCGTATAGAGTTCCAAAACTCACAGATAAAGATTCTTATGTATTAAAAATTATTGATCATGTATTCTCTTCTGGAGAGAGTTCTCGCATAATAAAAAATATTGTAAATACGAAACAAGTCGCTTCTTATGCGGGATCATCTTTAGATACAATGGAAGATTATGGTATTTTTATGATATATGGATTAATTAATCCTGGTATTACAATAGATCAATTGACAAAAATAATAGATGATGAAATAGATCTTTTAAAAGAAAAAGGAATAACACAATATGAATTGGAAAAACAAAAAAACTGTTTTGAAAAAAAATTTATTTCAGACAATTATTCTATGAGTGGAATCACTGCAAGTTTGTCTCACTATTATTTATATTATCATAATGCTGATTTAATTAATACGGATATAGAAAAATATAGAAAAATAACTCCAGAAGATATCAAAAAAGTTGCTAATAAATATTTAAATAAAAATAATAGAGTTCGTTTATATAATATTCCAGATAACGAGAATACAGATAAATAAATTGATTTTCAAAATAATCCTTGCTGTAATAATTTTTTTTCATACAATAATTATGTTTGCTCATATATTTAATCGAAATGTCCCCCCACCATCTCTCAAAAGAAAGACGACTATCAACATTGAAAAACCTAAGTTTTTTCAAATGAAAAATGGATTAAAAGTTCTCATTGTAGAAAATCATAAACTTCCTTTAGTTAGAATTGGTTTAGAGTTGGATTATAAACCCTTTTTGGAAAAAGATAAGACTGGAATAAAAAAAATTTTGGGTCAAATGCTTCGTTCTGGTACAGAAAATCATACTAAAGAAGAATTAGACGATATGATTGATTATATGGGATGTAGTTTATATACTTCTTTCTCTGAGACATCTATTTTCACTATGAAAAAATATTTGAATAAATCTGTATCTATAATGAGTGATATTTTGATGAATAGCAAATTTGATAATTCCAAAGAATTGGATAAAATCATTAAACAAAGAATTATAGATCTGAGTCTTTCAGAAAAAGAACCCAATGCTATTTTACAAAGAGTACGAAATGTTTTATATTTTGGAAAAAATCATCCTTATGGAGAATACGAGACTCATGATACAATTAAAAATATTACTCTTCATGATTTGAAGAAATTATATGAAAAATATTATATACCCAACATATCCTATCTTTCTTTTATTGGAGACATTTCTCAAAGAGAAGCGGAAAAATTGTGTGATCTTTATTTTTCCAAATGGAAACAGAAATCATCTATTATAGATGAACCGATTATCAAAGAATATGTGATTCCATCTAAAATAGAAATAGATATAGTGGATATTCCTTCTTTAACCCAATCTACTATTTGTTTTGGTGGACCGATTTGTTTGAAAAAAAATGATCCAGAATATTTTTCTTCTATGTTAGCGAATGGAATTTTAGGAGGAGGGCCTCAAAGTCGTTTATTTTTAAATCTTAGAGAAAAAAAGGCTTATACATATGGAGCTTATTCTATTTTGAAATCTGATAGGAATATTGGTTATTTTTCAGTTTATACTCAAGTAAGAAACGAAGTTACAGAAAAAGCAATAAAAGATCTTATAAAAGAAATTTTTGAAATAACAGAAAAAAAAATTTCTTTGGAAGAATTAAATATAAAAAAGAAAGAAATTAGTGGTCAATTTATTCTTGATTTTGAAGATCCTAATAGAATTAGTGATCTTTTTATATGTGAATTAAGAAATAAACTTCCAAGTGGATTTTACAAAAATTATTTAAAGAAAATCGAATCAGTTACAATAGATGATGTCTATCAATCATGTAAAAAGTTCTTTTTCACAAAAAATGGTAGAATCATAATTATTGGAAAAGCTCACGATATATTACCTAATATAAAAAAATTAGGTTATTCTATTCGTTTTTTTGATCAATTTGGATCTTTAATCAAGAAAGAAGAAAAATGAATCCAAGTTATTCTTTAGAAAATCGTATTATTTCTGTATTAAAATCTATATATGATCCAGAAATTTCAGTAGATATTTATGAGTTGGGTTTGATTTACGATGTTCAGATTTCTGGAAAAAATAAAGTAAAAATAGTAATGACTTTAACTACGCCTAATTGTCCGGTTGCAGAAAGTTTGCCTTTAGAAGTTAAAGAAAAAGTCCAATCTATTATACAAGAAATAAAAGAAGTAGATGTTATTTTAACATTTGATCCACCTTGGAGTAGAGAATTTATGAGCGATGAAGCTCGTTTAGAATTAGGATTATTATAAATTTTTTGAATATGAGTATTTTCAGTTTACTATTTTATGGTATATTGGTTCTCTTGATTTTATCTATTTTTTCTAGTTTTATCTTTATAGTAAACCAAGAGACAGCAGCTATTCTTGAAAGAATGGGTAAATTTCATAGTATTCGTTATGCTGGATTAAATTTTAAGGTTCCTATTATGGATAATATAATAGGAAAACTTACATTAAAAATTCAACAATTAGATGTATTAGTAGATACAAAAACGAAAGATAACGTTTTTGTTAAAGTTAAAGTATCGGTTCAATTTAAGGTTATCCAAGATAAAGTATATGAAGCTTTTTATAAGTTAGATAATTCTCATGCTCAGATCACTTCTTATATATTTGATGTAGTGAGAGCAGAAGTTCCAAAAATGCGTTTAGATGATGTTTTCGAACGAAAAGATCATATAGCTCTTGCAGTTAAAGGAGAATTGGAAGGATCTATGTTAAATTATGGATATTCTATAATTAAAGCATTAGTTACAGATCTTGATCCAGATGAACAAGTAAAATTGGCTATGAATCGCATTAATACAGCTGAAAGAGAGAAGGTTGCTTCTGAATATCAAGCAGAAGCTGATAGAATTAAAATTGTAGCTAAAGCAAAGGCAGAAGCTGAAAGTAAAAAATTACAAGGAAAAGGAACAGCAGATCAACGCAGAGAAATAGCTAGAGGAATTCTAGAATCTGTAGAAGTGTTAAACAATATAGGAATTAATTCACAAGAAGCTTCTGCTTTGATTGTTGTGACGCAACACTATGATACTCTCCAATCTATGGGAGAAAATGGAAATACTAATTTAATTTTATTACCCAATTCACCAGGATCTGCTAGTGAAATGTTAAATAATATGATTACATCATTTAATGTTTCTAACCAAATTGGAGAAACTCTTAAAAAAAAGAATAACAGTAAAAAAAAATAAATTTTAAGTTCCATGGAAATCATAGGAAACGTAAAAAAACTATTTGATATTCAAAAATTTGATAGTGGATTTCAAAAAAGAGAAATAGTTCTTACTACTGAAGAGCCATATTCTCAAAATATATTAATTGAATTTATTCAAGATAAAGTGGATTTGTTAGAAAATGTAAAACCAAAAGATAAAATAAAAATATTCATAAACATTCGGGGAAGAGAATGGAAAAATCCTGAAGGAATTATTAGATATTTTAATTCTATTCAAGGATGGAAAATAGAACATTATTCTACGGAAAAAACTTCAAATAAAATGACTTCAACATCTCCTCCTTTATCATCTGATGATTTTGATGATTTACCTTTTTAAAAATTTTATCATAATAAATTCTTGTTTAATAATTCTTGATAGATAATATCTTTTTTTAAATTCCATTTTCTAGAAGGAGAATATTTTTTAGCATAAAAAATAATTTGAAGATGTAATTTTTTCCAATTTTTTTTTTGAAAAAACGTTTTGCATCTTGTTCTGTTTGTTTAACATTTTTTCCATTGCTCAGTTTCCAACGAAACATCATTCTATGAATGTGAGTGTCCACAGGAAATACAAATTCGTTGGATACATGGGATAAAAAAACAGATGCAGTTTTATGTCCTATTCCAGGTAAAAATTTTAATTCCGAAATATTTTTCGGAATAATTCCATTATATTTTTTGATTAATATAACAGATAAATCATAAATATTTTTAGATTTTTTCTTGTAAAGTCCTATATGTTTTATAATATTTTTTATATTTTCAATAGGAGTATAAATTGTATCTATGGGGTTATTGATTTTTCTAAATAAAATTTTTGTAATTTCATTGACTTTTTTTTCTTGAGTTCTAGAACTTAACATAATAGATATCAATAAAGTATATTCATTAATATAATACAAAGTAGAAGTTGGATTAGGATATAAAAAATCCAATATATTTTCAATAATTTTTATTTTTTTTGAAATAAAATTCATTTTTTTTGATGAATAAATACTTCTACATTGTCATTACTTGTATTCATTTTTAGTGAAATTTTATCTCCTTTTTTTAATTTTTCACTAATTATATATTCCGATATAGGATTTTT
The DNA here is from genome assembly GCF_014251755.1 of Blattabacterium cuenoti. NCBI lineage: Bacteria > Pseudomonadati > Bacteroidota > Flavobacteriia > Flavobacteriales > Blattabacteriaceae > Blattabacterium > Blattabacterium cuenoti. The sequence goes on along the minus strand of NZ_CP059200.1, from coordinate 64,755 downwards.
TATAAATTTTTCTATTACTCTTTTTAAAGGACGAGCTCCATATTCTTGATCAAATCCTTTTTTTTGAATAAAATTTATTACTTCAGGGAGTAATACCAATTCATAACCTAAATTAGATACATGAAGAATTATTTTGTTCAATTCAATACGAGTTATTTTTGATATATTTTCTCTTGTTAAAGAATTAAAAATAATAATATCATCTATTCTATTTAAAAATTCAGGAGAAAAAGTACGTTTTAAAGCTTGTTCTAGTACATTTTGTATATAATTGTTTAATTTTCTTGCTTGAGTATGAAACCCTATTCCCTGACCAAATTCTTTTAATTGTTGTGTTCCCGTATTTGAAGTAAAAATAATCACGGTATTTTTAAAATTTATTTTTCTTCCAATACTATCTGTAACACACCCATAATCTAACATTTGTAACAAAACATTAAACACTTCATGATGTGCTTTTTCTATCTCATCTAATAATATTACAGAATAAGGTTTACGACGTATAATTTCCGTTAATTGTCCTCCTTCTTCATACCCCACATAACCTGGAGGAGCTCCTATTAATCGGGATACAGAAAATTTTTCCATATACTCACTCATATCTATACGAATCAATGATTCTTCGGAATCAAATAATTCTTTAGCAAAAATTTTTGCTAAAGAAGTTTTTCCGACCCCTGTTTGTCCTAAGAAAATAAAAGAACCTATAGGGGAATTAGGATCTTTCAATCCAGTTCTATTTCTTTGAACGGCTCTTACTATTTTTTCTACCGCTTCATCTTGTCCTACTATTTTCTCTCTTAAGATATCTATCATTTTGCTCAATTTTTTCATTTCAGCTTGAGAAATTTTATTTATTGGAACTCCACTCATCATTGATACCACTTCTTCAACATTCTCTTCGGATACAATTTCTTTATTTTTTTTAGAAGATTCTTCCCACTCTTTTTGGGCTTTCATTAATTGTTTTTCAATACGTTTTTCTGTATCACGTAAACGTGCCGCTTCTTCGTATTTCTGACTTTTAACTACTTTTGATTTTTCTTTTCGAATACTCTCTAATTCTTTCTCTAAAAGAACTATTTCCTGTGGAACTTTTATGTTTTTAATATGAACACGAGATCCCGATTCATCTAAAGCATCAATGGCTTTATCTGGTAAAAAACGATCTACAATATATCGTACAGTAAGATATACACAAGCTCTTATTGCTTTTTCTGTATAAATAACGTTATGATGACTTTCATATTTTCCTTTTATTTTTCTTAAGATCTCTATAGTTTCTTCTTCAGAAGAAGGTTGAACAATAATTTTTTGAAATCTCCTTTCTAAGGCTCCATCTTTTTCTATATATTGTCTATACTCATTGAGTGTTGTTGCACCGATACATTGAATATCTCCCCTTGCTAAAGCTGGCTTAAAGATATTAGAAGCGTCTAAAGAACCTGTAGTTCCTCCTGCTCCAATCAGAGTATGTATTTCATCTATAAAAAGAATGAGACCTTTATTTTTTTCTGATTCATTGATAATGGCTTTCATTCTTTCTTCAAATTGACCTCTATATTTAGTTCCAGCAACTAAACTTGCTAAATCTAATACAACCACTCTCTTATTGTACAAAACTCTTGAAACTTTTTTTTGCACAATACGTAAAGCTAATCCTTCAGCAATAGCAGATTTTCCTACTCCAGGTTCTCCTATAAGAAGAGGATTATTTTTTTTTCTTCTACTCAATATTTGAGAAACACGTTCAACTTCTTTATCTCTACCTACTACGGGATCTAATTTTCCTTCCATAGCTATGGAATTCAAATCTCTTCCAAAATTATCCAAAACAGGAGTTTTACTTTTTATCCCTCCATAATAACCAGAACCTGTTCCACTACTTCCAGATCCATAAGAAAAGGAAGAACTGTCATTTTCAATATCTTCATCTGAATAAGTAGAAGAGAAAAAAAATTTTTTTATACTGTTTGACGAATAATGATGAATCATAAATTGAAATCATTAAAATATTTGATTCAAAAAAAGATAAAATATCTATTCCATTTCTACAAATGAAAAGAATTTGAATAGAAATAAATTTTATACAAGAGAAAAATCGTTTACAATAATTTTTTTTTTCCTTGTATTTCATAAGAAAAAATTTTTAAATTCAATCGTTCTATTAATGTTTCTATTAATTTATTTTTATGATATAAAAGATTATATTGTTCTATTGTACTTGAATTTTTTTTCACTATTTCAAATTCTAAATGCGGATAATTGAATTTTTCTTTAAAATATTTAAAAAAATGTGTTTGAATTAACAAAAAACTAAAATTTTCTAATTTATATGGAAGAACAAAAAATATTTTATTTTTTTCAATTTGAAATTTTATTTCATTTTTCAAAAAATATAAATGAATAGGATTTATTTTTCCATAAAATTTCTGTAAAAAATTGATCCAATTTTTTTGTAAACATTGAATTTTTTCATCTTCTATTAAGAATGAATTTTCATTTTTTTTATTATCGAATAAATATGCCAACTGTATTAGATAAATTTCAATTGTTAATCTATAACTTTGATTAAACTTTTCATATTCTTTTTTCAATCTAAGACAAATGTTCAAAGCATTCATTAAAAAGAAATAAGAGATTTTTTTTGATTGTGAAATGTAAGAGAATATTATCTCTTTTTTTAATTTCAAAATAGAAATTGTTTCATAATTTTTATATAAAAATAAATTTCTGAAATGTTTGGTTAAACCTATAATTAAATCATAAGAATTTTCTTTTTTTTGTAAAATTTTATCCAATAAAATGAATATTTTATGTATTTTTTTATCTAAAAGATAATCTACTATTTTGAAATAGTACTTTACGTCAATAATTCCTAATTTTTGAATTAGGAATTCTTTGGATATTTTTTTTTCACTATTTTTATATAAAATCAATCTATCAAATAAATAAATAGCTTTACTAATAGATCCTTTTACATGTTTTGACAGAATCAATAAGGCTTCATTTTCTACTTCTATATTTTCTTTTTCAGAAATCATTTTTAAATGTAAAAAAATTTCTTTTGTAGAAATCCTTTTGAATTCAAAAACTTGACAACGTGATAAAATTAATTTTGGAATTTTTTTTTCCTCTGTTCCACAAAAAATAAACAAGACATGTGGATGTTTTTCTTCTATAAATCTTATAAAAAAATTGAAAAAACATTGAGAAACCATATGTATATTATTAATTATGAATATATTATATTTTCCTAATTTAGGAAAAAAACGGGATTGATTTATTATTTTATAAATATGTTCTAATGAATTATTCAAAAATCCATTAATTTCAAATCTATTCAAAGAATAATATTTTAATTCTGAAAAAGAATTTAATTCATTGGATAAAATTTGTGCACATGTATTCTTTCCTACTCCTTCTGGACCCAAAAAAAATAAAATTTTAGATAAACGATTTTCCTGTATTGCTTTTTTTAAAATCAGAATTATATCTTTTTGTCCTATTATTTCATTCCATTTTATAGGTTTATATTTTTCAGAAAATACAGAAAAAATTTTTTTCATAAAAAATCAATCTTATTTTATATGTAAAATTTCTTGAATTTTATCAGATGCTTCTTCTAAAGTATCAGTAGAATAAATAGGAAATAAACTTTGTTGAATCAATTTTTTTGCCAATTCATCATTTGTTCCTTGTAAACGAACAACAACAGGAACTTTAATATCCTGATGAATATTAGAAAAAGAATTTATAATTCCTTTTGCAACCGTATCACAACGTACAATTCCTCCAAATATATTGATTAATATTGTTTGTACAGATTTATCCTTTAATATCAGATAAAAAGCTTTTTCTACACGTTCTATATCCGCAGAACCTCCTATGTCTAAAAAATTAGCAGGAACACCTCCACAAAATTTAATCATATCCATAGTAGCCATTGCTAATCCAGCTCCATTTACCATACATCCTACATTTCCTTCCAGTTTTAAAAAATTTAATTTGGCTTCACAGGCTTCTCTTTCAATTTCATCAATATCATCACGGATCAAATTATATTTTTTATGACGAAACAAAGCATTGTCATCTAAAATCATTTTTATGTCAACTGGAATAAATTTTTGATCAAATGTTTTGATCAAAGGATTGATTTCTAATAATAAAGTATCAAAAGTGATATAAGCTTTATAAAGTGAAAATAGAAAAAAGCTAAAGTTTTTCAAAGATTCATTATCATGAATTCCTAAGTTGAAACCAATTTTTTTTGTTTGAAATAATTGAAGTCCTAATATCGGATCTATAACTTCTGTATATATTTTATTTGGATTTTTTTTTGAAAAATCTTCTATATTTACTCCTCCTTCTTTAGAGTAAAGAATCATATTTTTTTCTATATCACGATTTAATAATATGGATAAATAATATTCTATAGGAGGACTGAATTCAGAAAAATAGATATCTTCAGATAACAAAATTTTTCGAACTAATTCTCCCTTTTTAGAAGTTTGGGAAGTTATTAGAAATTTTCCTAAAATGTTTTTTGATTTTTCATAAACTTCATCCAAATTTTTCACTATTTGAATACCTCCAGCTTTTCCTCGTCCTCCAGCATGAATTTGAGCTTTAATCACTAAAGAATTTTTTTCAGTTTTTTTAAAAAAAATTTTAGCTACTTTTACAGCTTCTTCAGGGGAAGAAACAATCATTCCATCAGGAACTTGAATGGAAAAAGAATTTAATATTTCTCTACCTTGGTATTCATGTAAATTCATTGAAATAATTTTAAAAGTAAATTTAAACTAAAATTCGTTTCTTTTATTTATAAAGAAGGATTTTAAATTTACGAAAAAATGATTCAGGCTAAAAATATTTACAAATCTTTTGGAAAAGAAAAAATTTTAAAAGGAGTAAATATCATGGTAAAAGAAGGAAGTATAGTATGTATTTTAGGGGAATCTGGAGCAGGAAAAAGTACTTTATTACATATTTTAGGAACTTTAGAAAAACCAACGATAAATAAAAAAATAAAACCTATTATAAAAATCAATAAAGAAGATATATTATCTCTTACAGACAAGGAGCTTTCTATTTTAAGAAATCAAAAAATAGGTTTTATTTTTCAAACGCCTCAACTTCTTCCTGAATTTACTGTATTAGAAAATATATGTTTACCAGGTTTCATCAACAAAAAAAAAGTGAAAAAAAAAGCTATAGATCTATTAAAAGAATTAAATATATCTAAGTATGAAAATTCAAAAATAGAAGAATTATCTGGAGGTCAAAAACAGAGAGTTGCTGTAGCAAGAGCTTTGATTAATGATCCAAAAATTATTTTTGCAGATGAACCTTCTGGGAATTTAGATATAAAAAACGCAGAAAAATTACATAATTTGTTTGATTTTTTGAATTTCAAATTCAAACAAACTTTTTTAATTGTTACTCATAACTTACAATTAGCAAATATGGCTGATGAAAAATTAAAAATAGAAAATGGAACATTATACAAAATTGATAAATAAAAATATTTTATGCTTTTAAGAAATCAACTTTCTATTAAACATCTTATAAAAGAAACGGGATATGAAAAGGAAAAGACTCTTTTTTTGATGATTCATGGATATGGTAGCAATGAAAAAGATCTTTTTTCTTTTTTTCAAAAAGATCTTCCAGAAAATTTTTTTATAATTAGTATTCAAGGTTTTTATTTAATTAGAACAAATCAATATTCTTGGTATGATATAGACTTTGATAATAAAAACGAATTCATTAACATAATACAGGCTAAAACAACCATTGAAAAAATATCATTTTTTATCCATGAAGCCATAGAAGAATATAAATTGAAAAAAAATACAGTATGGATATGTGGGTTTAGTCAAGGAGCTATTTTAAGTTATGCAATAGCATTAAAAAATTCTGATAAAATAAAAAAAGTAATAGCTTTAAGTGGATATTTAGAAGATCGAATCTTTCCAAAAAAAATCAATCATAATTACGATTTAGAATTTTTTATATCTCATGGAAAATATGATTCTATAATTCCTGTAAATTGGGCAAAAAAAGGATTAAAATTTTTAAAGGAAAAAAAAATACTTTTTTTTTATAAAGAGTATGAATCTGGACACACTTTAAATCATTTAAATTATCAAGATCTTATTAATTGGATTAAAGAAAATAATAAAATAAATCAAAATATGAATTATGAGTAAATATTCAAAAATAGTATTGTTTCTGTTTGTTTTTTTAGGATCTATTTTTTCATTTTTTCAAAAAAATTATTTATATGGATGTATTCTACTTTTATTAAGTATAATTCCTATTTTTTTTATTTTTAGGAATGAATTTTTATTATTAGCTTTTTTTAAAATACGAAAAAAGGACATGAAAGGATTAAAAAAATATTTAGAATATGTTAAAAATCCTAAATTACAATTAACTAAAAACCAAATGGCTTATTATTATTTTTTGAATGGAATTTTGTATTCAGAAAAGAATATTTTTAAATCAGAAAATTATATGCAAAAAGCTTTAGATTTAGGACTAAAATTTAAACCAAATATAGCGATAGCCAAATTAAATTTGGCTATCGCTTCCTTATCAAAAGGAAATAAAAAAAGAGCTGAATTTTTACTATTAGAGGCAAAAAAAATGGATATTTCTGGTTTATTACATGATCAAATTCAAATCATAAATATACAAATGAAAAAAATAAATATAGGAAATATAAACAGACCTAATCCTTATGTCAGAAAAAAATTTTAGATGAAAATATACTTTTTTTTAAATTTTATCACCACTCAATATAATTCTAATTTCTTAGAAAGAGTTTCTTCACTTCCCCCCATCAAAAATTTTATAGGATTTTCTATAGATTCCTTGACAGATACTAAAAACCCTACAGATTCTCTACCATCAATGATTCTATGATCATAAGATAGAGATAAATACATGATAGGACGTATTTCAATAGATCCATTAACTACTACAGGTCTTTCCATAATTTTATGCATTCCTAATATGGCACTTTGTGGTGGATTTATAATTGGAGTAGATAACATAGAACCAAAAACACCTCCATTAGTAATAGTAAAAGTTCCTCCTGTCATCTCATCTATAGAAATTTTTCCATTATGAACCCGTGTTGATAATTTGTATATTTTTTGTTCTATTTCACGAAATGATAAATATTCTGCATTTCTAATTACGGGAACCATTAATCCTTTAGGACCAGATATAGCAATACTAATATCATAATATTCAAAATTAATTTTTTCTTTTTCACTAATCATAGCATTAACATCTGGATAAAGTTTCAAAGCTCTAACACAAGACAGAGTAAAAAAAGACATAAAACCCAAATTGACTCCATGTTTTTTCTTAAAAAGATCTTTATATTTTTTTCTAATAATAAAAATTTCTAGCATATCTACTTCATTAAATGTGGTAAGAGAAGCGGTTTGATTTTTTACATAAACTAACCTTTCGGAAAGTTTCCTTCTTAAAGAAGAAAGAGGTGTTTTGGTTTTCGATCTATTATACATTGCTGTAATAGGTGGTCTATTAGAAATAATAGGAATTTTATTTTTTTCTAAATGAAAAATGCAATCTTTTTTTGTTATTCTCCCATGTTTTCCAGAACCTTGAACAGATTCTATAAAAATATTTTTTTCCTTTAAAAATTTTTTTGAAGCTGGAGAAGGTATTTTAATATTTTTATTTGTAGGATCAACTTTTTCAACATGATCTTTTTTTTCTTGAACAAGATGTTTTTTTGTATCTTTTTTGGAAGATTTGATAATACATAAAACATCTCCAACTCGTACTCTTTCTCCTTTTTCTACCATAAAAGTGATTATTCCATTTTCTTCTGAAAGAATTTCTAAAGTTGCTTTATCTGAATCTATTTCTGCTATTATTTGACCTTTATGAACATAATCTCCGTTTTTTACGAGCCAGGTGGAAACTTCTACCTCTGTAATTGATTCTCCTGGAGAAGGAACTTTTATCTGTATTGTCATGATTTAAATTTTAAAAAATTTTTATTATTTATTATAATTTAAATTTCAAAGAAAAGCTTTTTTTAATATTTTATTTTGAATTCTTAAAAAATCAATATAAGATCCTGTAGACGGACTAGAACTTTCAGATGGAGATATTAAATTAAATGAAATCATATTTCCTAATTTTCTTAAAATAAAACTCCATAATCCCATGTTTTCTGGTTCTTCTTGTACCCAAAAAATTTCTTTTGTATTTTTATATTTTTCTACAAGTTCCTTAACTTTCTCTATTTTTAATGGATAAATTTGTTCTATTCGAATTAATGCGGTTGTTTTATCTTGAATAGATTCTTTTCTATTGAGCAATTCATAATAAATCTTTCCAGAACAAAAAATTAATTTTGTAATTTTTTTGATCTCCTTTACATAAGGATCATCCAATATTTCCTGAAACGTTCCTATAGAAAGATCTTTTATTGGAGATAAACATTGCTTATTTCTAAGCAAACTTTTAGGAGTAAAAATGATAAGAGGTTTTCTATATTTTAATTTCATTTGTCTTCTTATAAGATGATAAAAATTAGCTGGAGTAGTACAATTGACTACAAATAAGTTATTGTTAGCACAAAGTTGTAAATAACGTTCAATGCGTGCAGAAGAATGTTCGGGTCCTTGTCCTTCATATCCATGAGGTAATAACAATACAATTCCATTTCTAATTTTCCATTTATTTTCTCCAGAAGAAATATATTGATCGATTATGATTTGTCCTCCATTTACAAAATCTCCAAATTGAGCTTCCCATAAAGTTAAAACATGAGGAGAATACATGGCATATCCATAATCAAAACCTAAAACTCCATATTCTGATAGAGGAGAATTAAAAATTTGCATTTTTCCTTGTTTTGTACAGATTTGATTAAGAAGAATAATTTCTTCTTCTTCTTCTGTTTTAACAATAGCATGACGTTGAGAAAACGTACCTCTTGCCACGTCTTCTCCTGATAAACGAATATGAATTCCTTCATATAAAAGAGTTCCATAAGATAGTAGTTCTGCCATGCTCCAATCTACCAATTTTTTTTGAATCATTTCTAATCTTTTTTGAAAAATCAATTTCGTTTTTCTAAAAAATTTTTTCGTTTTAGGAAGAGAAAAAATCTTATGAGATATTTGTATAATTCTTTCTATGGGAAATTGTGTTTCTACTTTTTTAAAAATTTCTTCATTTTTATATACTATAGGGAAATTTTTCCATTCTTCTTCTAAAAAAGAACTCAATACGTTCCATTTAATATTACTTGACTCATTATATTTTACATGAAGAATATTTTCATATTTTTTTTCCATATTTTGTACATCATCATGACTAATAATTTCTTCTTTTTCCAATTTTTTTCTGTATAAATTGTAAGAATTAGAATGTTGGGAAATTGCTTTATATAAAGAAGGTTGAGTAAATCTTGGTTCGTCTCCTTCATTATGTCCATATTTTCTATATCCCAATAAATCTATGAAAATATCTTCATGATAACGCATTCTAAAATCTACAGCGAAATAAATAGCTCGAATAACAGATTCGACATCATCTGCGTTAACATGTAATACGGGAGACATCAAAATTTTGGCAATATCAGTAGCATATATACTGGAACGACCTTCAGTAGAATTCGTAGTAAATCCGATTTGATTATTCATTACCATATGAATGGTTCCTCCAGTTTTATATCCTTTTAATTGAGAGAATTGAAGTACTTCATATACAATTCCTTGACCGGATAATGACGCATCACCATGAATTAAAATAGGAATAATTTTTTCAGAATTACTATTTTGATTATAGTTAAAATCTATTTTAGCACGTGTAATACCTTCTACAATAGCATTTACAGATTCTAAATGAGAAGGATTAGGAACCAAATAGATTTTCACATATCTATTTTTACGAGTTTTTCTGTGTTTTGAAAATCCTAAATGATATTTTACATCTCCAGAAAAAGTTTTTTCTTTATATTCTTTTCCTTGAAATTCGATAAATATTTGAGAATAATCTTTTTGAAAAAAATTAGAAAGTATATTTAAACGACCTCTATGTGACATTCCAATTATAAAATCTTCAGTAAAATATTTATTGGATGCATATTCGATCATTTCTTCCAATGCAGGCAATGTAGATTCATTTCCTTCTATAGAAAATCTTTTTTGTCCTACAAATTTGGTATGAATAAAATTTTCAAATGTCACTGCTTCATTTAATTTTTTCAAAAAAAATTTTTTTTCTTCTGGAAGAAATTGTATTTTTTTTTCTAAAAACCATTTTTCAATCCATTGAATTTTTTCAGGATTAGAAATATACATGTATTCTATTCCTATAGAGCCACAATAAATATTTTTTAGATGATGAATTATATTTCTTAAGGAAGTTTTTCCTATTCCTATTAATTTTCCAACTTCAAAATATGTATCTAATTCTTTTTCAGATAATCCAAAATTCTTTAAATCTAAAGAAGGAAAATGCTTTCTTCTTTTTCGTATAGGATTTGTATCCGTGAAAAAATGACCTCTTTTTCTATAATCGTGAATTAAATTCAATACTAAAAATTCTTTTTGTATGATATTATCTTTTCCTAATTTCGTAATGTTGTTATAGTTTTTTATTCCAAAATCGAATCCATAAAAAAAAGCACTCCAACTTGATTCTATTGAATTAGGATTTGTTTGATACTGGTTATATAGAAATTCTATATCTTTAAAATGAATGGCATTTAGAAAAGAATATCTATCATTCATATACTGACTGTTTTTACTTTAAATTTAAACATTTATTTTGTAGATAATTTTGATATGTTATTGCATCTTTTAAAACTAAATTCAATCCATTTTTTTTAGTTCCCATAGATGTAGCAAAAGAAGAGTTTCCCCAATATTTTCCATGTATATGAGAAGCCATTTTACATATGATTTTATGAGCATGAATATTATGATTTTTAATAACAGAATCAGAAACAGATATAAAAAGAATTACTTTTTCATTTTTTACAAATCCTGTAATCATAAATAAATTATGAATTTCATGTCTTAAATCTAAGACTATTTTTTTCATAATGTTTATTTCTTTTTCTTGATCAAGATCAATTTCACATATATATTTGATAGAAGATAGTTGTATGGCTTTTAAAGAATATTCTTTTTTTAATATTTTTATTTTCTCGAAATGAATTTTTGATATTTTTTGTTTTAATTTTTCATTAGAGTTTTTCAAAATTGAGAAACTTTTCATAGGATTATCTGGATATTTCATCATTTTTTTTATAGATTGATATTGATCACGAATAGATTTTAAATGTTGAATTGCTTTTTTATAAGTTATAGCTTTAATTCTACGTATTCCATGCGATATAGAAGATTCTGATAAAATATCAAAAACTTGAATTAATCCAGTATGTTTAACATGTGTTCCAATACATAATTCGGAAGATTCTCCAAAGGTAACAACTCGAACTTCTTGTTGTTTATATTTATTTTCAAAAGTTTCACTGAAAGAAGCATTTTTTTTGGCTTCTTGTAAAGAATGAAATGTTTTTGTTTTTAATAAAAGATCCGAAAAAATTAATTCTTGAACCAGATTTTCAATTTTATACAATTCTTGAATCTTTATTTTTTGATAATGAGAAAAATCAAATCTTATATAATCGTTTCCTACATAAGAACCTTTTTGTTGAATATGATTTCCTAAAACTTGTTTCAAAGCGAAATGTAATAAATGAGTAGAAGTATGATTTTTCTCAATTTCTTCTCTTCTATTTTGATTTACTATAGCTATAAAAGAAGAAAAAACATTTGAAGGTAATCTTTGAACACAATGGATAACAATAGAATTTTCTATTTTAGTATCAAAAACATCAATTTTATCAATTTTATTTTTGATAAAACCCGTATCTCCCAATTGTCCTCCACCTTCAGGATAAAAAGGTGTTTTAGAAAAAACTAGTTCATAATAATGGATTTTTTTGAGTTTGTTTTCTACTTCTCTATATTTTAATATCAAAATATTACATTCTATCAAATCATATCCCACAAAATTTTTACCTTGATCAAAATCATTATGTACTTGTATCCAATCTTTTTTTATGATTGAGTTTTTTTCTTTTTTGGATCTTTTTTTTTGTTCCAATAATTTTTTTTGAAATGATTTTTCATCAATAAACAAGTTTTTTTTTTCAACCAATTTTTTAGTTAATTCCATGGGAAATCCATAAGTATCATATAATTGGAAAATTTTTTCTCCATTAATAATTTTTTCATTTTTTTCTTTATGTTGGGTAATGATATGTTGAATTTTTTTATTTCCTTTTTTAATAACACGAAAAAATGATAATTCTTCTTCTTTAATAATATTTTGTATATATTTTTTTTTATTTTCCAATTCTGGAAAAGAATTTTTCATTTCTTTGATTAAAGAATCTACAAATTTATAAATAAAAGGTTCCTTTTTGGATAAAAAACGGGTAGAGAAAATAACGGATCTTCTAAGGATTTTTCTTATTACATAACCAGCTCCGTTATTGGATGGTAATTGTCCATCTAAAATAGAAAAAACAATAGCTCTTAGATGATCTGCTATAATCCGTATAGATACATTTTGTGTAAAATCCTTTTTATTATAAACATTTCCTAAATCGTATTTTATATCTTGAATAATAGGATAAAAAATATCAGTTTCATAACTAGAAATTTTTTCTTGTAAAACCATGCATAATCTTTCCAAACCCATTCCTGTATCTACATGTTTTTTATAAAGTTTTTCCAATGTTCCATCTGATTTTCTTATAAATTCTATAAAAACAAGATTCCAAATTTCTATTACTTGAGGATGTTTTTTGTTAATAAGATATCTTCCAGACAAAACTTTTTTTTCTTTTTCATTTCTTAAATCTATATGAATTTCTGAACAAGGGCCACAAGGTCCTGTTGATCCCATTTCCCAAAAATTATATTCTTTTCCAAAAAAAAGAATATTTTTTTCGTTAATTAACGTTTTCCAAAATTTCAAAGTTTCTTTATCTATGGATAATTCATCTTTTTTATCTCCAATAAAAACAGAAACATAAATATTTTGATGAGAAATATGATATATTTTAGTTAATAATTCCCAAGCCCACTCTATCGTTTCTTTTCTTGAATAATCTCCAAAAGACCAATTTCCTAACATCTCGAACATAGTATGATGATAATTGTCATATCCTACATTTTCTAAATCATTGTGTTTTCCCGTAATTCTAAGACATTTTTGAATATTTGCTATTCTCGTATATTCAGGGGTTACATGTCCTAAAAAATAGTCTTTAAAAGGATTCATTCCGGCATTAACGAAAAAAAGAGTGGGATCATTTTTCGAATAAATGGGAAAAGAAGGAATAATTTTATGTTTTTTTTTTTGAAAAAAGTTTAGAAAAGTATCTTTGATTAATTTATATTTCATTTATTTATTTGAAATTTATGAATTATCCTTTTTATATTTTGGAGATTGTTCGATGGCATCCATAATTTTTTCCATAATAGAATCTGTCGTTTCTTTTTTCAAATCCATTTGAATAGGTTCTTTAAATTTCATTTTTTGTAATACTCCTTTTTTTTTAATGCGAATTCCTTTTTTATCATAGGCTTTTTGAAATCCATCTATTACAATGGGAACAACAATAGGAGTGTATTTTTTGATAACGTGAACAATTCCTCTTCGTCCAGGAGCAAAAGCTTGAGTTGTACCTTGTGGAAAAGTAATTAACCACCCATCATTGATCGCGATACCCATACGAGTGATATCAGATAATATATTTATAGAACAATTAATTTTTTTTTTTTCTTTTTTCCAAATTCTTTTCACAGTAATTCCTCCTGAATACATAAATAATTTAGTTAAAATACCTTGATTCATAGTCTCTTTTGCTGCTACATAATATAAATTAACTTTCGGATTTAAAAGATAAATAGGATTTCTAATACTATTGATAAAACCATTTTTTACACTACAAAATACATGAAACATAGCAAAAACATCTGCAAAATAAGTTTGATGATTAGATACAAAAAGAACTTTTTTATCAGGTAAATTTTTTATATATTCAGTTCCTTCCAAATGCAATCGATTAAATCCATTATAACGATTATAAGAAATACAACCAAAAGTAAAAATTAAAAAACGTTTTATAAAATGAAAATTACCAAATGCATCTCTAAATAAAGTACTTTTTTTTTTTCTGAAATGTTTTTTAAAAAAAAACGAATGAAAATTCACTGTTTATTGATATTTTTTATTTTTGTTATGAAATTTGAATGAATAATAAGATAAAATAGATACAATTAACAAAACTAACAAACTATAATAGATCCAGTAAGGAATAGAAATAGGATCTCCTTTTGCATAAGAATGTAGTCCTGATAAATAGTAATTTACTCCAAAATAAGTCATTAAAATAGAACTTACAGATAAAATACTGGAAAAATTAAAAATAAATATGCTTCTAAAATATGGAATTAATCGCATATGTAATAAAAAAGCATAAATCATTATACTAATCAAAGCCCAAGTTTCCTTAGGATCCCAACTCCAATAACGTCCCCAACTATTATTTGCCCATACAGAACCTAAAAAAGTTCCTATGGTTAATAAAAAAAGTCCTATAGTCAAACATATTTCATTAATAATAGTCAATTTTTCAATATGAATGTAAATCATTTCACTATAATTACGAAAACATACCTTTAATATAAAAAGGAACAGGACTAAAAAACCCAAAAATGCTCCTGTTAAAAAGAAACCATAACTCGATGTGATGGTTGCAACATGTATAATCAACCAATGAGATTTTAATACGGGAACCAAATTGGTTATTTCTGGATCCATCACATTTCCATAATGTGCAACAATCAGTAAAATGGATGCGATTAAAGCTGTGATTCCTGAAACAAATTGATTTTTATAAAATAAAAAACTTATACCGATCAAACACCAACTAATAAAAATCGCAGATTCATATCCATTAGTCCATGGAGCATGTCCAGAAATATACCATCTGGAAATTAATCCGAAAAAATTAAAAATAAATAGAACGAATAAAATGGAAATAAACATTTTTGAAAAAAAAATCATATATTTTTTTTTCAAAAAAATTGTTAAAAAAGAATGAATAATAATAATAACTCCAAAAAAAGCATATAAAAAAGATAATATATAAAATATATTTAATTTGTTATAAATAATTTCTACATATATTTTATTTTCTGAAGGCAAAATAGGTTTTGCATACTTGATTTGATATAATCGTATTTTTTGAATTTCTTTATTCGCAATATTCCAATTTTTTTCATGTTGAGAAAATAATAAAGATTTAAGATAATCATTAAACATAGATAAACCCAAAGGATTCAATTTATTTGAATTGGATACCCAACTAGACCAAGTCTGATTGACATCATGAGGAATAGGAAAAATACGGATATATTTTCCTTGAAAAATTTCATGCATTATTCCTACACGTTCACTAAGATTCAATACGGCTTTATCATATTCATTTCTTTGAAAAGGATTTTTAGAAAAAGCTCGTTCATAATCTTCTTGAAGAATAAATTTTAGTTTCGAAATTTTTGAATCTATAAAATATAAATCCATAAGAGAAACATAATATTGTCGATTTGCTTTTACTTTATTTAAAAATTCATGTCCTCCTTTTTTATCAACTTTAATAAAAGGAATTTTTGTCCAAAATATATTATCTTGATGAATTGATATAAACCATTGATTTGCATCTAAATTCCCTATAGAATCTTTTTTGTGTATTTTTCTAAGTAATTCAATAGCGATTGTATTAATAGGTTTAATTCTACCTTTTTGATCTTGTACTAATAGACGTCCAAAATTATCTCCATGTTTTTTAGGAATATGAATTGCATCAGAAACGTTTTCTAACGGTATTTTTTTTAATTCTTGTATTTGAGAAAATACAAAATTTTGTATACTACTTATAAAGTAAAATCCAATAAATAATATTGAATAATTTTTATAAGATAAATCTTTTAGTTTTTTTTTAAGATCATTAAATCTAGTACCTTTCCAAAATAAAGTAAAAAACATCCCTATACTCATAAAAATATAACCTATATAGGAAAAATATGTTCCTAAATAATCATTATTAACAGAAAAATGAGTTCCTTTTCCATCTGGATCGTATCCAGATTGAAAAAATCGAAATCCTTTATAATTCAAAACATGATTCATATAAATGAAATAGTTTTTTTTCTTATTTTTATCTATTAATGTTACATGACTTATAAAAGTGGATGGAAATTC
The DNA here is from genome assembly GCF_014251755.1 of Blattabacterium cuenoti. Classification (NCBI taxonomy): domain Bacteria; kingdom Pseudomonadati; phylum Bacteroidota; class Flavobacteriia; order Flavobacteriales; family Blattabacteriaceae; genus Blattabacterium; species Blattabacterium cuenoti. The sequence continues at coordinate 48,402 of NZ_CP059200.1, read as the reverse complement.
AGAACCTGGATAATTTTCCAATTTGAATTTTTTTAATTTTATAAAAAAAGGAAGATTAAAAAAAATTGATCCATATCCAATGGATATTTTATAATTATTAAAAAATAAAGGAGGACTCATATTTGTGGTATTTTTTCCTCCTAAAAAGGTTACTAGTTTGGATTGATTTTGAAATGATATTTTTGCCGTAATCGCACTTAATTTATTATTTTCTTCTTCTTCATGATCACATGATTTTACATATTTTAATTTTCCTTTTACAACTCTATCAGGAATAACCCATTGCATTATTTCATGGTTTCGATTGGTTTTAATTTGATATAAATGTTTAATTTTCAATAGATGATCAACTTTTTTTGAAAAAAAACTGATTTTTCTATTTATCATGTTAATGCTTTTACCTGAAAAAGATGATTTTATATAAAGTCTATGATTTTTTTCAAAAATTATAATTCCAAAAGGAATTTTTCTATTAAAAGAAAATAAAATTCCATTAACATTTATAATCTCACCATTTTTAACAAAATGTTCCGTTCTTTTTTTTTGATTTGTTGAAACTATTTTTATAAATTTTTCTTCGTTTTTTTCTTTTGATAAAAATATTTTTGCACATGGAATATAATCTATGACTTTAATTTTCAAAGGATTTTTTTTAAAAAAAAACACTCCTTGATATCCATTATGAAAAGAAGAAAAAATATAAGGATCATGATAAAACCTAGTGTTAGGTCCTTGATTTATTTTTAATTTTATATAATTTTTACTAGAAAGTATTTTTCCATTTATTTTTCCTTCTCTTATAGACATTGTCCCTTCAAAACTGAAATATCTAGAAAAAATTCCACCAATAAAAATGAATATAAATGAAAAATGAAAAATGAATAAAGGTAATTTATTATAACTCCATAATTTATATTTCCATATATTTCCTATCAGGTTTATTATAATAAGGAACATAATAACTTCAAACCAAGTAGATTCGTAAATAAATATTTTTGATACATCTGTAGAATATATTTTCTCTATAAAAGTAGCTATAGCCATAGATAAGGCTAATAATAAGAATAGTAGGGAAGTAATTTTTGTGGAAAAAAGTATTTTTTTTATTTGTTGCATTTACCTGTATTTTTTTTTAACATAGGATTTTTATTGTGTTAATTTATCATACATATATAATTAATCTATCATAAGCCAGATATACATTTTTAGGTAATTGTGTTTCAATTTCTTCATGAAATCCAAATGTATGACTAATATGTGTTAAATAAGTTTTTTTAGGACGAATTATTTGAATAATATTTAAAGTTTCAGAAAGCATGAAAGGAAAAGAATTTTTGACTATTTTTCTTAATACATTTAATACCAATATGTTTATCCCTTTTAATTGTTGTATGGTTTGAATAGGAATACTACTAGCATCCGTGATATACGCAAAATTTTCTATACGAAATCCTAAAATAGGAAGATGTCCATGCCATATGGATAAAGGGAAAATTTTCAAATTTTCTACGAAAAAAAATTTTTTATAATTATCTAATTCATGAACAGAAATTTTGGAAATATTTGATTTTTTGTTTTGCGAAAAAATATAACAAAATCTTGTTTTTAAACTTTCTATAACTCTACGTAATCCATAAATGGGAATGGGTTTTTTCATCTTTATTGGTCTTATATCGTCTAATCCTCCTATATGATCTTGATGTTCATGTGTCATAAAAATGGCATTTAATTTTTCGTAATTACTTCTTAGCATTTGATAACGAAAATCTGGTCCGCAATCTATCAAAAAAATTTTTTTATCTTTTTCAATTAAAATAGAGCTTCTAAGTCTTTTATCTTTAGAGTTTTTCGATAAACATACCGGATGTTTAGATCCAATGACGGGAATTCCCTGAGAAGTTCCAGTTCCCAAAAAAGTAATTTTCATATATTCTTATATATATTGTTTTGTATTTCATTTATGATATTTTCTTTATTTTTTAAGAATTCTTTTACAGAATCTCTTCCCTGACCTAATTTTATATCTCCATAGCTAAACCAAGAAGCATTTTTTTTTAGAATTCCTAAATCTACTCCTATATCCAAAATTTCTCCAATTTTTGAAATTCCTTCTCCATACATAATGTCAAATTCGGCAGTTCTAAAAGGAGGAGATAATTTATTTTTTACTACTTTTACTTTGGTTCTATTTCCTAATATTTTTTCTCCGTTTTTAATTTGATTTCCTTTTCGAATGTCTAATCGTATTGAGGAATAAAATTTTAAAGCATTCCCTCCTGTTGTGACTTCTGGATTTCCATAAACTCCTATTTTTTCTCTCAATTGATTAATAAATATCAATATGCTTTTAGATTTTCCTATACTAGATGTTAGCTTTCTCAAAGCTTGAGACATTAATCTCGCTTGTAATCCGATTTTAGAATCACCCATTTCTCCTTCTATTTCACTTTTAGGTGTTAAAGCCGCTACAGAATCAACTACTATAATATCAATAACACCAGATCTAATTAAATTATCTACAATTTCTAGTGCTTGTTCTCCGTTATCTGGTTGAGATATAATTAATTCTTTTATATTTACTCCTATTTTTTGAGCATAAATACGATCAAAAGCATGTTCTGCATCAATGAAACTAGCAAAACCTCCTAATTTTTGAGATTGATTTATAGCATGTAAAGCTAAAGTAGTTTTACCGGAAGATTCCGGTCCAAATATTTCAATGATACGACCTTTTGGAAATCCTTTTATACCTAAAGCAATATCTAAACCTAAAGACCCAGAAGAAATAACTTCTAAATTTTTTATATGAGAATCTCCCATTTGCATTACAGTTCCCTTCCCATATATTTTATCCATTTTTTCCAATACAAGTTGTAAAGATTTTCTTTTTTGTTCAATTTTTTCGTTCATAGTTTTGAAAATTAATTTTTCATTCAATAAATCAGTTTGATTCATAATACAGAAACATGTTTTCTATTATTTATAGATAAAGATGAAAACAATCAATTTGTATGGATTTTTTTCAAAAAAAATATATCCTTCTTTTTAAAAAGAAAAATCTTATTTTTTGGCAATCTTAACTTATTTCCTGAAGGAATAAGATCTACAAGATATTGCGGATTGAGAAGGATTAAATCTTGATAGGAAAGATTTAAATTAAAAGCAAAAAATTTCAATGAAATTTTTTGCTTTATAGGTATTAATATTGTTTCTTTATATTTGTATTTGTAAGGAGAAGAATAATGTTTGTAAATATTATGTTCCTTATAATAATTCATTACATAATTAATAGCTATAAATTTTGGAATATAATTCTGGGTTTCTTTCGGAAAAAATTCCAATAATTCCCAAAAATTTTTTCGATTTTTATATTTCTGTAATATTTTGTCCACTGTTCCAGGTCCTGCATTGTAAGCGGCTAAAACAAACTCCCAATTTCCTATTTTTTTATACAAAAATTTCAAATATCTACAAGCTGCTTCTGTAGATTTAATAGGATCATTTCTTTCATCATAAAGATGATTAATCTCAAGATTATATATTTTTCCAGTTTCAGGCATAAATTGCCAAATACCTTTTGCTCCTGCTTTAGAAGTCACAACAGGATTTAAATTGGATTCTATAATAGCTAAATATTTTAATTCTTTTGGAAGACGGTAATTTTCAAGTTTTTCTTCAAACATAGGAAAAAAAAAATCTGATAGTGAAATAATTTTTCCTATATATTTATTCATACGAATATAACTTTCTATAGAAGCATGTACTATACTGTTGTATTTTAATATTTTTATTTGAGATTTTTGATTTAAAAAATTTAGTCTTCGTTTTAATTCTTCAGTATTAACATTGAGAATAACAGTATTTTTTTTTTTATTTTGAGAGTACTTTTTTCCAGATAAAGATTTTTTTTTTCCTCCTAATGTTTTATTCCATAATTTTTCTGCATGTATATTATTTAAATCTAATTTTGGATTAAAAACATTTTTATGATAATTGATTACATTTTTTTGCTCCAAGAATGGTTTTGATATAGATTGAATGACCAAACTTTTTAATATGAACACAAAAAACATAATATTTCTTATTTTTGTTGTTTCCATTATTTGATGAGTTTGATTAGTTTCTAAAATGGATGAGTTTGATTAGTTTCTAAAATGGATGAGTTTGATTAGTTTCTAAAATGGATGAGTTTGATTAGTTTCTAAAATTTTAGAAAGAAAAGTCCTAATCAACAAACGTAAAACGTAAAATGAAAGAAAAATTTCTTATTTTTTTTCCTTTTTAACTTCTGATTCTGAATTTTTTTCTTCTTCAGAAGCTTTTTTAAATTCTTTCAATCCAGTTCCCAATCCCCTCATTAATTCCGGAATTTTTTTACCTCCAAACAGTAAAAGAGCAAGAATGACAATAACTACGATTTCTGTGGTACCAAAAGTACCAAGTGGTATAGAGAAAATAGAAATAAAATCCATGTACATGGAATTTTTTTTCAAATATAAAAAAAATTATGAATATTTGATTTATTTGAAAACAGAATAATCACTCAAACTTATTTTTTTTGTTTTTTCTCCTATATAAATAGAGTGATTTCCTATTATTGAATGACTTAAATTTGCGTGTTGAATGATTGTATAATTTTGAATTATAGATTTTTTTATATTACTATTTTTTAGTTTTGTGAATTTTCCTATTGAAACATAAGGACCTATAATACTGTTTTCAATACTTGTATTTTCTTCTATTGAACAAGGTTTTATAATCAAACTATTTTTTATAATGACTTTTTTATGAATTAATTCTGAATTTTTAGATTCAATGGATAATATTTTGGAATTTGAACAAATAGTTTTTTTTTGATTACCAAAATCCATCCATTCTTTTACTTGTTTGATAATGAATCTTTCTCCTTTTTTTCTCATATTTTCTAAAGCCGAAGTTAACTGATATTCTTGTTCATTCTTAATGTTATGATCTAATAAAAATTGTAATTCTTTTTTTAAAAGCAGACTATTATTAAAATAATAAAGTCCAACAATAGCAAAATTTGATACATAACTATTTGGTTTTTCTATAAAATGAGTAATGATTCCTGAAGAAGAATATTTGACTACGCCAAATAAATGAGGATTTTTAACTTTTTTTGTCCATATAATGTTATCTATTTGATGAGTAGTAATTTCTTTATCAAAAAAATGATGATAAAATAACGAATCAGAAAAAGCTACAATAATTGGTTCTCCTGTTAAAGATTTTTTAGCCTTTAACAAAGCATCTGCTGTACCAAGGGGGATCACTTGATAATATATAATAGGATGAATTTTCATATCATGAGATAGACGTATTAATTGTTTTTCTACTTGATTTCCAAAGTTTCCTAAAATAAAAATTATCTCTTGTATAGAAAAAACTTGAATAAGTTTGGATAAATTTTCCAACAGTCTTCTTAAAATTGTTTTTCCTGCAATATGTATCAATGGTTTAGGAGTATTTAAAGTATGTGGAAAAAGACGTGATCCTTTTCCCGCCATGGGGATTATAATTTTCATATTATTTTTTTATTTGTTTTTATTTATTATAATATTCCAGTGCTTCCAAAACTATTATTTCCTCTTACACTTTTATTTAAAATAGAACATTTTTTCCATTTTATTTTAACATCTGTAACGATATCTAATATTCCTAATTCTTCATTGGGTTTAATGATTATATTTCTTTTTTCAGAAAAAACGTTTATTACAATGATTTGAATTTCATTATAGAATGGATGTTCTTTTTTTTTTGTAAGATGAATGATACAAATAGATTCTATCATTTTTTTTTTAAAAAAAAAAGAACATCTAGGTTTTTCATAAATAAGAAGACCTGTTGAAATCAATTTTCTTTTCAAAAAATTGATTTCAACAGGTCTTCTTATACTGGAAACTAAAGTGGATCGATATATTTTTTTATGCAAAATTTATTTTTATTTGATTAAATTGGACAATCTTTTTTTCTCTAAAAAAAAAATAATTATTAGATATAAAAATTGTAATAAAAAGCTTAATTCCATTTCTTTTTTTATCATAAATACGATAAAAAGTGCAAATAAAAAATGCATTATAATATTTTTAATTTTTTTATTACAAAATTGTAAAAACTGTTTTTTTCCCCAAAAATATAAAACTATGAGCATAAATCCATAAGACGTAAAAGTACCCCAAGCCGGAATCATAAAACTGTTATCAGTAGAAATAAAAATAAAAATAGCATTAAATAAAAAAGTAATCAATACACCAATTAATGAGATATAAGTTCCAATAATAGGTTTATCTATAATCTTATAAAAGATGGATAAATTCGTATAAATTCCCAAAAAAAGATTTCCCATCATTATTATGGGAATAATGGGAATAGCTACATGATATTTTTTATCAATTAAAAATTCCATAAATATGTTAATATTTCCACATATTAACACATAAAAAATTAATCCCAATAAAATAAACATATAAATGATTTCTTCATAAAAATATATTGCATCGGAATCTTTAGATTTTCTAAAAAAAAAAGGTTCAATTCCTAATCTAAAAATTCTAAGATACAAACTCATGAAAGAGGCGATTTTATAACAAGCTGAATAAGATCCATTTATTTCATCTGAAACCCATCTTTTAATCAAAATTTTATCTAAATTTTCATTAATAGAAAAAGCTATAGTTCCTATCATAATAGGAATTCCATAATTTATCATTTTGATAGCCAGATTTTTATTAAATTTTTTTATAGTTACTTTTTTCAAAAGAATAGGAAGTACTAAAAATAAATTTAGTAAAGAAGAGATCATATTCGAAAAAAATATATAACCTATTTTATCTGTAAAAGAACTAATCCATCTAAAAATGAAAAAAAAGAAAGTATTTTTACCATAAAAAATATTATCAGAATAAAAAAATAAATATATCATTAGAAATGATTGTATTAATATATTTACAATACTTATTGTAGAATATTGTACAGGTTTATCATTTGCACGAAGCCAAGCCATAGGAAGAACACAAATTGTATCAAAAAAGATAATAAAAAAAAACATGAAAAAATATTCTGAATGATGATGATATCCAGCAATGAAAGATAAATACTTTATTAAAATTATAGAAATTACCAAAAAAAAAGAACTAATCAACAATTGTATTATAACTCCCGTTGAAAAAACAATTTCTTTGTTATAATTTTTTTTATATAAAAATCTAAAGTAGGTATTTTCTAATCCAAAAGAAAGAAATCCTATAACGATGAAAGATAATGCATACATATCTGTATAAAGAGAGAATTCTTCTCTTTTAAAAAAAACAGTAAAAAATTTTAAAAAAACATAATTCACAATTCTAGGAAATACAAATCCTATAGAGTATATAATTGTTTGTATTACTAGTTTTCTGTACAAAATCAATATGTTTTAAGATTAAAAATTTCTAATTTCTGTATTTTTTCTGCATGTATAAACTTTTTTTTACAAAATTTTACATAGAAGAAAGTAACTTTGATGAAATTTTCAATTTCAAAAAAATGGATTGTCATAAAAAATCAGAAGAGTTTATGCTATATGCAAAAAAACATAAGAGAATTAGTAGTTTAACAATGAATAATTATATTAAATCCATGACTCCTTATATTGTTGAAGAAAGAAAATTAAATGTAGCTCAAATGGATGTTTTTTCTCGTTTAATGATGGATCGCGTCATTTTTTTAGGAACTTCAATAGAAGATCAAGTTGCAAACATAGTGCAAGCTCAACTATTATTTTTACAATCTGTAGATTCTATGAAGGATATACAAATATATATTAATTCTCCAGGAGGAGATGTTTATGCTGGATTAGGAATATATGATACAATGCAAATTGTAGAACCGGATATAGCAACTATTTGCACGGGAATGGCTGCATCTATGGCCGCTGTTTTACTTTGTGCAGGAGTTAAAAGTAAAAGATCAGCATTGAAACATTCTAGAATTATGATTCATCAACCTATAGGAGCAACACAAGGTCAAGCTTCAGATATTGAAATAACAGTTCGAGAAATGTTAAAATTGAAAAAAGAGCTTTATGAAATCATATCGAAACATTCAGGGGTCCCTAT